>JACAFA010000241.1 GCA_013388525.1 Ignavibacteriaceae bacterium | reverse complement strand
TCGTAGTAGAGAAGAATTACTGAATATATTATGCAATTAATTTTTCAGAAAGTCAAATTAAATCGATTTGTAATTAGCAAATGAAAACCCCTGCCAGCTAATATTGACAGGGGTTTGATTGGATAGAAAAATATTTTTTGTTACCTCATCAAAACCATTTTTTTAGTTTGGATGAAATCACCTGCCTGTAGTTGATAAAAATATACACCGGTTGGCAAATCTGACGCATTCCAGGTTATCTCGTATGCACCTGCTGGTTTTTCTTCGTTAACGAGTGTTTCTATTTCGTTTCCTAGTACATCATAAACTTTTAAGCTGACAAGTTGAGATTGCTTCGCTGCGCTCGCAATGACAGATGGGATTGTGAAACGGATTTTTGTACTTGGATTAAAAGGATTAGGATAATTTTGTTCCAGAGAAAATGCAGTTGGAATTGTTTCTACATCTTCTTCAAAGCTATTAATTTCATCTGTTAACTTAGTTTCAAGTCCTGGAATTGAAAACGGAGGGACACCAAGTATAGTTAGATTATCGATATACTGTCCGGGAATAATATCCTGAACAATCCAGTTCCCTGGTGCAATCCAGATAGAGTCTGTTGTCGAAAGTAAATCAAATACCAAAGGTCCCAGTACATAAGCGATCTTCCACTGAATAAGAAATTTTTTACAGTTAAAACTTCCAATCACCGTTTGGATAGTTTCGTCCTGCAATTTCTTTCCGACATATCTGAATCTGAAATTATAATTAGTTGAGTTGATATTAATCACGGTGTCTTTTTGTAACAGAGTATATTCTCCTGAGCCAGCAGCAAATCTGTAAATATCATACCAATCCTGCAGTGATCTGAAAAAGCTGAGGAAACTGAAATTCGAGGCTACACCCATTGAATCCAGTGCAATCAGAAATGGTTCGATGTTTTTTGTACTGAAATATTCGAAGCCATTAGTTCCTTCGGTATTGTAAAATAGAGAATCTAAATACGGCTGAAGAAGAATAGTTTGAAGCGGACCCGATTTTGTAAGAACAATGTTAGCTTGTTTCCCGTGGTAGTTTGCAACTGATTCAAATTTATCCATCCGGTAATATGCTAATGAGTTTATTGGGTTACTTACTGAATCAAGCGGAATTTGTTTGAACTTCCATTCAAATCCAAGCTGCGTGGGAAAATAATCGCTTGCCTGCTGAGCATTGGATAATTCCCCAAAAATAATCAGACAGAGAAAAGTAATTAATTTTTTCATAAGCCCACCTCTTAATATTGTTTTTAAAACTTAGTTTGATTTTAACCTGACTTAAATTTCAAATTTAGAATGAGAATTGCAAGTGAAAGGATTAAGGATTTTTCAAAGTGTTAAATTAAATCCAAAAGAATAGTTTCTTAGATTCCTTATGTTGCCGATAAGCTCAACATAATTGTAGTTGAAAATATTTTTTATATTCAGATAGAGATTCAATGGCAGGTTCATTGAGATGAAGCTATAACCAAGATTTACATCAGTTGTGTAAACAGGTACACGCAAATCACCATCAACCACAACACCCAGATCAATCAATTCTTCATCAATTTCTTCAACTTTACTTGTGTAACGGAAGTTTATTCCAAAATCAAAATTCCATTTTGCGAAATTAATTCCTGAATAAAAAATATGACGTGGACGATATCTTAATGCTTTTCCTGTTTCAAGGTCTCTCGCCCGGATGTAAGTGTAGTTCAGGGAAAGAAAGAGCTGATTTGGTATAACGTTGATATTCACCGATGATTCAATTCCCTGTATTCTTGCTCTTATGACATTTGTGAAAAAAATTTTCACGTCCGAAGGATCAATTACCGGTTCAATCAAATCATAATATTCACTCTGGAACACAGCCAGGTCAAAAACTAAAAGACTGATTGGTGTATAGTTCGTCCCGAACTCAAAAGACACATTATTTTCAGACTTAATATCCGGATTTGGTTTAACAGTAATTCCACCCGTTGAGGTTGAAGTAAATGCTTCTGCAATCGTCGGCGCTCTGAAACCGGTTCCCAAAGATGATCTTAATATCAACTCTTTAGAAATTTTATAATTCAAACCAAGTTTTGGAGATATAGCACCCGATCCATCAAGTGAATCAAGCTTGCTGTAATCATAACGTACTCCAAGACTCGCAATTAGCGGAATATTAAAGTTGATATCAGTTACAACGTAAGCACCAGCTCCAAAAGCATCAGGATTACCAAAGAGACTTGAATTGACTTTAGAAAAGTTACCTTCTACTCCACCCGTAAACACAATGAAATTATTTATAGCTGTATTTAATTGAACTTCACCACGGTAAAGATTGGATGTTGACTCATTTGGAATATCTGCATTGTCCTTGAAGTAATTACGGTAATAGCTGGTTTTAATATTCATCAATATATCATTACCAAGCAGTGTTTTATAAATTAATCCGAACAGGTAACGGTTTGTTTCAATTCTATCGCCAAGATTTTGATCAGGAGGAATAAGTGCGTTACGTGAATCCTTCCAATAGAGGAATTGTCCGGCACGCTTGTTAAATGTATTGGCAAGAAATGTAAGCGATGCGGTCGGCGTGAAGTTATAAACTGTTTTAAGGAAGCCAATATATTTTTTAAAGTCATCATCCTGCTTGTAGCTTGATTCTTCAAGCCTTGAAAAAGAAATATTAAAACCAAAGTTTTCAATTTTATTTGAATGAGATAAAGTCAAGCCGTTGAATGGTCTCTGCTCACCTGACCAATCCCATTCGCTGTAGTATGGTCTGTCGTAAAAGCCGTAGAAACCATTAATATTGGTCAAAGGTTTTTCAGAAATATCTCTTGTAATACTGTTAATCACACCTCCAATTGCAGATGAGCCGTAAAGCGAACTTGCAGCACCTTTTATTATCTCAACCCGCTGCAATTCTAAAACCGGAATCATTTCCCAGACAATATCACCGGAATCACCCGTATAAAACGGCAAGCCGTCTATTGCAAGCAGTGCTCTTGAACCGGTTCCTCTGCTGTAGCCGTTTGAGCCTCTTATACTGATTTGATCTTCTGTCATATTCAATCCCGGAACATATCTCATCGCATCTTCAAGATTACTGAAATTTCGTTCTGTAAATTCTTTGCTGTGAATTATCTCGGCACTTACGGGTAAATCTGATTTTTTCTGTTCATATTTTCCCGCTGTTACGAGCACTTCTTCAGTTACAACTACAGTTTCGATTAATGTTATATCAACTGTGACTGATTTATTTTCAACTGAAATATTTTCCTTCCGGATTTTTTCATAACCGATCGCTGAAAACTCAATTGTATAAACACCGGATGGAATATCAATTATTTTATAGTTCCCATTTTCATCAGTAGCTGCACCGTAATTTGTGTTTACAAGAATAACATTTACGCCGGGAATTGGTTTTGATTTTGTATCCGTTACTTTCCCGATGATACTATACGTTTGAGCGGAAATATTTTTAGAAATGATTAACAGGAAAGCAAAAAGAAAAATCATCCGACTTAAAAAATATTTTAACGAATATCTTTTCAATTGTAACCCGGTGGTTGTGGAGGTGGATTATTAAAATCAACATATATGTTTATGTTTCGTACGAAAGTACTGTCCGGTATTACCAATTTACCCGGCTTACTTGTATCACCCGGAGTATAATAAACACCGGATACGAACCAATCTTTTCGTGCAAGAGACAATTCATCAGTTGATTGCTGAACAACAGCTATGTATGCATAAGTGCCTGATGGAAAAGGTCCGGGTGTTGCCGGAATATAAGCTGAATCAAGCGAGCTGAATTCATACTTTGGAATGTCGAGTGGAATTTCTCTGCTTAAAAATTTTAAATTAGAAATTGTAAAATCACCCGGAGTGAGAAGCGGGTTTTCGAATACAACAATCAAAGCTCTTTTAATGCTGTCAGGCCATTCATTAAGAAACCATACCGTGCCACTGAATCCTGAAGATTCCGGCGGTCTTGGTTCGATGCCATGGTCATCGCAGGAAACAGCAAACAATATCAGCATTAGTAATGCTGATTGACACTTTAAATATTTTATGTTTTTTTTAATTCGCATAAAGCAAATTAAAAATAATTAATCGTTGTGTTCTGCGGGAGGTATCCTGTCCGCGCCTTCCAATCTTCCTATTAATTGTTCCGGATGATGAATAAGCAGCGGAAGACAATGCGAACAAATGTATGCCGGCTTAGAAGAATACGTTAAGGTAACCAAAGGTATTTCATTTTCTGACCTGTTACAGCTTAGACAGTTTTTTACAGAAGTTTCATGAATCATAGATTTCCTGTTGTTAGTTGTGAAAAATGAGATTAATTCTTTTTACATTATTTGCTCACTGCTCAAATATTCAGTCTTAAATATTTTCCATTTACCATTTTCCTTTTTCATCAGATGAATACCCGTTGCCCGTGTTGGCGGATATCCTTCTCCGCGAGTTGCTCTTGTAGTCTGCTTATAATAAACCTTTGCATCATCAGCTGATAATTCAATGACTTCAATTTCTTCAAGATTAAATACCATGTCATAATTTGCAAACACAAAATCCATTCCCTGAATTGTTGATTTAAGCTGCGGACAATCCTTATGAATAGTTTTTAACACACGTGCTTTATCTTTTGCCTGCGTTGCTGCAATATTTTCTTTGATTACTCCAATTATCTCGGCAGCAATTTTGGGGTCAATATTATCCTGCTTTTGAATTGGCGCCTGCTGTTGATCCCCTTCTTTTTGAGGAGGAAGAACAAAAGTATCTCCCTGCTTTGGAGTTGTTTCAATTTTTTCTTCCGATTTACAACTACTTAATATGATTAGAGCATTTAAAGACAGAACAAATAACATTGCTTTCATTTTTCACTCGCCGATTGATAATATTTTTTTCAGGTCTTCATTGTTCACTTTTAATAATCCAATCGGGACTAACCTTGGAGTAAGGATTTTCCAGTTTTTATTTTTCTGAAAAACATCTCTGAAAAGCGGAAGTGAACCTTCCACATCACCGTTGGTTGCAAGAGTAACTGCATGCCAGTATTTCATCTCTTCATTTTCAGGAAACATTTTCTCTGCAGTTGAATATTCTTTCATTGCAAGCTCCATATCTCCGTGTTCAACCGCAAGATCTCCCGCATTCATATGCCCATAAGCACGGCGAATTTTTAATAACCTGTCAAGCTTATCAAGAGGATATGGATCATCTTCAACTCTGAGATCAATTAATCTATCTTCCCAAACTTTCCCTGTTGATCTTCCTTTCACTACCAAGATTGCCGCTGATTGTTTACCTCTTATGTCGCCACCAACTTTTTCAGCAGCAAATAAAGCCGCCATCAATCTTTCAGCTAACGGACCTTTTGATTCCTCAAATGCTTTTGACATTGCACCGGGCACTTTTTCATTCAACATCAAGTTCGCTTGCACGGAATAATTTTCTCCAACAATATTTCCCGCTCCGGGAATACAATTCTTTCCTGTGTAACTTTTTACAGTTCCATTCACATCAATAATTGCAAGCTGTCGAACATCTCTCCCTTCATCTTCAGCTATTAGTTTATCAACAACTTCAGAAGCAGTCATTCCTGATTTTAATAATTCGAGTCCATCCGGACCAAAAGCAGGATTAACAAAAGACTGAGTTGCAACAACTCCAACTCCCGCTTCTCCCCACGAAACAATTGAACCAACGGAAAACCAATGTGATTGAACAGCAACACCCATTTCACCTGTTTCAGGATCGCGGGCAACGATTGAATAAGTTGCGACGAGTGGATTTTCATAATAAAATTTTTGAGAAAAATTGATATCAGAAACGCATATTAAAGTGACAATCAAAAAAATGCTGAAAGGTTTCATCTTAATTACTTTCAATTTTAATTTGGGATTTCTTTGCTTACGAAAATAACTTAAGGAGGGTTCTTTAACAATTGAGAGATACTTGACAATTTAGCAAAGCCGAAACGTTAAATTTTGGCTTCTATTTATTTGAAGGATTTTACTTTAGTAAAATAAGTTTCTTGGACGAAGTTAAATTACCAGCTGTCAGAGAATAGAAATAGATTCCACTGGGTAATTCTGAAGCATTAAATATTACTGAGTGATTTCCAGCCACTGTGTGCTCATCAACAAGTGTTGTTATTTCATTTCCAAGAATATCAAATACTTTCAGAGTTACAAAACTATTTTCTTGTAAAGTATAAATAATCGTTGTAGAGGGATTGAATGGATTTGGAAAATTTTGAGATAAATTAAATTCGTTTTGGACTAGTTGCCTGTTGTTTAATAGATATCTTTTCTGAGGGATTTCGAGCTGTATCTCAATAGTATTAGTTGCAGAGGTTTCAAAAATACTTTCTTCATCGTCTGTATAAATACATTTTATATAATAACTGTTAGCTTTATAATCTATCCCAACTGTTGAAGTTTCGTCAGTATATTCGAACACATCTTCATCCACCGAGGCAAACAAACTAAACGTACCTGGCTGGCCTGGAATATGATTTGCACAACGATAAATTCTATAACCGATAATTGTGCCTTGTATGTTACCAGGGTATTTACCCCAAGCAAATCTTGGGTGCTCATCAGGACCTTCTATAACAACAAGCGCATTTTCCCAATAATCCGGAAATAAACTTGTTTGTTGAGTTCCTTTCTGTTTTATATCCCAAATATTTAACAGTTTTCCATTTATAATATCCGCATAATCAATCCAGCCATCATGACTACTAAATTGAAATTTGTCTTCACTGTATACATATTTTATCCATAGATCGATTACATGCCCATTAATTGGTGGTGAATAATAACCAACCCGGTAATCCCTGTAATCGAGATAAAAATATTTGTTAGAGCCGCTGATAGTTAATTTATATAAACCGTAGGCAAAAACAGAGTATCCATTCTGAGAAGTAACAAAATCAAAACCAGCGGACCATTGGCCCAAATTATTTCCCGTTGGAACATAAACGGGATTATCATAATCATCAGTTAAAAAATACTGGCCAGGATTAGGTGGAGGTGGATTAGGGATGCCCCAACATTGTGATTGTGCAGTCAAAGTACACGTAATAACCGGTAGCGAATCTGGTACACCTTCCGTAATAAAAAATAACTCTACAGCAGGTGATTGATCTTGAGCAAGTAAAAATGTTGATAATAGAAATGCTAAGAAAATTGAAAATAACTGTTTCATAATTTGTCTCCCTTTATGATTGAAAATATAATTAATTATGTGTGTGCTTTTTTACAATGTCATTTTAAAAGTATCATTTTTTTCGTTTGCATTAATTCTCCGGTTTTCATTTGGTAGAAGTAAATTCCGCTTGTTAGATTTGACGCATCAAATTCGATTTCATAATTGCCTGATTGTATTTCTTCGTCAATTAAAATGGCAACCTCCCTGCCAAGTAAATCATAAATCTTAAGTGATATAAATTGCCTACCGCTAACCATATACTGAATCTTGGTTTTATGGTTAAATGGATTTGGAAAATTTTGAAAAAGATTAAAGTGAAAAATTTGAGCCCATTGTTCTTCTACACCTGTAATTATTTCTATCTCATACAAACCATCACCAGAAGTCCCAAAGAAATATTTATTGGCTTTATCTTTTACCATATCTGTTATATAAATGCCCCATTTTGTTGGTTGAGCTAAACTATCCCAACTATTCCCATAATTATTTGACAAATAAATTTTATTTGTATCATAAATAGAGGCAACGGTTGATCCCGTAAGTATTAAGCCATCAGTATTAGTTAATACTGTTGCAACTCTTCTGAATAATACTTGTTCCCAAGTTACACCTCCATCTGTTGAACGTAGAATTCCATTTGGATTGTTTCCACGCATTGCTAGGAATATATGTTCATTATTTAGTACAGAAATCGGTTTATTTACATCATTTGAACTGCTGTAACCTGCATACAATAAATCGAATGAATTACCAATGTCTGAACTTTTATAAAATTTATGACCCGATACATATCCCATCAACCATAATATTTCGTTGTTAAAGAGTAATCCTCTCGCATATTCTCCTGTTCCAATTGGTAATATGTTCCAGTTTTCACCTCCATCCAATGATCTTCGAAGATTAAAAAATGTAGCAACAAACAACGTATCATCATTTATAGCCAGAACATTGTAAATAGGCATTAAAGTATCAGCCGTGAGATTAGTTAAGAACCAGTTATTTCCTAAATCCGTGGATTTGTATAAACCATCGTCCCTTGTTGCTGCATATAAATATTCTGATGGTGTGATTGTTACTGCTTCAACATTATGAAGCCCAAGGTTTTTCCATTTCTGTGTAAATCTATTGTAGCTCTGAACACCTGATGGTGTTGAAGTAATGATTAAGCTATCCCCACTGAAAACAATATTTTTTACAAGAGATATTGGTAAGCCAACCTGCTCGAATGAACCTCCTCCATTGGTTGACCTGAATACTCCGCCACCACCATATAAATACCATCCACTCCCTCCACCTTCAGATCCAATGAAAATATCATCCTGCTGGTTTATTACTAATTTGAAAACTTCTTTCCTGTAAATACCATTCTGATACTGAGTCCAGCTTTGCCCTGAATCTGATGTCTTGAATAATCCGTCTTCCTTTGTACCGGCAAACAGATTCCATTCCGAGTCGAATGCTAAAGCAAGTACTTCTTTACCTGCAAATCCAAGCTGTCGCCAAGTCTGTCCGCTATCACCCGAATAGTACAGACCATCACCATTCAGGTAGGTATAACCTGTTCCGCAGTATATCCCGTTGCTTGTATCAATCAGTACGGTGGATACTGCATAACCTGAGAAGAAATTATTTTGTGTCCAGCTAACACCGTTATCTGTCGATGAATACAATCCATTAAACGCACCTGCGTATACAACATTATTCGAATCAACTGCAAATGCTAACGGAGCTATGAGTGCTGAGAACTGCCAATTCTCTCCATTATCCGTTGAACGATACAACTGTCCTGAATTTGCATCTCCCGCAAACAGAACTCCATCTTTACTTTCGCCAATAGCCCAGCATTCAAATGCATTATACCCGTTCGCTTTAATTTCCCATGTCAGTCCGTTATCCGTAGATCTGTAGAGTTTGTCTTGATAATCTGTTCCTACCCATATATGGTCTTCCTTTGTAATATAAACCGAAAATACCTGGAAGTCTTCGAACTGGGTTTTTATCTTAAACCAGCTTTCACCGTTATCAGTGGATTTATACAAACCAGTGTATGCTATCATAAAAGGATAAACACCAGCATAGATATCACCGTTTGAGTTTATATCCATACCTCCGATGATTCCACCCATCGGGCCGCCGGTGTGGTTCCAGATAAGTTCCTGACTAAAAGTTAGATTCGGAGTGAATATTAATTGGACTAGAAGAAAAAATACAGTGAGAATCGAAACGGGTAGAATGTTGAAATTCTTTTGCAATTTTCAATCCTTTTTAAATTTGTTATTGAAATCGCAGAAGAAATGTAAGTAAAAAGCGTCGCTGTAGCAAGCGAATAATTCTCAACATTAGTTAAAGGACTATAAATTTTGGGGAATATTCAACTGATAAGGCTTATAAAAATTCACTTCGAAGGAATTTCCCTGTAACACTTTTAGAATTTTTGATTACCTGTTCAGGTGTGCCTTCAGCTACAATCTTTCCGCCAAACTCACCGCCGCCGGGACCAAGGTCAATTATCCAGTCAGCCATTTTTATCACATCCATATTATGCTCAACAACAACAATGGTATTACCTTTATCAACAAGCTTATTGAGAACATCAAGTAAAATTCTCACATCTTCAAAGTGAAGTCCGGTTGTGGGTTCATCAAGAACATAAAGTGTTTTGCCGGTTGAAACTTTACTCAATTCGGTTGCGAGCTTTACTCTTTGTGCTTCTCCGCCGGAAAGAGTTGTTGCCTGCTGACCAAGAGTAATGTAACCCAATCCAACGTCATTCAATGCTTTTATTTTTCTTTTAATGCGTGGAAGGTCTTCAAAAAAATCCAGCGCTTCAGAAACACGCATTCCCAAAACATCAGCAATTGATTTTGTTTTATAGAGAACTTCGAGAGTTTCCCTGTTGTATCTTTTACCTTTACAGGAATCGCAATGAACATAAACATCAGGCAGGAAATTCATTTCAATTTTCTTCAGTCCATCACCATTACATTCTTCACATCTTCCACCTGCAACATTAAAGCTGAATCTTCCGGTTTTGTATCCTCTCATTTTAGCTTCAGGAAGCTGTGCAAACAAGTCACGAATGTGAGTGAATAAACCAGTATAAGTTGCAGGATTTGAACGTGGCGTTCTTCCAATTGGTGACTGATCTATCTCAATAACTTTATCAATGTTTTCTAATCCTTCAATTTTTTCATACGGAAGCGGAACAGATTTAGACTTGTATAACTTATTCATTAATATTTTTACAAGCGTTTCATTCAGCACCGATGATTTACCCGAGCCGCTCACTCCTGTAATTAAAGTTAAAGTGCCGAGAGGAATTTTCAGATTAATATTCTTCAGATTATTTCCTTTTGCACCGATAAGAGTTATAAATTTTCCATTGCCTTTCCTTCTCTTCTCAGGCATTTTGATTTTTTCTCTGCTTCTTAAATAGGAAAGTGTAATTGAATCGAAACCATTGTCAGAGTTCAGAAGCTTTTTCGTTTCACCTTCCATTATAACTTTACCACCGTGTTCTCCTGCACCGGGACCAAGATCAATCATAAAATCTGAGCTTTGAATTGTTTCCCTGTCGTGTTCTACAACAATGATTGTATTCCCGAGATCACGAAGGTTTTTTAGTGAATTGATAAGTTTAATATTATCGCTTTGATGAAGTCCGATTGAAGGTTCATCGAGAACATACAACACACCAGCAAGCTGGGTACCGATTTGAGTTGCAAGTCTGATTCTTTGAGATTCGCCGCCGGATAAAGTTCTTGCAGAGCGGCCCAGCGTTAAATAGTCTAATCCTACATTATGAAGAAATTCCAATCTTTCATTAACTTCTTTAAGAATTGGTTTTGCAATCAGTGCTTCATTTCCTTTAAGCTTTACGTTCTTAAAAAATTCCAGCGCTCTTAAGATTGAAAGAGATGTTATCTCACTTATATTTTTTCCGTTGAATTTAACAGCCAAAGATTCTTTTCTCAATCTTCCACCGTTACAGGCTGAACAATTTTTTGTATTCATAAAAGATTCAACCCATTCGCGGATACTGTTTGATGATGTTGAATCATAATAATGTTTCAGGTATTTGATGATACCTGAAAACCGATGCATATACTGAACAGGTTTGCCACCACCGTAAGTGTATGTAAAAGAAATTCTTTCTTTACTTCCGTTTATTATTACATCTTTTTGAGTTTCAGTTAATTTTTTCAGCGGAGTGTCAAAATCAAAGCCATAACTTTTTGCAACAGCTTCAAGCTGTGTGAAAAACCATATCTTTCGCGGTTTACCAAGTGGAGCAAGACCTTCATCGTTAATAGATTTATCCCAATCAGGAATAATCAGGTTAATATCAATTTCTTTTTTTTCGCCAAGACCTTCACACTCCTGACATGAACCATATGGTGAGTTAAACGAAAACGAATTTGGTGCAAGTTCCCGGTAACTAATCCCACAATCGATACAGGCAAGCTGTCTGCTGTAAAAATGGTCCTCTTTTCCGTCATTGACAATAATACTTCCTTCACCATAATTCAAAGCAACTTCAACTGATTCACTAATTCTTGAATGGCTGGATTCGTTAACAGTAAATCTGTCAACAACAATTTCAATGTTGTGAATTTTGTAACGATCAACCTGAAAGCCTTTTGTTATTTCGAATATTTCACCTTCAACTCTTACTCTTAAAAATCCATCAGAAAGAACTTCTTCAAATAATTCTTTATAGTGACCTTTTCTGCCCCTGATTAAAGGAGAAAGAATTAATATTTTTTTATTCTTGAATGTTGAAATGATTGAGTCAATAATCTGATTGGAAGATTGCTTTTTTACAGGCTTCCCGCAATTGTAACAATGGGGAATTCCAACCCGGGCAAAAAGAAGTCTAAGGTAATCGTAAATTTCTGTAACGGTTCCAACTGTTGAACGAGGATTGCCTGTGGTGGATTTTTGCTCAATTGATATTGCAGGACTTAAACCTTCAATCAGGTCAACATCAGGTTTTTCGAGCATATCAAGAAACTGACGTGCGTATGCAGAGAGCGATTCGATATAACGCCGCTGACCTTCAGCATAAATTGTATCGAAGGCAAGTGATGATTTCCCGGAACCGGAAAGCCCGGTAATCACCGTAAATGTATCACGCGGAATCTCAAGATCAATGTTCTTAAGATTGTGCTCTCTTGCACCCTTGATTGTTATAAATTCTTTTTCCAAGGAAAGGTAAATAAAATTTTAATTAGCTATATTAGCCATTGAAGGTTTGATAATCAATTATAAATGCTTTGCACTGTACAACTTTTCTGATATGAATCTACCGAATGAAATACAAACAGTAGATGATTTTAATGAAGTCACTACAGTATTTAACAAATCCTCTTTTATTGCACAGATTTATCCGGTTAATTCTGAAACCGGAGTAAAGGAATATCTCACAAATGCTAAAAAGAAATATTTTGATGCATCTCATCATTGTTATGCATTCAAGTTAGCTGATGGAACAGTTCGCTATTCCGATGCAGGTGAACCAAACGGAACTGCCGGTATAAGAATACTTAATGCAATTGAGCATTTCAGTCTGAGAAATCAACTAATAATTGTTTCAAGAATTTTCGGAGGAGTAAAGCTGGGTGTTGGCCCCCTGGGCAAAGCATATTACCTTTCAGCTTTTGAAGTTATAAACAATTCTAAGATTTCCACCCGACAACTTTTTCAAAAAGCTACCATATCAGCAGAATATGAACAGGTTAGTTTTATACACAGAATTTTATCCAATAATAATTCAATAATATTAAACTCTGATTATCAGGAATCTTTAACAATATTCTGCTTACTAAAATCGGATAAAATTGAACAGATTTCACAGAAACTATCGGAGGCAGGTAAAAACAAAATTAAATTAGTAACCCAAAGCGAAACTGTTTATAAATGAATTATTTCTCGTCCTGCTAATAATTGTTCAAAAAAAATGTTGATGTTACTTGATTCAAATATCGTTATTACTGATATTTGATATGAACAATATTTACAATTACACAAACCCGGGGAAATTATGGACACACATCAAACCGCAGAACGTTTAGCTAACCTAACTTTTAGCTTACTGGCAAATTGTCAGGAGAAAGAAGTACGACTTGCAACGGTTCACAATTTAACACAGGCAGAGTTCAGATGTTTAAGGTTATTCGGAACAGATGAAAGTATTAACAACAAAAAAATTGCCGAACGAATGAGTCTTAGCCCGAGCCGGTTGACACGAATTATTGATGGTCTTGTGGAGAAAGAATATATAATCAGAGAAATTAATCCTGATGATAGAAGGAATATGAGGGTTATGCTTTCAAGAAGAGGCAAACAACTTGTGAACCAGCTAAACAAGGCGTATATACAGATTCATAATGAAATACTTCAGGATATTGAACCTTCGCAACACGAACCGCTGATCACTGCAATGCAGCATTTACTCGAGGCACTTGAAAACTGGTTGAAGAAACCTGAGAAGTAATTTCAGATTTGTCGTTTTAAATAGTTGATATACTTTTTCACTGATTCTAAATCAGAGAACAACTGTGAAAGATTAGCAAAGTTCTGCTTTGTGAGAGTAAAATATGTTTTATTGAAATAATTTCTTTGAGTTTCAGAACTAAATGAAATTATTTCCTTCAATTGTTCTATTCCCTTATTGATACTTTCATTTAAATCTTTTTTAAGTTGATCAATACTGCTTACTTCAGGTATACTGGGCGCAGCATTAAGAACCCGCATCATTCCGCAAATATATTTTGATGTAAAGGTTAACTTTTCAAAATCTTCTTCTTTGCCATTTACAGCTACTGTATCAAGTATTTTTTTTAAATCTTCTTTTTTTTGAAGAATGTTAGAAGTATAATCTTCAACCTGCGATAAAAAGTTTTTGTCAGAAAAATTTAATGTCATAATAAACTGAATTAAGTCAGAGTTTAACACCCAATCCTAATCCATCTCCAACAGGAATAATTGAAGATCTAAGATTTGGTTGATTCATAAATAATAAATTGAATTCACGAATATGCTTTGTTGATTCCTTATATTCTGGCGGAACTCTGCTTGAAGCAGCGTAACCATGCCATAATAGATTATCAACGACCATTATTCCACCTTTTCGTAAGAGAACAAGAGAATAATCAAACAGTCTTTTATAATCTTCCTTATCAGCATCCAGAAAAATTATATCGTACTTCTTTTTTAGCTGAGGCATAACGTTTACTGCATCTCCTTCCAGCACTTTAATTTTATTTATCAAGCCGGACTTCGTAATAAATTCTTTAGCTACCGTAATATTATCTGCACTTTTCTCAATTGAATGAATAACAGATTTACCTTTTAAGTTCCTCGCAATCCTGATAGTCGAATATCCGATAGCCGTACCCAATTCCAGAACTCTTTTTGGATTTTTTATAAGAACTAATTGCTCTAAAAATTCTGCTGATTGCCAGTAAAGAATCGGCACGTTATGCTCTTTAGCATAAGTTTCCATTTCTTCGATAAGGCTGTCCGTTTTCTTTCGGAATGATGAAATATATTCTAATTGTGAAGCTAGTATTATTTTGTCCATATTTTTTAAATGAAAAGTGAGTAGGTGTTAAGAAAATTAAGAAAATCTGGCTAAACTTAATAAAGAGGATTCCTTCTTAATTAAAAGATTTATAAAGGAGTTACGAAATAAAAAATTTCAAAGTTGTGAAAAGTTTGCTGATTACCTTAAAAGGACAAGATTCCGGCTATATTGCTTACCATTCAAATCGATCAGAAAATAATAAACGCCGCTTGCCATTGGTACACCATTTTCATTTTTACCATACCAGTCAAATCTGTTTTCACCATCGATGGTTACTGTACTGTAATATCCTGCTTGCTGACCTAATGGGTCTATAATTCTTATTGTAAGGTTTTCATTTCCTAATGATTTAATTTGAACAGAAGTAAATGTATTTATACCAGGATAAAACGGATTCGGATAAGGCTCACTAACTAGGTAATCAGAATAAACTTTGTTTATCTCTGTATTAAGACTTATATCAAGCGAACCATAATAAAATTTATAATTACTACTTACCGGTTCTCTGAAAGAAGCTCCGGTGTTATCCTCGTAGGTAAAATAAAAATCAACCAGTTCATCATTAAATAAATACGGGAATTTAAAAGTGTAATTCGAACTATCGCTAAACTGCATCTGTGTTTCTGTATAATCAATACCATTGGTGGAATAGTGAATAAAAACTGTTTGCGGAAAGATATTATTTTTTACTATGAACATTTTATTCAGGATATATGTTCCTTCCGAAGTCTTAAGATTTGGGAATTCAATTGCTTTCACCGCTGAAAGTAATCCATAACCTCTGTCATTATCCGGTGAAGCACTACCATCAGCAGTTTCAGTAAGAATACTCCTTACCTGAGTATTTTTCAGATGTGGATAAGCTGATAAGAGTAACGCAGCGATTCCACTTGCAATAGGAGCAGAAACTGAAGTTCCGCTTGCGGTAATATAACCTGAAAAATTTCCCGGGTTTGCACAATAAACACTTACTCCCTGCGTAACAACATCGGGTTTAATTCTGCCATCATACGACGGTCCACGACTGCTGAATGCTGCAACTTCATTACTGTTATTAACAGCACCGATTGCGAGAGTATTTATTCCATCAGCAGGTGCAGTTATGTATCGCCAGGAAGTTGAACCTTCGTTGCCTGCTGAAGTGATAGTAACAACTCCTCTTCTGAAAGCCAGCTCTGCAGCTTTTGTAACAATTGTGGTTTTTCCATCCATATCTGAATAACTATAAGAAAACTCCGGCGAATCGAAAGTGCTGTAACCTAAAGAGCTGCTTGTTATATCAACTCCGTAACTTTCCATCCACTCAAGTGCCGCAGCATAGTTGTCTTCTTCAATATGCTTTTCGCTTCTGATGTCTTCTGTTTTTGCCAGAATAAAGTCAGAGCCGAAAGCGGAACCGATCAGAGAACTATCTTTAAATCCTCCAACGATTGAAAAGACCAGAGTTCCGTGATTGTGCTGGTCAGGGTGATCGAGAGCATCGTTTTGTGTTGAGTTGTCTTTGAATATGAAATCATATTCAGCTACCACAGTTGCATCTTTTAATGATTCATGATTTTTCCAGTTGAAACCTGTATCCAGTAAACCAAGAAGAACACCTTGTCCGGTAATTCCCTTCGAATGAACCGCAGGAATGTCAGAAAGCTGAAGCTGACCAAAAGACTGACCATAATCAAATGAAAATTGGTTAGTGGGTTGTTTCAATAAAAAAGATGCTTCGTTTACTTCAGGAGATTTGAAAACGAATTTTCTAACCGGTTCAATTTTTTCAACAAAAGGAAAACCGGCTGCTTTATTTTTTTTTGTTTCAGTCAGGTAAGCAGTAACAGCGTTAAACCAGCGAAGTTTGTTTTGAATCCTGATTCCGGCTTTTTCAAGCTGCGAAATGTAGTCCTGATTAAGAGGCAAATCTTCATAAGTGATAAAGTAATCTTCACCTAAATTTTTAATTCTTCTTTCAATACTTTTAATTGAAAGAAGAGACAATGCAGAATTGTAAACCGGACTGCTTTTTTCAAGTTTCACCGATGATTCAATACCTTTATCTTTAAAATAGATGAAATACTTTTGCTGAGAAAAGCTTATTGATGTGAAAACAATAAATATCCAAAGGATATAATTTTTCATAATGAATAAAAAATTTTATAAAACTTAATTTAGTCCCTTGAAAATTCTATCAGCTCTGATGGCTGAAAGAAATCCAAGAGGTCCGGGTGCAACTTTTTCTGAATCAAATGACCAGTAAATAAACATAGCTTTACCGACAATCATGTTATCAGTAATAAAACCAAAATGACGGCTGTCCATACTTGCTTCAAAGTTATCGCCAATCACAAAATAATGCTCCTGGGTAAGGACATATTCAAAAATTGCTTTGCCATCAAGAGTTACTATTGTCCCTTCAGAAAGTAATGAGCGTTCACCATGATCCATTACTATAACAGATTGCCAGCGCTCAAAGTTCTCGGGTGAAATTTTTATTGTATCACCTTTAGCAGGGATTATTATTGGTCCGTAGCTTACTCTGTTCCATTTAGCTCCCGGAGGATAAATAATTTCATCGTGCACCCAATCATCTTTTTCGATGTAATTCAGAGTCTTGAATGTTTCGGGCAGATCAATAGTTTTCCCATTAACAAAAATTTTACCGTCTGTTATTCTGAGTGTATCGTGAGGACCGGCAATAATCCTTTTAACGTATTTCGAACCGCTTCTGAGAGGATCATTTTCAAAGCCCTCCGGAAATTCAAATACAACCACATCATTTATTTTCGGTTTATCAACTTCAAAAAATTTGTGTTGAGTTAAATGCACATTAGTATAAGGTATTTCCCTGGGAGTTGAGATATGATAAGCAAACTTGTTTGCTAAAATAAAATCACCCGGTTTAAGAGTATTCTCCATTGAAGTGCTGGGTATCTGAAAGGCATCAAATGCAAACGCTTTAATTATTAAAGCAATAAGAGCAACCAGTAAAACAACTTTAAAAAATTTGAAAAGTTTTTTAAAAAAATTCCCCATAAAATTATTCCTCTATCTGGAGTACCGCTAAAAATGCTTCCTGTGGAATTTCAACATTCCCCACTTGTTTCATTCTCTTTTTACCTTCCTTTTGTTTTTCGAGCAGTTTTCTTTTTCTGGTGATATCACCACCGTAACATTTTGCAAGAACATTTTTTCTCAAAGCTTTTACAACGGATTTTGAAATTACTTTCGTACCGATCGCAGCCTGTATTGAAACTTCAAACATCTGCCTTGGAATAAGGTCTTTTAATTTTGTACAGACTTTCCTTCCCCAATCATAAGCTTTATCACGATGGACAATCATCGAAAGAGCATCAACAGGATCACCATTTAATAAAATATCAAGCTTAACAAGATCAGATTCAACATAGCCCATATATTCATAATCAAAAGATGCATAGCCGCGTGTCGTTGATTTTAACTTATCGTAAAAATCAAAAATTATTTCTGAAAGCGGAAATTCAAATTGAAGATCCGCTCTTGTAGGATCAAGATATGTTGTGTTTTTGTATGTGCCTCTTTTTTCCATCGAGAGTTTCATAATATTTCCAACATATTCGCTTGGAGTAACAATCTGCGCTTTTATATAAGGCTCTTCGATTCTTTCAATCTCACCAATCGGAGGCATCTCTGCAGGGTTATCAACAATTATCCTTTCTCCTCTTTTATTATAAACATAATACTCAACGTTTGGAAGTGTTGTAATAATTGTCTGATCATATTCCCTGTGCAATCTTTCCTGTACTATTTCCATATGAAGAAGTCCGAGGAAACCGCATCTGAAACCAAAACCGAGTGCAGCAGAAGTTTCCGGCTGATAGACGAGTGCTGAATCATTCAACCTGAATTTTTCAAGAGCATCACGCAAACCTTCGTAATCATCTGAATCTGTCGGATACAATCCGCTGTAAACCATTGGTTTAACTTCCTTATAACCGGGAAGCGGTTTATCAGCACTATTTTTTGCATGAGTTACGGTATCGCCAACTTTTGTATGTCTTACGTCCTTAATTCCAGCGATAAGATATCCAACGTTACCGGCGGAAAGTTCATCAACTTTGATCTTCTTTAAACCGAGTACTCCGATTTCCTCAGCGTCCATTACTTTGTCGGTTGCGAAAAATTTTATTTTATCGTTTGTACGAAGAGTTCCGTTAAACACCCGAATATATGCAACAGCACCGCGATAAGAATCAAATATCGAATCAAAAATTAATGCCTGAAGCGGTGCATCCGGATCTCCTTTTGGCGGAGGAATTCTTTTTACAATTTCTTCCAGCAGTTCATCTATCCCGATATTCGCTTTTGCACTTACTTTAAGAATATCTTCTTCTTTACATCCAATCAAATCAATCACCTGTTTAGAAATTCTTTCAATCTCAGCACTTGGTAAATCTATTTTGTTAAGAACAGGAATTATTTCCAATCCTGCATCGAGTGCAAGATATAGATTACTGATTGTTTGTGCTTCAACACCCTGTGCAGCATCAACCACGAGCAATGCGCCTTCACAGGCTGCAAGTGAACGCGAAACTTCATAGCTAAAATCAACGTGACCGGGAGTATCGATTAAATTGAGAATATATTTTTCACCATTTTTTGCAGTGTAATGCATCTGGATGGCGTGAGATTTTATAGTAATTCCTCGTTCTCTTTCCAGATCCATATCATCCAGAACCTGAGCTTTTGCCTCACGTTCAGTTACCGCACCGGTTTTTTCCAGAAGCCTGTCGGCAATAGTGGATTTACCGTGGTCTATGTGTGCAATTATGCAGAAATTTCTTATTTGTTCCATTAAGGTAGATTATTTGCGTGTAAATATAGTGAGAGGTATGCTATTGTTAAAGGTAAAGAAAGCTAGACTAATAAAGTCTTGAATTCATCCATTTTCATGATTGTATTTACAATAATTCCTTCTCTCAATGCATTTTCAGAAACTGTCATCTCTTTCAGCTTGAATGCATTGAAGACCTCACTAAGAATTAATAATCCTGCCGGAATTATATCTGCTCTTTTTATTTCCATTCCTTCAATGAAAAGCCGGTCAACAGGAGATTCACATTTGAGCACATCCGAAGTCAATTCAAAGATTTCATTTGCAGTGAACGTAAATCCATTTAATGTTTTTTTAAATTTTCCGCTGCGCCGGAAAGATATGATTGAAGCTGCAGCTACAATCGTCCCTGAACTTCCAACTGCAACATCAAATATATGATTTGGATGAAGATTGGTATTATAATTAAGCTTGTCTTTTATGTATTGCCTGCACATATCAATTCCTGATTCAGTCAGATGAAAATCAGGGAAGAACATTTTACTGAGTCTAACTGCTCCGATTTTAATACTCTCGGCAAATTCTGAAATTCCATTCTCGCCAAGAAGAAACTCTGTACTGCCTCCTCCAATATCAACACATAAAATCCTTTTATCTTTAACATCAAGAGCATGCTGAACACCAAGATAAATTAACTCTGCTTCAACTTTACCATCAACTGCTTCTACTGTTATACCAGTTTCTTCAAATACGCGGTCAATAAACTCACTTTTATTTTTTGCTTCTCTAATTGCGCTTGTTGCAATTGCTCTTATTTCTGCCTTATAAAACTGTGCAATTTTTCCAAAGTCTCTCAGTACATCAATTGCCTTTTCCATTTCACCTTCGGATATCCATGTAAATTCTTTTCCTTTGTGAGAGCCGAGACGAATTACTTCCCTTTCTCTGTCAATAATTTTAAATGAACCATCACTTTTAACCTGAACAATTATCAGGTGAAATGAGTTTGTGCCCATATCAACGGCTGCAATGCACTTGTTCATTTTTTAATCTCCTTTTTACTCAGAATTATTTCACAAAGATGATAAACATCATCCACTGAAACGTCATCAATAAGCTCAGACTTACGAATGAAAAATTTATTCATTCCAATCGGTGCCCAGTTAAACGGATTCGTTGGTCCAAAAATACTAATTTGCGGCGTATTTGTTGTACCTGCAACGTGCATAATTCCGGTATCATTTGAAATGAAAAGATCAGACATAGAAATCAAAGCAGCAACCTGAGGAATGGGTTTATTAATAAATTTTCCAAAGTTAATGTCACAATGCTTTGTAAGATAATTCAATTCTTCTTTCTCTGCCCATCCTCCGGTCAGATAAAAATTTGCCGGATAAATATTTTCTATTCTTTTTACAAGCAGGACAAATTTGTCAAGAGACCAGCGGTTAGCTGGCTTGCCTGCACCAACATGAAGCCCGATTAATAATTTTTTATTCCTGTCAGTAAACTCATCAACAAATTTTTGCGCAGCTTTCTTATCAGCTTCGTCAAAAGAAATCTCAGATGTGTAATCATTTGTATTTATACCGAATGGTCTTACTATATCCAGACTCCGTTCCGATACATTAGAATCAGGATGTTTTCTCCAATCGATATCTATTCTTCTATCAAATAAGAAAGAACCTGGATTTGGCTTGCCGTTCAATGAATTCGCACCAATACGAATTTTGGAATTTGATAGTCGTGCAAGCAGATTACTTGTGAATGAAATTGAAACAACAACAGGAACAATTGCAAGGTCGTAACTTTCTCTGAAAAATTTTACTGTTCTGTAAATGTAAATTGGATTGATTAATTTCTTTTTATCGAAGATGTATATTCTATCAAGATATTTGTTTTTAACCATTCCGGGATAATTGAACGGACTGACAACAAGTGATATATGACAATCAGGATAGGTTTCCTTCAAAGCTCTGAAAAGTGAAACACCGGCAAGCAAATCACCAAGCTGATTATGCTGACGCACTATAAGAATTTTTTTGGGAGGACTAATTTTTCTTCCGGCATTTTCTTCAACAGAAAGAAAAAGTTTAAATAATGAGTAAATGATATTTGATGCAAATTTTTTTTCAGGCATCGTCCTTCTTGGAAGAATCGTCTTCCTTATCTGACGATGTGATATCCCGATAGTCAGCTTCTTGGACATTCTTATATTTGTTTTTCAGGTAATCTGCCCTGCTTTTAAGATCATCAACATTCGGTCTTGAAGCGGATTTAAAGTTAGATAATAGTTTGAAAAATCTGACTGCGAAAATAATTAGTACAACAACAGCTCCAAGCAGAATTATGCGCGTCATACTATCCTCCTTGTTTCGGGATTAAAATATTCGGTAAATCCTCTGTCTTCTCTGAAAATCTGTTTGAACAATTCTTCGAAGTCGCTGTCGCTGTTTACAAAATCTATTTCTGTTGAATTAACAATCAAAAGCGGAGTTGAATTATATCTGAAGAAAAAATGAGTGTATGCTTCACTCAATTCTTCAAGATAGCTTCGTGTAATTGCTCTTTCAAATTTTCTGTTTCGTTTTTTTATATTATAAATTAAACGGTCGGTACTGGATTGAAGAAAAATAACCAGATCAGGTTTGCGTAAAGTACGGGCAAGTAAAGGATAAATACTTTCGTAAAGATTCAGTTCATCTTTGCTAAGATTGAGGTAAGCAAAAATCCGGTCTTTCTCGAAGATATAATCACAAACCAGATGTTCGGAAAATAAATCCTCCTGATGAAGTTCCTGCTGCTGCTTAAATCTGTTTATCAAAAAAAACATCTGTGTTTGAAATGCAAAACGCTTTCTGTCAACGTAAAATTTTTCAAGGAAGGGATTATTATCAAATTGTTCAAAGATAAGTTTAGCATTAAGCCTATCGCCAATACGTTTTGCAAGGCTTGTCTTTCCTGCGCCAATTACACCTTCAACGGCGATGTAGCGCAAATCATTTTTTTCGTCCGGTCTATCGTTGTTCATTTTATCAGAACTCTATGAGGTATTTTCCTGATAATGTTAAATTTTTCATCATGAGCAGAAGAATGCTCAGTCCTAGTTTTAAAAATACTAATTTCAGATATTTTTTTATTCATAGAAGGATGAATCAGATCAGGCTCTATTTCAAGCAGCGGAACTATCACAAAATCTCTGTTCAATAAATCTTTATGGGGGATGGTAATCTCATCATCTTCATAAATCAGATCGTTGAAAAAAAGAATATCCAGATCAATTTCACGCGGTCCCCATTTGGTTCTGGCTTTTCTTCCTACAAGTTGCTCGACTGACTTCAAAAACTTAAACAGCTCTTTAACCTCGAAGTATGTTTTAATTTTAAAGACTGCATTGAAAAACTCGCTCTGATTAATAACACCATACGGAGAAGTTTCATAAACTGAAGAAACAATTTCAACTTCGCAATAAGGATTTGAATCAATAAGCTCTATTGCCTGATCAATATTATTGATCTGCACCCCCACATTTGAACCGACACCGATGTATGCTATATTTTTTATTTTAAATTCCGTCTTTAAAGATTTGTTTCTTTTCTTTCTTTTATTACTTCAGCTTCCACATAATCAACCACTCCGCCAAGAGGAGGATTTTTCTTTCTCACTCTTACTGCCACTTTAATTATTTTATCAAACTGCTTTAACAACTCATCAGCAATATCTACTGCCAGAGCTTCGATCAGATAATATTTTTGTTTGACAGTAAATTGACTCAGAAAAGAATAAACCTGAAAATAATCCACTGTTTTTTTCAGATCATCATCTATTGCAGCTTCGGAAAAATCTGTATAGATATCAATATCTGCTTCGAATTTGCCACCAACATTTTGCTCTTCATTGCTGACACCGTGATAGCCGTAAAAGGTTGCATTCTTAATTCTGATTACGTTAATCATCTTCCAAATAGAAATTTTTTCTTTATTAAAATTAAGGAAATGTTACCAAATAATGTTTGAGTAATCTCAACATAGTTTTTATTGTGATTCAGCTTTGATAATTGAACCTTTTCTAAGCTTAAGAAGATTACCTAAATTTGCCCATAAAACTCCGGTTAACACAAGTGCTGCACCAATAAAATGTCGTGTTGTAAGCACTTCATTATAAATAAAGTAGCCGAGAACTAATGCAACTACAGGAGTAATAAAAGCCACCAGAGAAAGTATGACCAGGTTTACGCGTTTAATCAGCCAATAAAATGAAGTGAATGTAACAACACTTCCGAAGAAAGAAAGATAGAGTATTGACAGATAAGCATTTTGATTGAACCTCAAAGTTGAAAGATCTTCTGTAAAGAACGCAATTATCAGCATTGATATTCCTGCTATTACCATCGGAATAAAATTCATTGAAAGCGGGTGCAGATGATGACCGTACTTTTTTATTGAAACAGCAATCCAGGCTTGCATTATTCCGCTCAGGACAACTGCAAACATTCCAATCAGATAATTTGAAATATCACCGGCAAATGAATCGGAAAAAATGATTACAATTCCGGCAAAGCCAAGAACTGTTCCGAATATTTTGAAGAATCCGATATAGTCACCGGGAATTCTTATGTATGAAAAAATAACAACCCAGAATGGATACACTGCAAAAAGAACTGCTGCCATTCCGGATGGAACAAATTGCTGCGCCCAGTAAACCAAACCAAAAGGAATTACAAATGAAAAGAAACCCATTAACAGGTAAAGTCTGATTGCAACCTTATCGGTTTGAAGAGGAATACTTTTGATTCTCATCAAAATAAAAATGAAGAATGAAGCAAATGAAAATCTAACTCCGGCAGAAAATATTGGTGTCAATGATTCAAGTCCGTATCTGATTGCAATCCATGTTGAGCCCCAGATAAAGCAAAGCGCTGAATAGGCAAGAAAAATTTTGACCGGCAGTTTATTCATTCATTGTCTTTCATAGCTATAATCCCCAACGCTCTTCCTGATTTATTTCCGTCTCTTCTGTATGAATGAAGTAAATTTTCATATTCATAAGAACAAAGTGCTGAGACCTGAATGTTAACTTTTTTCAATCCTTCATCGATAAGCATTTTATAATTAGCGCCGGCGAGATCAAGATAGAATTTGTTTTCTTTCTGCTTCACAAATTCTTTCTCAAATTTCCGTGCAACTTCTTCACTTACTTCATAATTCTGTTGAGATATTGAAGGTCCGATATAACAAATTAATTCCGACGCATCTGAATGAAAATCATTTTTTAATCTGATTATTGTTTTTCTGAGAATTTTCTTTTCTGTTCCTCTCCAGCCGGAATGAACCGCAGCAATCACTTTTTTCTTTGGATCATAAATGAAAATTGCCGGACAATCAGCGCTGCTTATTGCCAGTGCAAGATTTTTTTTTGCTGTTATCAGAGCATCGCTTTCACCACAATTACCGGATGAATTAACTTCCCTGATAAAATCTTCGTGAATCTGCTTTTGATAACTTACCATTTCATTATTTAATCCAAGTTCTCTGAAAAATATTTTTCTGTTAGTATCAACAGTCTCTTTTTCCTCACCGACATTATAGGAAAGATTAAAGAAATGCGGTGGTTTTGTATTATGACCGAACTTAGTACTAAAACCAAAAATTATTTCCGGAAAGCGATGAAAAATAAATGGTTTGATTATGAGCATATAGTATTACTTGTGCAATAAAAGTTTGATTGAGAGTATAACGCTTTAGTAGTATATTAGCACGGTTATATTTAAAACATCACTCAGGGTAAATATATTGAAAATCTTAGTAACTAATGATGATGGAATCTACTCGGCAGGTATTGCAGCATTAGCGGATGCGTTAAAAGATATTGCTGAAGTAATTGTCGTTGCTCCAAGCGAAGAGCAAAGTGCAGTCGGTCATGGAATAACAATGAAATACCCGCTGAGAGTATCTGAGTATTATAAAAACGGAACTTTTTTTGGTTATGCGGTTGAAGGTACTCCTGCGGATTGTGTTAAAATGGGAATAAGAAATATAATGGGTGAATCTCCTGATCTTGTAATTTCCGGAATTAACCATGGTTCAAACACTGCTATCAATATAATTTATTCCGGAACTGTTTCAGCAGCAAGAGAAGCAGCTATTATGGATGTCCCTGCTATAGCAATTTCAGTAACAAGTCACGAAGCCAAAGATTTCAGATACGCAAGTAAAGTTGCTAAGATGCTCGCAAAAAAAGTTACTGAATACGGTCTTCCAAACGGAACATTGTTAAACGTAAACGTTCCTAACTATCCTGAAAACGAAATTGCAGGAATTATGGTTACCGAGCAAAGCAAAGCAAAGTGGGACGATATTTATGAGAAAAGAACCGATCCGTTCGGAAAAGATTATTACTGGCTTACAGGTAAATTAGTAGAAATTGAAAATGAAAAACTAAGCGATCAGTTCGCAATAAAAAATAAGTTTGTCTCTGTTACTCCAATTCATTTTGATTTAACCGATCACGACACGTTTGAAAAAATGAAAAGCTGGAACTTAGAAAAGAATTTTAACGAAAAAGTTAAGTGATGTTTGGATACGAAGACATTCAAATATCTCTGGCTTATTCAATTGCCTATCTTTTAATTGCTATAATTTTAATTGCAGCTTATTCCTATTATGTTTATCGTTACACAATTCCCCCGATAGATAAATTCAAAAAGTTTTTATTAACAGCACTGAGAACACTGGCTTTATTAGTATTATGCTTAATTCTGTTCGAGCCGGTATTAAATCTTAGCTCCCAATTAATACTCGAACCGAATAACCTGGTTTTCATAGACAACTCCAGATCAATAAAAATTGACGATGGAACGGACCGTTCTTCAAAAGTTAAAAAGATAATAAATGATTTTTCCGCTTACTCTTCCGAAAGTAATTTAACTTTTTACGAGTTTGGAAATACAGTGAGAAGCGTCAGCGTTGATAGCCTTGATAAAATAAATTTTTCAGATGGAGCAACTAACATTCAGGAAATATTTAATTCCGTGAAAAACTCTGACAAGAATATCGCTTCGCTCACATTAATTACTGATGGTGTGATTACTTCCGGAAGCAATCCTTATTATGATGCAATTAATCTCGGTATTCCGGTTTTTACAATCGGAATCGGGGATACTTCTCAAAGGAAGGATGTCAGTTTAAAAAAAATTCTGCATAATGATTTTATCTATGCTGAAACTCCTACCACTATCATAGCAACAATTTCTAACAAAGGATTTTCAGGTGAATCGGTTACAGCGAGTTTATATGAGAACAATAAATTCATATCTCAACAGACAATCAACCTGAGCAATGCTGGAATTCAGAATGTTTCTTTTGATTACACTGCTCAGATCAGCGGTGAAAAAAAGTTAAGCATTCAATTATCAACTTTAAATGATGAGTTCACAACTGAAAATAATAAACAGGTGTTTTATGTAAATGTTCTCTCGAATAAAATAAAAGTGCTGCTTCTCGCATCAAGTCCGTCTGCTGATTTGGCTTTTATTAAAAATGCACTTAAACGGGATGAGAACATAGAAGTAAATTCCATTGTGCAGTTATCGAGAGATAAATTTTCAGATAAAATAAATTATCAGACAATTGATAGTGCCGATGTTCTGTACCTGATCGGTTTTCCATCAGATGCAACACCTGAAGAGCTTTTGAACCGGGTAATCTTAAAAATTAAAGAAGATAAAGCTCCCTATTTTCTTACGTTGTCAGCAGGGATAAGCATTAATAAACTCTCAAGGTTTGGGAATGATCTTCCATTTACATTAAATCAGAATTTTTCGGGATACAGAGAAGTCCAGCCTTATATTCTTCCCGAGCAAACTACTAATCCGATACTGCAGTATTCTGATAAAAATGTTTTCGAAAGCTGGAATAATCTGCCGCCGGTTCTGCAGCCAAACGTCATCTTCAATCCAAGAGTTGAAAGTAAAATTATAGCTCAGATAAAATTTAACAATAGCATTGTTAATTCTCCTTTGATAATCACGAACAGTTTTAGCGGTAAAAGATCAGTTTCTGTTCTGGCAAAAGATCTCTGGAAATGGAAACTGCAGGTTGCACCAAAAGGACTGGATTTATTTGACAGCTTCATTGTTAATTCTTTGCGATGGTTGAAAGCAGGTGAAGATCAGAAGCCCGTAAGAATAAAAACATCAAAGAAAATTTTTTCACAGGGTGAAAGAATTGAATTTACAGGTGAAGTTTTTGATGAATCATTAACTCCGGTTTCAGATGCAGGAATTAAAATCATAATTTCTTCACAGAAGAATAAATATGAAACCGATATGCAAAATGTTGGTCCGGGTTTGTATGAAGGTTCAATTGTAATTAATGAGACCGGCGACTTCAGTTTTTCTGCTGAGGCTATGACCGACAGCAGAATTTTGGGAAAGGATAACGGAAGTTTTAATATTGGTGAGATAGATATTGAAATGGTAAACCCGGTAATGAACTATGCATTTTTAAATTTGATGGCTAATGATACTGGTGGAGAATTTTATTTGCCCGATGATTATTCTCAATTACTGAATAAACTGAAAGAACTGAAAATAAATTCTTCCAAAGAAAAGCTTGTTACTTCGGAAATATCTTTATGGTCTGATACGTGGTTGCTGATAATCGCAATATTTCTTTTTTCTCTTGAATGGTTCATCCGCAAAAGAAATGGAATGTTGTAAACTTAGCCGGATAAAATACGATTGCATAGCTGGATGAATGCATGATTGCTTGGGCATTTGTCTAGTTCAAGAAAATAAACGATAAAATAACTACAGAATAATGAAATCAAGTTAGCCGCTTATCACGCTAAACCGTTAAAACGGTTCAAGACCTTTACTTTTTTCTTATTAACCCACGACTTAAGTCGTGGGTTAATAAAACGAAGAATAATTTTTCGTAACCGTTTAAACGGTTTTACATTAACTACACAATTAGGCAGTCAACCTGAGTTATGAAATTAAATCCGTTTTTATCTGAATGAATTTTTCAGTGAATTATATATTCGATTTTTTCCTGCCGCGATTCTGTCCCGGCTGCAACAAAAAGTTATTACCTGATGAAAATCCTGTCTGTATAGATTGTCTAAGCAGTATTTTAATTGCTGACGAAATAAGACTCGAAGATGAATATGAAAGAAATTTCTCCTCATCAAAAGTCATTAAAGATTTTTACTCAAGATTTGTTTTTGAAACTGATAAAACTTTACAACAAATTATTCACGCTTTAAAATATCAGAAAAAGTTCAAGCTGGGAATGTATTTAGGTGAGATTCTTTCCGAAGGAATCAAAAACCGTAACTGGCAAGTTGACTTAATTGTCCCTGTTCCTATTCATCATCTTAAAAAAGTTGAACGGGGCTACAACCAATCCGATTACATAGCTAAAGGATTGAGCGAATCGCTCAACATTCCTTATTCAACCAAATTGATTAAAAGAATAAGGCACACTGAATCCCAGACGAAGCTGAATATGAAACAAAGATCTGAGAACGTTGCAGATGCATTTAAAGTCACGGACGCAAAAAAAATGACCGGCAAAAATATCCTTGTAGTAGATGATGTTTGTACGACCGGTGCTACAATTCAGGAATGTGGTAAAGCTCTGATTAACGGAGGAGCAAAAACAGTTTATGCCTGTTCGGTTGGTATTGCAGATTTTTAAATGATTGCATTTGCTCAGTTGCAGAAACTCCAAGGTTATACATTATCCCGCCTGACGCAAAACCCGTGTTGGCGGTTCGTTGTTTTTTCGTTTATTGTCATTGCTTGCCATTTTCATACACTTACTTAATCATTGTCGATTATGTTGTCTTCTCAACACCATCTCGTATTGCCGCTTCAAGTATATCAACGTTTATATCTTTTAAAGTTTTGAACTTAATGCAATATCCACTCACGCTCGCCATGCCTATTTTTTTTCCAAACGTTTTAGCTAAGTATGTCTTATCATTGATACCAAGGATATAGACAGAGATTCCAGTTGTATTTGCACTAATGCCAATTTGATAAAATTCTTTAGTTTTTCCATCTGCATATTTTATGGTTTGAAGTCCATACCCTATTTGAGGATTGGAAACAATTTTTCCTTTCTCGTCTTTACCGTCTAAGAACCATAATTTACATTTTGGCAATACTTTCAGTATGTGTTTGTGCAAAACTTCAATGTCTGAACGTTTGGGTTCGGGTAAACTGGCAATGTATTTTTTTGTTTGCTCTTCTAGGTTCATATTTTCACTTTTTTACTTGAATAGTCAGTTTCATTTCTGTCCACAAATTCTTTTTGGTGCGATGTCCTGCAATGACTGCTAACGGTTTGCGTGTTGCCGCAGTTGGCGATTTCGGAGCACCTCACTGTCAACCTGCACAAAAGTTTGATAGTAGCACTCAGCTTCAATTTTGCACGTCACTGCCAATTGCGGCAACACGTTGTTAGCGGTTCGTTGTTCTTCTTTTCAATTTGTTTTACTTTCAATCAATGTATTATGAGTTCCAAACTTCCTTAATTTTTTCAATGTTAATTTTGTTCATGCCATATAAAGCTTTCATTACTTTTTGAGAACGGATTTTATCATCATCTTCGTCCATGTCCCACAGGAAGTTGGGTGTAATTTGCCATGAAATACCAAATCTGTCTTTTACCCAACCACAGGGCTGCAACTCACCGTTTACTGCAAGTGCATCATACAATGTGTCTATCTGTTGTTGATTATCGCAGCATACATAAAGCGACATGCTTTCATGAAACTTTCCAAAATAGCCACCGCCATTTATAGCTATGAATTCTTGACCGTTGAGTAGAAAACGAATCGTTTTTACTGAACCAACTGGTCCGGGCATCATGTCTTTCGGTACATCCGGCACATTTAGCAGGTCTTTTAATTCATCTTCCCCAAAGTGAGTGATTTTAAGAATTTTTGATTCGCCTTTTGATGAGCCAAAAGCCCGGTTGAAAATTTCAATATAAAAGCGAATCGCTTCTTCTGCGTTTTTCGAGAATGTCAAACAAGTTGTGATTGATTTTTGCATAGTATTTTCCTTTTTAGTTATTCACTTAGTTCATGTGGTGCGGAATGATGTTCATGGACAATCATCCATTGATTATTCATTTTCTTAAGCCCGATGGTAAGTCTGCATTGTGGCTTAGCGCTATTGGATAGTTTTATAAGTGCGGTACAAAAAGCTACTGTATCGCTTGCCGTAATTTGCAATTCTTCCAATTGAAATGATTCTTTTCCTCCGCTGCTGTATTGAAAAAACAAATTCCATGTTTCCCTGTATTCATTAAAGCCTTTTGATTGCAAGGGAACAGGTACATCAAACATGAGAATATCTGGTGAGTGGTTTTGAAGAATTCCATCCATATTTTTCTGTTGTATGGATTTAACCCAATGGTCAATAACAGACCGGATTTCTTTGGCATTACTATCCATCATGCTTCTTCGGTGTATTTTTTAAAGTTATTAAGAATAGATTGCCATCCTTGTTGCTGCATCTCAAGTGAGTTTTCAGTTTCTGCATCAAAAGTTACTGTTACTTCCGTGCTATACTCAAGTTCTTTAAAAATTACATTCACCACACGGTTGTCAGGCATTGTATAGGTGAAATATTCACCTTCAACAATTTCGTTATAGGTTGCTTCAAAATCAAAACCAAAACTACCGTCTTTGGCTTCCATTCGTGCTATATATTTACCGCCAACTTGTAAGTCGTTTGAAGCAGAGGGACAACACCAATCATCATTTGCAAAATTCCATTTTGTAATATGTTCGGGCTGGGTGTAGTAGTCCCAAACCTTTTGTCTGTTAGCCAATACTTCGGCTTTAATGGTAATTTTTGTTGTATTCATATTTATTTAATTTTAATTGTGTTAAGTTTTTTTTGGGAGATTGTCATTCCCGTGATAGTTTATCATCCAATTGATACCAAACTTATCGGTGAAGCTTCCGTAATACGCTCCCCAAAACATATCTTGAATGGGTTGCACAATATTTCCGCCTACTGAGAGTTCGTCAAACAATCGCTTAGCTTCCTCTCGTGATTCAGGTTCGATTTGGATGTGCATATTGTTGCCTTGCGTAACAGTAAATCCCATTTCTTTTGGAGCATCTGTTCCCATTAACAGATGTCCCCCTATGATAGGTAGCTCTATGTGTAAAACCATATTTTTCACAGCATCGGCAATGGGAGGTTGGTTCGGGTCTGCGGGCAAGTCGCCAAAGCGTTGAATACCGTTAATGAATTCAGATTTGAATACTTTTTTGTAAAAATTAAAGGCTTCTTCTGTTTTGCCTTGAAAATTGAGATACGTGCTAACTCGTGCCATATGGTTTGTTTTATTTTGTTTGCGGAGATAAAATTGTGCAGCGATGTATTGGTCAAGGTTTTCAAGTCCAGCGGTGAAGCCTTCTTGGAAGCCCATTTCAATAATTTTTTCTATATCTTCTAAACTATCAAAGGTTAATAAGATGCTTACGAGGGTTTGGTCGCCATTTGCGGTAAAGTTGTTTTCCCATTTGTTTCTGGGCATAGCAGTATTAAGGTTTCCAACTTCATCACAAAAGCCATCGTAAGCTGAGAAATATTGTTTGGGAATTATTTTCTCATAATCTGCCCTTGACCAATGCTTTTCGTTTTCAGGTCCTACCATAGCATACAACCAATAGCCACCTACACGAAAGTCCATGTGCTTGGTTTTAGCTCGCCAGGGTTTGGGTGCCCACCATTGGTCAAGAATTTCGGCTTCTGTCCATGCCGTCCAAACTAAGTCGAGGGGAGCGTTGAATGACCGATCTACCCTGATTTGCTTGTTTTCTTTGTCAACCAGAAAGTTGAATAAAATGGCTTTATTCATTTTTTACTGTGTTTGAGTTTTTCTAATACATTGTCTAATTGATTAAACTTCTTCGCTATCATTTGTTTGAATTGCTCCAGCCACTTTTCTACTTCTTCCATTTTTTTAGCATTTAAGTGGTAGTGAATTTCTCTGCCTTTTTGTTCTTGTGTTACGATTTCGCATTCTGCCAGTATGTGCAGGTGTTTTGAAATGGCTTGTCGGCTAGAGTCGAAGTGTTCTGCTATGGCATTGGGTGTCATAGCTCCAACGGTCAAAAGCATGATAATTGCTCGTCTTGTCGGGTCGGCAATGGCTTGAAATACGTCACGTCTTGATTCCATAAACACGTCTTGATTCCATAAAATTATTTTATGCTACCAAATGGCTGCAAATATAAGCGCAACTATTTAATTGCGCAACTATTTTTTCAAAAAATTTAAAATGTCTGTTGTGATTTTGCCTCGAAGGGGCTGTCTGTTTACAATGACCGCTAACGGTTTCGGGCTTTGCGTTCGGGCGGGTGAACGGAGCACAAAACTGTCAATCTGCACTGAACATGAATAGAAGCACAAAGCTTGATTTAACCACTGAACCGCCACTTTTGGGTAGCTGCTGTTAGCGGCTCGGCATTCTGTACTTAAGTTCTTTTGATTCATAAAATCCGACTTTTTTTTCTCGCCAAATTTGTTAACCTTGTCGAACTAGGAAAGTCATTATTGAATTTATTGTTGTCCCACCTGCACCCTTAAATTTGTAAATGTCACAAAAGGCATATTTAAAATTGTCAGTTGCTTTTATTTGTCCACTTACAGAGGCATCTGGTCCGTGTGTTATTATCGTGTCAACGGTAATTTCTTTAACCTTCCACAATTTGTGTTCAACTATTTCTTTTAAAAAATTTTCCTTTCCTGTCACTTGAGATTGTCCTGCAACTTGCCAATTTACGTTGTCTTGAACGTTGGTTTTCAAAATATCAATGTCGCCATTTGCCAATGAAATATACAGGTCTTTTAAAAACGCTTTTCTTGGTGAGTTTCCACAGTCGGGTTGTATGTTAACTTTTGCCATTTGATAAACTAAATTTAATTGTCACTTTTTATAACTGTGTCGTCTTTCTATGCTGACCGCTAACATAATTCTTTACGAATTGCGTAATAACCTAAAATCAAAGTGTATTAACGCAATAAAAATAATAAATATTTTACTTCTCAATACGGCAGCAGTAACTTTAAAATGTAAGCCATACGATTTTTACATTTTCTCTGGTGCAGAAACACCAAGAATAGTTAGTCCATTCTTAATTACTGTCCTTGTAGCAACTGCTAATGCCAACCTTGCTTCAGCAATATTTTTTTCGCTGCCAAGTATTCTTCTGAAAGTATAAAACTTATGAAATGCTGCTGCAAGGTCTTCAAGATAGGCACAGATTTTTTGCGGTTCGTAATTTTCTGCACTGTATAAAACTTCATCTTCAAACTTATGAAGCTTTTTAAGAAGCACCTGTTCTTCGTCTTCAATAAGCAGAATTAAATTTTCTGTTGAAGGTTTAAGATTTTCTGATTCAACTGTACGGATAATCGAGCATATTCTTGCGTGTGCATATTGCAAATAAAAAACAGGGTTCTCATCGCTCTGCTTTTTAGCAAGGTCAATATCAAAATTCATATGAGAAGAAATACTTCGCATATTAAAAAAGTATCGCACAACATCACTGCCAACTTCATCGATCAGTTCATCTAATGTGATATAGTTAGCTTTTCGTGTTGACATTTTAACAACTTCACCATCTTTCAATATCGTTACAAACTGGTGAATAAGAACTTTAACTTTTGAATCATCATATCCCAAAGCCCTGATACCAGCCAACACATCAGGATAAGTAGCTGTATGATCTGATCCAAAAAGATCTATCATCAGATCGTAACCGCGATTATATTTTATTATGTGATAAGCAATATCAGGCAAACGGTATGTTGGTTCGCCAGTGGCTTTTACAATAACTTTATCTTCCCCGCCTGTCAACTCAGAAAGTTTCAACCAGACAGCTCCATCTTTTTCGTATGATAATCCTGAAGCTTTAAACTTTTCCAGAAGCTCATCAATCTTTCCTTCATCATAAAGCGATTTTTCATTGAAGAAAATTTTATGATTAATGCCAATGTGGTTCAGGCTTTTCTTTATGTCATCAAAAATCTCAACCTCCGCAATTTCCTTAAATTTTCCTTCAGCAGGTTCATCAACAAGCTTATCACCGAACTCATTCTTAATCCGTTTTGCGATATCGATAATATATTCACCCTGATAATAATCTTCCGGAAAATCTATTTGCCTGCCGAGAAGATTCAGATATCTGATTCTTACTGAATCACCAAGCACACGCATTTGTCTTCCGGCATTGTTGAAATAGTATTCTCTGTCTACTTCATAACCAATCCACTCAAGAAGATTTGCAACTGTGTCACCAATCACCGCATTTCTTCCGTGACCAACAGTTAATGGTCCGGTTGGATTAGCAGAAACGAATTCAACATTGGCTCTTTTACCCCGATATTTTTTTGAACTGCCAAAAATATCCGGAGTTTTATTTATCTCTTTAATAATCTCTGCAATGAATGAAGGATTGAAATAAAAATTGATAAAACCCGGTCCTGCTATTTCTGTTTTTCTGATGACGCTTTTATCCAATTCAAGATTTGAAATTATTTCTGCAGCTAACTCTCTCGGATTTCTTTTGAGTTTTTTTGAAAGAAGCATTGCAGCGTTTGTAGAAAGATCACCGTGCGTTTCAATTTTAGGAGTGTCAAACAACAGTTCAATATCATCAAGATATGGTAACCGGTTTACAGCATCCTTAAATATTTTTTGTAGATATTTTTTCAATCCTGAAGGAATATTTATGAATGAAATCTGATATGCAAACTTATTAAAGAAGAAGACCGGAAAAAACTATTCTTCTAAAAAGACATCTCTCACTTAGCTTTAACAGCAGTCTTTTCTAAAGGATCTTTCATTTTTTCAGATGGTGCATCTCCCCAGAGTTTTTCGAGATTGTAAAAATCTCTAGATTCTTTCTTAAAGATATGAACGACCACATCAACATAATCCAGCAAAACCCAGCTCAGTGCTCTCAGTCCTTCTTTATGCCAGCATTTGATTCCTTCATCAGATAAAACTTTGTCCACCTGATCGGCAATTGCTTTAACCTGTGTGTCTGAATCTGCAGAGCAAATCACAAAGTAATCAGTAAATGAAACAAGATTTCGTAAATCAATTGCTAAAACATTGAAACCTTTTTTTGTGAAGATGATATCCGAAATACGGTGAGCTAAATCTGTTGAGTTCAATTCTACCTCTTTTTTAATGGAATTAAATTTCTATAATCTTTTCCGAGAATGAAAGTAACGTCAAGTAAATAGTCGGGATTAATCTGCTGAATAATATTTTGATGATCCAACCCAACTACAGCAGCAACAATTTCTGCATTCTTCACTTTCTCATTCCTGCTAATTATTAAACTGTTTTCAATTTCAAAGGAACGATAATTTCCCAAATTTACTACATCAATATTATTTGATCTTAAATAGTCAGTTAACTTTTCTGCTACACCGCTTACTCCACATCCGTTAAGAACTTCTATTTGTATTCTCGCTTTAGTACTGTCCTTTAATAAATTAACATCATCATTGCTATCGTTAAAAGATACAGTTTTTACAAGGGAATAAGCTAAAAAAGAATTAATGATAATCAGGATGAGAATCGAAATATTAAGGATAAGATTTTTCGAAAAGTCTTGTTTCTTTTTACTGGTTAAAATTTTCTTTTCCCTCACTAAATAAGTTTAAACACTATTTTCATTTGTTTTCAAAAGGTGATTCATTTTGAAAACCATTTATCCCAGAGCTAAAGTTAAATGGATTGCTGTATCCGTAAAATGGATGATAGTACCCATATCCGAAAGGCATGCTTCTGTACTGCAAATGAACTGAAAAATTATCCCACGGATGATAATTGATTGCGGCGTTGCTAATATAAATCCCGGAAATGTCCTTCTGAAACTGCTCGCCGAGTGTGCTATAAGGAGAATACATTACGCTTACATCTAACTGGACATTTAAATTGTTCATCAATCTGTAAAACATACTGTTCGTATAACTGGTTAATGACATCCCCTGTCCGGCAAATGTTGAATAGTTCAGACTGAATGAATGACGCATTATAAAATCATCAGAGTTGAGAAATCCGAAAAGAGCATGTGAGTTTTCAGTTACAATTCCTTCCTTAACACTGCTAGTTTCAAAACCGCTATCCTTAAATTGAGCATAAACCAGCGCTGTTGAAAATAATATTATCACAAATAGGATATTTTTCAAATCATCACCTGAAATTTTATTCAATTTTATACAAATAACACATAAAAAGCAACAATAATTCTTCCGATATTTTTTATAAGACTTTTGTGATTTTATTTTTTTTATCTACCAGAACCACTTTTGGTTTATGTTTTCTGATATTTTCTTCGGGAAGATGAACATAACTGACAATAATAACTTCATCACCTACTGAACCAAATCTTGCTGCAGGACCATTAAGACAAATAGTTCCGCTGCCAGCAGCTCCTTCAATTGTATAAGTATCAAGCCGTGAACCGTTATTAAAATTCAAAACCTGAACTTTTTCATAGGGTAAAATATTTGCCGCTTCCAGTAAATCTTTATCAACTGTAATGCTTCCTTCATAGTAAAGCTCAGCCTGTGTGACCGTAGCCCGGTGAATTTTAGATTTCAACATTTCTCTTTGCATTAAAACTTTTTCCTTTAATTTTGTGCGGTCAAATATACCCATTGCCAAATCTTAGTTTCAAGGGAACAATTTGGTCAGATTGGGAATTAACTTACAATTTTACGAGAATTCAGAGTTTTAGTGTGAAAATACTTGTAATTGATAATTATGACTCGTTCACCTTCAATTTAGTTCAATTGCTTGGGAAATATAAAAGCGAATTGCTGATATTGAGGAATGATGAGAACATCGCTGCAGTCAGAAATTTTCAGCCGGATAAGATTTTAATTTCCCCTGGCCCGGGAAGACCTGAAAATTCAGGATTGACTCTTGATGCTATTAAAGAATTTGGTAATTCGGTTCCGATTCTTGGAGTTTGTCTTGGTATGCAGGCAATTTGTTATTTATTTGGTGCTGAGATAATCAATGCAGAAAAAATCTACCACGGAAAAACTTCTAAAATTATTCACGACAACAAAACTATCTTTAAAAACTTACCACAAGAATTTGAAGCAATGCGTTATCATTCTCTGATCGTAAAAGAAAATACCTTGCCTGTTGAAATAGAAATTTCAGCTAAAGCTTCAACCGGAGAAATTATGGGAGTGCGTCATAAAATTTATTCGCTTGAAGGAATTCAATTCCATCCCGAATCAATACTCACCAGTACCGGGAAACAGATTATTAAAAACTGGTTGAAACTTTAAAGTTTAATTAACTGATTACTTCCACAATCATTTCGATTTCAACTGCAGAGTTTAGCGGAAGTTCACTTACTCCAACAGCACTACGAACGTGTTTTCCTGCTTCACCAAATATTTCAACAATAAATTCAGAAGCACCGTTCGCAACTTTTGGCTGAGCAGTAAATCCTTCAGTGCTGCTCACAAATACTGTCAGCTTCAGCACCCTTTTAATTTTATCGAGACTGCCGATTACACTTTTTATGGCACTCAGACAATTTAAAGCACATAGTTTCGCTGCTGCCTTTCCTTCCTCTTCAGATAAATCTTTACCAACTTTCCCCTGATATTGTACTGCACCAGCAGAAATAGGAACCTGCCCGGATGTCATTACAAGATTACCAACCTGCATAGCAGGAATGTATGCTGCAAGTGGTTTAACAGCTTCAGGAATAGTAATTCCCATTTGCTTAAGTTTTTCTTCGAACATTATTTCCTCTTTTCTATTCGGATAATTTTATTTTGATTAGATTTGAATTGAATTATATAACGTTTTATAAATTTTTTTACGAGGATTTTATTTTATGACCGGTAACAAATTTAACGAATTCGTGGAGATAGTTAAAAGATTAAGAAAGGAATGCCCGTGGGATCGTGAACAAACCAACGACTCAATAAAAGCCGCTACTATCGAAGAAGCCTACGAAGTAGTTGAAGCTATCGAAAAGAAAAATTATACTGAACTGAAAAACGAGCTTGGCGATTTATTACTTCATGTTGTTTTCCATACAATCATTGCTTCGGAGTCAAATGGATTTACAATTGATGATGTTATAGATGGCATTCAAAGTAAATTAATTCGAAGACATCCGCACGTATTCGGCGAAGTAAAAGTTTCCGGTGCAGAAGAAGTAAAAAAGAACTGGGAAGAAATAAAACTCGATGAAGGAAGAAATTCTGTCCTTGATGGTGTGCCGGAAATGCTTCCTGCATTGCAAAGAGCTCACAGAATTCAGGAAAAAGCATCTAAAGTTGGATTTGACTGGGAAAAGAAAGAAGACGTTTGGAAAAAAGTAATCGAAGAGATTGAGGAAATGCACCAGATAGAAGAGAAAAGATTAAAGTTAAAAGATAAAAGTTTTGAAGATTTGCATGACAAACTTGAAGACGAAGTTGGTGATGTTTTCTTCGCTTTAGTTAACTATGCCCGATTCCTCGACATCAATCCTGAAAATGCACTCAGAAAAACTAACTCAAAATTTATTAGAAGATTCAGCTATGTTGAAGAAAAAATAAAATCGCTTGGGAAAAAGTTATCTGACTCAAATCTTAGAGAGATGGATTTTTATTGGGAAGAAAGTAAAAAGATAGTTTAAGAATTTCCGTTTTTATTATTATTGAATTTCTCGTAAGCATCAATAATATCTTTAACAAGTTTGTGCCTTACAACATCACCTTTGTCAAAATATACAAAAGCAACACCTTCAACTTTTGATAAAATATCCTTTGCCTGAATCAGTCCACTCACCTGTTTTGGGGGCAAATCAATCTGAGTTATATCACCTGTAACAATTGCTTTAGAACTGCCTCCAAGTCTTGTTAAAAACATTTTCATCTGCATTGTAGTGGCATTTTGGGCTTCATCAAGAATTACATAAGCATTGTTCAAAGTTCTGCCGCGCATATAAGCAAGCGGAACTATTTCTATTATTCTTTTTTCAATATAGTTTTTAAGTTTCTCTGAAGGGATCATATCATCAAGTGCGTCATATAAAGGGCGAAGGTATGGATCAATTTTTTCACGAAAATCACCTGGCAGAAATCCGAGACTTTCACCTGCTTCAACTGCAGGTCTTGCTAAAATTAATTTTTTGACCAATCCTCTCTTAAGTGCTGATACAGCTATTGCTACTGCAAGATATGTTTTACCTGTTCCTGCTGGTCCGATTGCAAAACAAATATCATTTTTACGTGCAAGATTTATGTAGTTAATTTGCCCCGGAGTTCTGGCTTTTATAACATCTTTCTTTGTATAAAGAACAATTGTATCAAGCTCTTCCTTATCAATAATTTCTTTACCTTCCAGCGTAAGCTCAAGTATAGTATTTACATCTGTAGTAGCAAGTGATCCGCTTGTATTAAGGACATAAGCCATTTCCCTCAGAAGCTTTTCAATAATTTCAACTTCTTCAATTACTCCTTTAATGATTACATTATCCCCTCTTACTGTAATTGATGCATTGAATCTATCTTCAATCATTTTAAGATTTGAATCATTGAATCCAAGCAGATCCAGCATGTTCACATTTTCAATTATTATTTTCTTTTCAACAGCGGTCATATAAAATTTTTAAATGAAAAAACCCTTATCCCACATAGGGAGAAGGGTCTTTCCAAAATAAATTAAGTTAAACAAATCAAGAATTTTTTATTGCACCGGAGCTGGTTTGTAATTTGCTCTCAGCTTTTCATATTTATCTTTTTCTTCCTGTGTTAGAGGAGGAATAGAGAATTCCTGATCAGGATAAATTAAATCAGGATTTTTAATTTTATCTCTGTTTGCTTTATAAATTACCGGCCATGCAAAGCCATTTCCATAGTGTTCTTTCTTACGGGCAATACCCCAGAGGTGATCGCCTTTAACTACTTTGTAAGAAATTACAGGAGGAGCATCAATCCACTCATCGAGTGCTTTCTGCATTCTGTTGTGAACCTTATCAAAAAATTCTGGTAATGCACTTATCTTGTTCATTTTTAATGCATTAAGGTCTGCCTGTCGGTCAGCTTTTGGACTTTCTTTTCTTTTGATCTTTCCATCAAGTTCGTTAACTGCATTTCTAAAATTGTCAACGTCACTTCTGGTTGCACCAACAAGTGCATAAAGTTGATCGATACATTCTTCAGGATCCTGAAGACCAGCTTTAACTGTGTTCAGATTTTCCATATCTTTTTTCAAAGCTTCAATCTCTGACATCAAAGCTTGTTTTTTCCCGGTAAGCCGGGTCATTTCAGCTTCCCATTCCTCTTTAGTCATCTCTTGTTCTTGTGCAAAGGAAGATAGAGATAACAGGAAAGAAAGGGAAACAACAGCAACTAAAAATTTTGCAAGTTTCATTTTTTTCTCCATTTTCATTTTGTTATAAAATTCCTGTTAATAATTACTTAGGCAGTTTTTCTAAATTTGCCTTAGTTTCTTCCTTTTGCTTGTTGCACTCAGCCAATTTACGATTTATTGTCTGAATTTCTGTTTCAAGCTGTGATTTTTGATCTCTCAGACTGTTAGCTTCTGCTTCAAGTGATTTAACTTCCTCACGTAAAGCATTTAGTTCAGCAATCTGAGCTTCACTTAAACCACCACAACCCGCAACCAATGCCATGCTTACAAACATAACAGCGGCTAGAACGGGGGTTCTGAAATTCTTAAGTAGGCTCATATGAAACCTCCGATTATTATTGAATAATTAATTAGTTAAGATTAGATATTTAAACTTTCAACTACCTAATTTCTACAAAGTAGTATTAAATTTAGTGCTGTTATATAACGAAAGCGGCAAAAAAATTCAAGGAAAAATGCTTTTTTATTTTAAAAAAGCCTCTTTTCAACAAAACTTGTGTAAGTTTCTCCTGCTATTATTAAATGGTCAAAGACAGGTATATCCATAATTTTACCTGTTTCCACCATTTTTTTTGTAATCCGGATATCTTCACTGCTTGGTTCCGGATTACCACTTGGATGATTATGTATCAGAATTATGCTCGCTGATGAATTGTCGATTGCAACTTTAAAAATCTCCCGCGGGTGAACAACGCTTGAATTCAGGTTACCAACAGAAATTAATTCGTGCTTTATAATTTTATTTGAAGAATTCAGACAGACCACGAAAAATTTCTCTTTATTCTCATCTCTTAAAATCGGAATAAACATTTCTGCAACATCCTGTGGTGAAGTAATTTTTTTATCAGATAACCATTTTGGTTGAGAAAGTATTCTTCTACTCAATTCAAATGCTGCGGCAAGCGTCGCAGCTTTGTCCTTTCCGATGCCGCTTATCTGCTGGAGAGAATCAACAGTTTTGGTTGCCAGCATTGCCAGATTTCTTTCAATTTTTAATAATTCTCTTGCAATTTCTAAAACTGATTTTCCTTTCTTTCCTGTTCTCAGAAGTATTGCAATCAATTCTGCATCTGAAAGATTTTGTGCACCTTTTGATAATAATTTTTCACGGGGACGATCATCGGGAGGCAGCTCTTTTACAGTGTAGCTTTTATATTTTTCTTCACTCATTACTGACCCAATCTAAATTTATCCACTAATTCAAAAACTCCATCTTTATAGCGAACTAAATTCAGGTATTTATTAATCCGTCTCTCATCAAACGATATATTGTTGCGTAAGCCATTACTAACCATACCGGATTTCATTTTATCAACTATACTTCTTCTGTTTGGCTCGGAATTTCTTATCACAGTCAAAATATATTTTGCCGCATCATATCCATAAAGGACATTGCGGTTTACATCCTTACCTGTAATCGTACTAAATTGATCACTAAAATTTTTATAAACCTCGGAATTAAAGTCAACAAAATAATCAGATGTAAAAATCAGATTATTACTTATTGCAGGAGCAGTTTCAAATCCTTTGGCTGTAAACCAGTCCTGATTTCCGTAGATAGGAATTTTTACACCATATTTAATCAGCGCTGAAAATATGAATGGTGTAACGGAATTATCAGATAACGGGATATATATTCCTTCAATTAAAAGTGAATCAATATAAATTTTATTGATTGGTTCGCTGAAATCTGTGTAATCATTTTTGAAAGAAACTTTTTTTATTACTTTGCCTCCCAGCTTCTCAAATTCATTTATGAAAGAAGCAGCAAGAACCGGAGAATATCCTTCAATCGAATTCAACACAGAAACTGTCCGTCTGTTTTCAACATAATAAACATATTGAGCCATTACCTTGCCTCTGACCGAGAATGAGGGATTCGCCTGAAAGAAATTCTGACTAATATTGGTTAAATCATCATCAGTTGCAGTGGGAGAAATAATGGGAATATCATAATCTTCAAATTCCTGAAGGGCAATCCGGACTTCATTACTGAAGATAGGTCCTATTATAGAAATAACCGAATTAAGAGACGAAAACTCTTCTCTGATTTTCTTAATTTCATTTGCATCCTTCTTTGTATCACGTACAAGTAACCCGATTTTATCACTTCTGAGTTTGTTATACTCATCCACTGCAAATTTAATCCCCTCGAGAATTTCTAACGCAGGTTGAGAAGTATATTCGCCTGCTGAATTTTCTTCCAGAGGAAGCATAACACCAATAATCGTTGCCGCTGGTTTAGCACTGTATGAAATATCAACTAAACTTTTAGCCTCTGTGTATTCATCAGATTGCGGATAATTAGCTATCAATTCTTCAAATTTATTTTTTGCACCGGTCGAATTACCGTTTCGGAGCAAACATTTACCAAGTTGAAGCAGAAGATATGATTTAACTTTACTGCTGTTAAATGACGAGCCCAGGCGTTCAAGCTGAGTTTCGTTCAGATATTTTGCAGCTATTCCCTCGCCATTCTTCCTGGCTTTCTTTTCATATTCAGATGAATTTGTACTTTCGATTATGTATAATAACTCTCTCAAAGCATTATAATAATTGGCAACATCAAGGTAATATTTTGTAAGCAGAATTCTTATTTCATCAATATAGTTACTGCCCGGATATGTTTTTAAAAATTGTTCGGCGGAATATTTAAACTGATTTAACTGTTTCTGTTCATAGTAAATTTTAATTTTAAAGAATTCTGAAGCTGTAGTTTTTGAATTGAATTTGTAGTCAATAATTAATTTATTAAAAATCTGAAGAGCGTCGTCGTAATTAGCTGTATTAAAAAGGGAGACAGCTTTATCGAACTGATTATTTATTTCCTCTTCAACATTTGTTTGCGAATTAATTAAGTCTGAACTGAATATGAGCAAAATCAGGAAGATGAAAATAAAACCTGTGTTAGGAGAAAGTCTATTCATTATTCACAAAAATATTCTTTGTTTGAAATGAATTTAACAAATCGGTTATTCCCATTCAATCGTTGCAGGTGGTTTTGAACTGATATCATAAACCACTCTGTTAACGCCTCTAACTTTATTTATAATTTTATTTGAAACAGATGAAAGGAAATCGTGTTCGAATGTGTACCAATCCGCAGTCATTCCGTCAACTGAAGTTACTGCTCTCAGCGCAAGAACAAATTCATACGTTCTTGCATCACCCATCACTCCAACGCTGCTAACAGGAAGCAGAACTGTAAATGCCTGCCAAATGCTGTTATATAAACCTGCTTCTTTAATTGATGTGATGAAAATGTCATCTGTTTCACGAAGAATTTCAAGTTTTTCTTTGGTTATCTCACCTAAAATCCGAACACCAAGACCAGGACCGGGAAACGGATGACGGTTTATAAATTCAGGAGGAATATTCAGACTTCTGCCAACATTCCTGACTTCATCTTTAAACAACTCGCGGAATGGTTCAACTAATTTCAGGTTCATTTTTTCAGGAAGACCACCAACATTGTGATGAGTTTTTATAGTAGCTGAGGCACCTTTAACCGATACCGATTCAATAACATCAGGATAAAGAGTGCCCTGAACTAAAAATTCTGCATCTTTAATTTTTTTTGCTTCATCTTCGAATACTTCGATAAAAGTATTACCGATAATTTTTCTTTTCTTTTCCGGATCAGAAACACCCTTAAGATTTTTTAAGAATTTTTCAGAAGCATCCACATGGATATGATTCAATTTCAATTTTTCTTCAAATAACTTTCCAATCTTTTCGCTCTCATTTTTACGCATCAGTCCATTATCAATATGTATGCAAACCAGATTATCACCGATTGCTTTTTTTACAAGTACGGCAGCTACTGTTGAATCCACACCACCGCTCACGGCACAAATTGCTCTTGAATCACCTATTGTTGATTTGATCGAATGAAGTTTTTCATCAATGAAATTCTGCGGAGTCCAGTCACCTTTGCATTTGCAAATATCAAACAGGAAATTTCTGATAATTTTTTCACCTTCTTCTGTATGAACAACTTCTGGATGAAACTGTAAACCAAAAAATCTTTTTGAAGGATTTGAAATAGCACAAATGGGTGAATGATCAGATTCGCCAACAACTTTAAATCCTTTTGGCAATTCAGTCAAGTAATCACCATGACTCATCCAGACGACAGAAGCATCAGCAATACCGCGAAGTATATCTGTATTATCGGTAATTCTTAAAATTGATTTACCATATTCCCTGTCAGAAGCGGGCTCAACTTTTCCACCAAAATTTTTACAAATAAGCTGAAGTCCATAACAAACACCAAGGAAAGGAACTTTAAGATTGAAAATCTGCGGATCGATTGATGGTGCGGAATCATCGTAAACACTCATCGGTCCGCCGGAAAGAATTATTCCTTTGGGCTGAAGTTTCTGAACATTTTCAAATGAAATAGTATGTGGATGTATTTCAGAATAAACTTTTACTTCCCTGATTCTTCGTGCAATAAGCTGTGTATATTGGGAGCCAAAGTCAATGATGAGAATTAAGTCACGTTGTTTCATTTATATCTAAAGTAAATATTTAACTAAAAATAAAAACCCGTTATTCACGGGTTAAAATAGAAAAAATTTCTATCCGAAATCGATATCCTTTTATTGACCGATAAGATTCTTATAAGCCTGTGCATCAAGCAGATCATCAAGGTCGGATAGATTAAGCAGTTCAGCTTTAATCATCCAGCCTTCACCATAAGGATCAGAATTAACAAGCTCAGGTGAGTTTGAAAGTTTTTTATTTAATTCAGTTACCTTTCCGCTGAACGGTGCAAACAGATCGCTGACAGTTTTAACTGCTTCGATTGTTCCGAATGAATTACCTTTTGATATTTCCTTTAAATCAGGATCAATATCAACGAAGACAACATCACCAAGTTCACCCTGTGCATAGTCTGTTATTCCAATTGTTCCGATTTTTCCATCAACACGAACCCACTCGTGGTCTCTTGTGTATTTTATATTATCCGGTACTTTCATTTTTCCCTCTTAAATTAATTTTGTTTGAATAATAGGATTAAAATTTTTCGAGAAAACTCGTATCAAAATTACCACTTTTAAATCTTCCGTCCTCCAAAACTTTCAGATGGAATGGAATGGTTGTTTTAATACCTTCAATAATAAACTCGTTCAAAGCTCTTTTGCCGCGCATAATAGCCTCTTCGCGGTTTTTCCCCCAAACGATTAGTTTTGCAATTAAAGAATCATAATAAGGTGGAATCGAATATGATTGATAAATATGTGAATCATTCCTGATTCCAAAACCACCAGGAAAATGCAGCGAGTTAATTTTACCGGGAGATGGTCTGAAATTATTTTCCGGATCTTCTGCATTAATTCTGAATTCGATTGCGTGACCGTGAGGCTTTTTTGGTTTGGCTTCAATTTTTTCACCTGCAGCAACAAGAATCTGCTGTTTTACAAGATCAACATCATAAACAAGTTCCGTAACCGGATGCTCAACCTGTATTCTGGTATTCATTTCCATAAAATAAAAATTCTTGTGCTTATCAAGTAAAAATTCAATTGTTCCTGCTCCTTCGTATTTGACTGAATGAGCTCCTCTTACAGCAGCTTCACCCATTCTTGCTCTTAAATCATCATTAACTGCCGGTGACGGAGATTCTTCAATTAATTTTTGATGTCTTCGTTGAATAGAACAATCTCTTTCTCCATAATGATAAACATTTCCATGCTGATCACCCATGATTTGAATTTCGATATGCCGGGGATTTTCTATAAACTTTTCTAAGTAAACAGCTCCATTAGCAAAAGCAGCTTCAGCTTCAGTTTGAGCGGTCTGAAATGCTTTTTGAAGTTCGCTTTCTTCCCACACGATTCTCATACCTTTACCACCACCACCTGCAGATGCTTTTATAATTACAGGGTAACCAATTTCTTTAGCGAGTGTTTTTGCTTCTTCAAGATTTTCTATCACACCATCACTGCCGGGAATAACAGGTACTTCATTATTCTTCATAGTATTTTTAGCGAAAGCCTTATCACCCATTGCTCTGATCATTTCAGGTGAAGGACCGATAAATTTTAAGTTGGACTCCTGACAGATTTCAGAAAAGCTTGCATTTTCAGCGAGAAACCCATAACCCGGATGAATTGCATCAGCACCCGTAACTTGTGCAGCAGATATTATGGCAGGAATTTTAAGATAGCTATCTTTTCCAAATGGAGGTCCGATGCAAACAGCCTCATCGGCAAATGTAACGTGAAGTGAATCCTTATCTGCTTCTGAATAAACTGCAACAGTTTTTATATCCAGTTCTTTACAGGTTCGGATTATGCGAAGGGCAATTTCGCCCCGATTAGCAATTAAAATCTTGTTAAACAAAATCTTTCCAGGATTTAGTAATGCTTATGCCAGCTCTATTAAAAACAGCGGTTGATTATATTCAACAGGCTTGCCGTTTTCAACCAGAATCTTAACTATTTTACCACTTACATCTGATTCAATTTCATTCATAAGCTTCATTGCTTCAACAATACATAAAACAGTACCTGGTGAAACAACAGAACCCACCTGAACGTAGGCATCAGCGTCGGGTGCAGGAGCTCTGTAAAAAGTACCAACTATTGGTGATCTTATTTCATGTAAATTAGCTGCGGTTTCTTCTGCCGCAGGTTTTTGCTTAACAGTTTCTTCCAAGGCAGCTGATGCCGGTTGAATTATTGGTTGAGCTGATGTAACAGGAATTTGTGATTGTGTGATTACATGTGCGTTTCTAATCTTCTTAGCAATCTTTATCTTCAAACCATTTTCTTCCAGTTCAAGATCAGTTACACCACTTGAATCAACAATTTTTACAAGCTTTTTAATTAGATCAAGATCCATTTATAGCCTCATTATTAAGATTTAACTCTTTCACCATACTCCCCTGTTCTGGTATCAACTCTTAAAAGATCGCCTTCATTTATAAAGAGGGGAACATTTATCTGAGCTCCGGTTTCCAGCTTTGCAGGTTTCATTGCACCTGTAGCAGTATCGCCTTTAAAGCCAGGTTCTGTTTTTACAACTTTAAGATTTATGAATATTGGAATTTCAACAGATATAATTTCAGAACCATTTAGCACTACTTCAACTTCTTCGCTTTCTTTAAGAAATTTTATCCCTTCACTGAAAATATCTTTTGGAATATTTATCTGTTCATAAGTCTGGTTATCCATGCAAACCAGAGAATCTCCGTCAGGGTAAAGGTACTGATATTTTCTTCTTTCTACGCGAACAATTTCAATTTTTTCGCCTGCTCTGAAAGTATTTTCAAGCACTCTTCCTGTTCTTAAATTCTTAAGAGTAGATCGAACAAACGCACCGCCTTTGCCTGGTTTCACATGCTGAAATTCAACAATGCTGTACAAATCATTTTTAAACTTTATTATTAAACCGTTCCTGAAGTCTGAAGTATCTGCCATAAAAATTTAAATGATATCCTGTGAGACTGCTTTATATTATATTTTTTTGTTTTAAGAAATCAGACACTGCTAAGTTAATTAAAGAAAAAGATTAATACTGATAATTCAGTAAATAATCATCAATTCACCTGAGCAAGGTATTTATCAACTTCTCTGTTTGCTAAAGATGTTGAATAGTCTTCTTTAATTTTATTAAAAAGCATCTTCGCTTCATCTTTTTCACCGGCTTTAAGAAAATAGATGCCGGCATTAAGCATATAATCAGGATTTTGTGAATTAACCTGAGAAATTTTTGATGCTTTTAAATATAAGTTAGCAGCTTCTTCAAAATCTCCTTTCATTGCATAGTAACCAGCCTGACCTGCTAACGATGCAGCTTCGAAATAATCAATACTACCGCTATAATCTTTGTAATATTTAAATGCTTCATCATAATTTCCCAAAAAAGCATAACTGTTTGCTAAATATATTTTTGCTGTTTCTCCGTTTTCTGTTCCACCATATTCTTCTACAATTCTTTTAAGTCCGATAATATTGGTCCCCTGTTTTCCTTCGATAGCCTCAAGGTAAGAACCCTGAGAATAAATCGGCATTACTCTGGAAAGCTCAAGACTTGCTTTTTCATTGCTTTCAGATTTCTGATTCAGATAAAAATAAATTGCTGCAATAACAACTATCAGTACGCCGCCATAAGTAAAAATCTTGTTTTTATATTTTTCAAAGAAATTAACACTGGACTTATAAAAATTTATTAACTTATCTTCTTTTATCTCTTTCTTAGAAAGCTTTTTCTTTTGTTTTAACATTTACATTTTCCTTGATTGACACTATTTGATTAAAAAACTTTGCAAAAATAATACATTTACAGACAATCTGCCATCATATTCAGTACGCCCAGGAGGACTTGAACCTCCAACCTTTGGAACCGGAATCCAACGTTCTATCCAGTTGAACTATGGGCGCATTAAATACCTATCCTGATGTGATTTGTAAATATCCAGGCTCTGTTTTGATGATATACCTCTACCCGGTAAACTCCGTTTTTCTTCACTTCAAACTCAGCTTTATCTGACTTAAATTCTGCTATTTCTTTACCATTACGTATAATTTTGATGTCTGCACTTTCAACAGGCAAAGTTACAAATAAAGTTACCTTATCTGAAAAATCAACAAAATCTCCCATATAATATTTGTTCTTACCTGATTTAGCAAAAAATTGAAATCCTTTTGCATTTGCATGATAATCATTTGCCACGAAACATCTTCCATAAGCAAGAGCTTCATAAATAGCTGATTTTGAATTAGCCAGTTTTTCTTTAGTATTACCTTTTACAATTGGTGCTGGTAAAAATATGTGATTATGAATAGACTTAAATAAGACTTTATAGGGAAAAATTTCAACTTCAAAAAAACCAAAGAGATTTTGCTTATGAGCATGAGCATCAACTCCTCCGATTGCAACTACTTTTCGTTTTAAGTTTAGCTTATCCCAGATTTTTAATGTTTCTGACGGTGGAGCAACAATTGAACGTAAAGGATGAAGAAATGAAGTATATTTATTTTGTTCGGTAAGGTTCTCCATCCATTCAGACATATGATTCCAGATTTCTATTCCATCAAAGTCTTCGATACTCCAATCAACCCAGGGGTATGGTGGATGTTCTTTCATATGGTTTCTCTTCTCGTGAGGATGAGCAATAAAGCCAACACCACCAGCTTCTTTTACTTTTCGGACATAATCTTTTGCAGATAAGCGTGTTGAATATGCTTCATTGATTCCAAAAGCCAGATAATGATTTTTGTTTTCTTTGTCATTTATTTCACATCCAATCAGACAAAGAGTATTACCGTACCATTTTTCATATCCTTCCTGCAAACCTCTGAGAGTATTATGATCTGTTATCAGCAGAAAATCCAGTTCTGATTCATCAGCATATTTGGCAATTTCCGGTATCTCACCAGTACCATCAGAAAAAAGCGAGTGGACATGTGCAACGCCAACGTATTCAATCATAAAGATAAAAGTTTTTGTTTATCAGAAATTATAAAAGATTAGCTTCTAAGGAAAATAAGTAATTCGGGTATGAAAGTTTATTTTTTAAAGTAATTTCTAAATTTTATCAAGGGAATAAGGTTTAAGTAAAAACTATTTGTTCCGTTCCCTCAAATAAAATACTTTAATTACAAAATTTAATTACGAATCAACCTCATTAAAGGTCGTATATTTTGTTGAGTGCTCAACTGCCATCGAGCTGATTTTATTTATCAGGATATTAATTCTTTCATCAGTAGCATCTTCGAAATTCTCAAAAGCTTCATCTGAACTGAAGATATACTGTTCCTGAAAACGATTTGGTTTTCCTTTAACTTCATAAACAGAGTAACTTTCAAGACCTTCAGCTTTGATTAAATTTTTTAATTCCCTGATTGTCTTAAAATATTCTTCTTTTTTATCCCCTTGAATTTCATAGTTAATTGTGAACAAGACTTTCGACATTTAAGCTCCGAATTTTAAATTTTCATTTTGCCGGTAAAGGTAACTTTAGCCGGACCAGTGAGTGATAAGTTTCTTACTTTTGAATTTTCCACATCAAAATTTACAAATAAATTTTCATTGGATTTAGGAATTATTTTTACCGGAACTGATATTTTTTTCGTTACATAGCAGATTATTGCAGCTGCCACAGACCCTGTTCCGCAAGCTAAAGTCTCAGCTTCCACACCTCTTTCATAAGTTCTGATGTAAATTACTTCATCTTTAACATCAACAAAGTTGACATTAGTTCCACCGGGAGAAAATTCTGGTAAATTTCTTATTTCCCTGCCGAGTAACTCAATATTTAAGTCCTCAAGTGATGTCAGGAAACCCTCACTCTCACTGATATCAATGACAACGTGCGGCGAACCGGTATCAGCAAAATGAGCGTTAATAAGTTTTCCACCTGCTTTTACTTTAAAGTTATACTTTATTTTCTTCGGTGGATTCAAGTAAAATTTTATTTCAGTTTCTGATAAAACTTCACCTTTATATTCAAGACCATTTGAAACAAATTCAGCTTTGTTATCTTTTAATCTGCCAGATTCTGATGCAAACAATATTGCACATCTTGCACCGTTTGCGCACAGGCTGCCGGTTGAACCATCAGCATTGTAATAATTCATAACAAAATTATGACTGGTGGAATCCTCAATTGTAATAAGACCATCGGCACCAATACCATTTCGTCTGTCACAAATTTTTCGAACAAATTCAGTGCTTACCTGAAGAAAATCATTTTGTTTTTTATCAATAAAAACAAAATCATTGCCAGCACCGCTCATTTTTGTAAAAGTTAAAACTTCCATTTGACCAGACAAATTTAGTGGTAGTATTAAAGGGATGCAAGGAAATTGAGGTTAATAAATAGTTTCTAATTAACGGTAGAAGCGTATAAGTAAAAGAAGTATAAAGGTATATGTATAATGTGAAAATTTTAATCACTTATACCATATACCTTTCTTATAACTTATCATATTTTCAGGAATAACTTTTTAACATAGCAGCAACTTGTTGTGCCTGTTTGGAATTGTATTCGAATGCAAGTTTTTTATGGTTAACAACGTCTATGATTGTTCCGATTAAACATAACCCGCCTGTAAACAAATAGAGAATTCCCATCCCAACCTGGTTTATTACAAATCTCTGGATACCTGCAATTCCAAGAAATCCTATAACCGCAAAGAGTAACATATTGCTTGGATCTTTTCTTCTCGACATATAGGCAATTGCAAATTGCTGAGCCTGACCGTCGTTCATATCTTTTATTAGTTCCTGTACAAAAGCCATTTCGTCACCTTCAAGACTTGGCATTAATTGAAATGCATTAGGCATATCTCCTCCAATTATTTTTGATGATTGTGATTATTCTAATTGTTAATATTATTAAAGCAAGGATTCCCAGCGGATGAGAGTGAATTGAAGCAATAAAATCACCTTTAAAAATAAATGAGATTGAATTTCCCAACCCACAACCAGGACAGAATTCAATTCCAAGATTAGCTAAAGGACATATTGTAAAATGAGTTTCTCCGGGAGAGTGAATGAGTAACAGGTACACTAATCCTGATAACCAAACTGAAGCTTCAAGACCAATCACTCTCCAAAATTTTTTAATCTTTCCAAATAATGTCTGGAGAAGATTTTTCTCCTCAAATATGTATGCTGACTGTAAACTCAATGCTTGTATCAAAAAATATTTATTGCTGATTTAAACATAGATAATCAGTTTAGCATTAACAATTGAAGCTTGATGAATGGTATGATATTATCGGTGAGTTAAGATTTCTTATTGTAGAATTCACGGCTTCGTCTCTGAAGAAACTTCGCCGATGCAGGTTTCATTTTTCGCTTCGCCTGCCAAAGGCTGGTAAACTCAAAAGTGTTTCTTTGCGAATGCTCGTCCAGAAAGACTTTTCAAATATTCTTCGAAAGCTAGCGCTCTATCTTTGTCCGTGAATGCTATCGCTGTTTTTATTTTCCATGGTTTATATTTTGAGGTGTGCGGAACTTCTCCGTTATTGTGCTTGGTTAATCGTTCCTTAAGTTTAGTGGTAAATCCTGTGTAAAATGTTTCTTTGAGTTAGGTACTTTGAAGAATATAAACATAGTATTACAATTTAAACTCCTGTTTTTTTTCGATTGGTTTACCGGGGCGTAGTTTTGAGCGATATTACTGTAGTTCGTTGCACGGCTTCGTAAATAAATTTACTTCGCCGATGCAGGCTTAATTTTTCGCAAAGCTCAAAACTAAGCCTGGTGGAGGTGCGGGGAGTCGAACCCCGGTCCGAAATTAAGAGCCTGAGAACGTCTACATACATAGTCTGTTTCTTTTTGACTTTAAGCTGCCAAACAGACAAAGATCACTTAAAGTCTGTCTGCTATTTAATTCGCTTCATCTTCGCAGACGAAAGATTCAGCTATTTTACCTAAACGGCGTTCATTCTAACCCCGGTAAAAAGGAGAAAGAAGAACGAGCTGCGTGGTTTATTACGCAGCTAAGGCGTAGTTATATTCGCCAGTTATATTTTTGTTCCCAATTTTTTTACGTGTCTTCGGGGAACACGGTACGCAGTTCTAAGTCTCCTCAATCCCGTCGAAACCAAAATTTCACCCCCAAAAATCAGTGGGTGCTCAATTGGCAATAGGGAAACCTTATTAAGGCTGCCATTTTGTATCAGGATGGTTTGAGACTTTATTCTCAAAACGTGAAAGAACAAAGAATAGATCTGATAATCTGTTAAGAAAAATAATAATATTTTCTCCGATTGTCACTGAAGTTTTTAATGCCACAACTTCTCGTTCAGCTCTTCTGCAAACAGTCCTGCAAATATGAAGTAAAGCAGAACTTTTTGAGCCGCCAGGAAGAATAAAATTTCGAAGTTCTTCAAGCTGCGAATCATATTCATCGATCATTTTTTCAATTTCTTTATAGAAAGATTCAGGCGTTCTCTGAATATTTAACTTTGCATTTTTATCATTTTCCGGTGTAGCAAGATCGGCACCAACAGTAAAAAGGTAATTTTGAATCTTTGCTAAATTCTCTTTGACACTTTTATCATTAACCTCAGTTATGGCATATCCAATAAAGGAATTCAATTCGTCAATTGTTCCATAAGCTGAAATACGAGGAGAATCTTTACTGACACGCTCACCACCAAATAGTCCGGTTTCACCTTTATCACCGGTTTTAGTATAAATTTTCATTTTACAAAAGGTAAGGGATGAACTTGTGCTTTAATTAGTTTGCCGTTGGAGAGTTTTAAGGTAATTTGATTATCGTCAGTGAGATGTGATTTACGAATATATGCTAATCCAATTGGAGAATTAAGTTTGTAAGACATTGTGTATGAAGTAAGTTTCCCTGATTCTTCTCCATTATTCTGAATTACTATTTGTCCATCATTAAATTCTAACGGATCGCATAGTTTTAACCCAACAAGTTTCCTTTGAATTTTATTATAGGTATTTAATCTGGCAATCACTTCCTGTCCGATATAACAACCCTTATTAAAATCAATTAAATCTACTAAACCTGCTTCAAGCGGATTATATTCATCATTTAGTTCATTTGGTGCAACCGGAACACCTTGCTCAATTCTGTAAGTATTGAAAGCAACTTCACCAATCATATTGAAATTAAATACACCCTTATTCTCTTTCATATATAAAATTAAACGCTTGGAGTTTTCAAAGTCGGCAAGAAACCAAAATTTATTTTTACCTCTCTCGCCGGGAAGCTTTATCAGGAAGAAAAGAATATTTTCGGTATGTATAATTTTAAATGAGTTTGTTTGAATATCATTTGCCACATTTCCGCAAACAAGAGTAGCAAATGACTCAGCCTGAGGTCCATTTAATTCAAGCAAATTATATTTTGCATTTGCATCGTTTACTTCAACATCGTCACTGATTACATATTTTCTTATCCAGCTCATTACTTTCATTTTGCTGGCTCTGTCACAAACGAGAAGCTGGTAATTATCGAAATTCATAAGGGTAGTTAAACCGATAATTCTGCCTTTTTCAGATGTGAAGATCGTCTTCTTTACACCTTCTTTGGGTAGACTTTTAACACTATTTGTTCCAATCCTGTGAATTAAATCTAATACATCTTTCCCCTTCAACTCAACAATTCCGTAATGAGAAATATTTCTTAAAGTCACACCTGTGTAGAGTGAGTTAATTTCTTCCTCTAAACTTGAATAATGGTTTATTACTTTATAACCGTCAATGGGAAAGGCTGAAAATCCCATGGATTCCAGGTATTCTATAAGCTGTAAATTTTTCTCCTCAGTAGCGATCATTCGATAAATTTTATTGATTTTTTAATTAAATAAATTATAACATCAAATTTTAGGCTACAAATATACAATTCTAAAAACGAATAAAAAGCAGAAATAAAAATTTTAATGGAAATTTAATTTATGATAAGCCTGATACTTATCAATATAGGCGGGTTTGTTTGTTATTGCGCGTATTTATATAAACATTTTTCTCAGGATTCCAAATAAAAGCAACTGAATCTTTCGGAAAGACCTTGTTACCCAGATCATAATATACATACTCATAATAATCCGGGTATTTATCTTCATTAAGATTAACTATGGTACGTTTAAAATTTATTCCTTCATAGGTCATAAGCAGGTGAGGCTTTTCTGTTATTCCATCAATAAAAAAATAATTATAATCTATATGTCCTACACCCTGAGCATAATGAAAGTTTACTTTAACATAAGGAATATTTTTATGCTTCCATTTATTTAAACTCATATTGTTAAATCCACCGTGTGAAGGAACCGGCGATTCCCAAATTACCTGGAAAGAATTGTCCTTACACTCAAATAAAGTTAAGTAGAAAAATGCAGTGCCAAGCTCTGTGCTGTCCAGATCTATAAAACTCTGGTCATAGCCAACTATGTTTTTCGTTTCAATCAGTCTTTTGCCTTCTTTGGATTTTGCAATGATACCCAAAATATATTTATCGTAATAAATTACAGCTGAATGCGGGATGTTATAAGTCAGACTTTTATCGAAATCAATCAGGTAGGTTCCCTGAGGGTAATTCTGTAAAACAAAATCAATTAGTGAGAGAGTATCACAGGGGAAACGTTCACCGGCTATTTTTTTTCTTTGTTCAAGATTAGCGCGTTGAATCTCTGCATCCTTTGCAGGATTGGCGGCAACGTCTTCAATTCCGGATTGTTTTTCTTCTAAACCTCCCTTCTCATCTACACAGGAGAAAAAGAATACCGAAATTGTTAAAAGGAGATTCCAAATTACAAGTTTCATTCTCATCAGATTATAATTCAACTCTCAATTTCATCCCAACAACAATGCCGTCAATATTCCGATGAAATTCTGCCAATAACAAAACACTAATTCTTAAAATATTTTCTTAATGAGAATAACTTATCTCATTTTGAATACTCATCGAGGAAGTGAGCAGAGCTCAATATACCAAGTTGAAAATGATTCAGATTAAAATGCTCATTTGGTGAGTGAAGATTTTCAGTGTTGAGCCCCATTCCCATCAGTACCGGTGAAGCTTTTAATTTTTTAGCGAATGTAACAACTATTGGAATCGATCCGCCTTCTCTCATAAATACGGTTCTCTTTCCAAAAACTTTTGTTAATGCGGTGGCTGCTGCAAGTGTTACTTTATCATCAAGAGAAGTTGCAATCGGATAAGCTCCATGTAAATCCGAGATTTCCACTTTGACCGTTTTTGGAGCGATTTTGTTTAAGTAAGATTTGAAAAGTTTAGCTATTTTTTTAGGATCCTGATCCGGAACCAAACGCATACTAATCTTTGCCGTAGCTTTTGAGGGAAGAACAGTTTTAGCTCCTTCACCGGTAAAGCCACCGTAGATACCATTACAATCCAATGTTGGTCTTGCCCAAACTCTTTCCAGAGTTGTGTAACCTTTTTCACCTTTTAATTCTTTTACACCAAGAGCCTTTGCATATTGTTTTTCTGAGAAAGGTAGCTTTTTGAAGTTCTCTCTTTCCTTTTTTGTCAGGTTAACCACATCGTCATAAAAACCCGGAATTTTTATTTTTCCGTTGTTATCTTTCAATCTGGATATCATTTCAGCCAAAACATTTATCGGATTATCCACACCACCACCAAAAGTACCTGAATGTAAATCTCTGTTAGGTCCGGTAACAACAACTTCCATATAACAAAGACCTCTTAGTCCATAAGTCAGAGTTGGAATATTGGGTCCATATAAAGAAGTATCTGAAATCAGAACAGAATCACACTTAAGCAATTCCTGATTTTTATTTACAAAATCCTCAAGATTGCCGCTGCCAATTTCTTCCTCTCCTTCAATAATAAATTTTACATTTAATGGTAACTTGCCAACAGTTTTAAAGTAAGCTTCAACACTTTTTATGTGCATATACATCTGTCCTTTATCATCAGTTGCACCGCGTGCATAAATTTTCCCATCCTTAATTGTCGGCTCAAAAGGTGGTGATTCCCAAAGGTTTATTGGATCAACTGGTTGAACATCATAATGCCCGTAAATCAGAACAGTGGGTTTTCCGGGAGCGTGAAGCCAACCTGCATAAACTAACGGATGACCTTTAGTTTCAATAATTTTAACATTTTCCATTCCGGCTTCCCGAAGCTTATTTGCAACAAATTCTGCAGCCGTAATCATATCACTTTTATTTGCCGCTAATGTGCTTATGCTCGGAATTCTCAAAAAGTCTTTTAATTCCTCAACATATATTTCTCTGTTCAGGTTAATATAACCAACTACGTTTTCCATCTCTTACTCCTTCTGTTTATTCTATTACAAACTTATAAATAACAGGCACATATTTATTAAAATTATTTACAGTACCTGAGTCAAGCTTTTCTGAAATTTCAGTTGGTGGTATAAAGAATTTAAGCCAGGGGTCGTCAACCAGAAATAGAAATTTTTCAGCAACAGCAGTAATTGACTCGAGCGAGCCAACATATTTGAATTGATTATACCGTGGTATAACCGTTTCAATCTCAAAATATTTTAAATCGACTATGTTAAAATATTCATCAAAAAGCAATTTAAAAACTTTCTTGTGATTTCTGTCAATCCCCCAAATAGAAAAATTTTCATCAGAATAAAGTCCACAGATGGTTGATATGTTAAGATTTTCAGTTGAAATTTCTTTAATAATATTTAAGGAATGCTTATCGGCTATTCTTAATAAAGTTTGTTCACTAAAATTACCTTCAGAAATTTGCTTGTTTTCCAAACCTAGATAAAAATAATTTTCATCAGCAGTAAAACCTTCGTAACCAATATTCGGGAGAAGATTATCATAAAAAATTTCTTCTGGTTGAAACAGAAGCTTCTCCAAAGAAATAACAGAGTCTTGAAAACTGTTATCATCTTTGAACTTTAACCTGTAAATACCGTGATATGACAAGTGGTTCTCTCCATTTCCCTCAATAGTCAAATAAACTTCTCCGGTAAACCTATCATAAAATATTTCTTCAAAATCGAGTTTGGGAAAATCAGAAAAGTAATTAACGATTTCGCTGCTGAATTTTATTTCTGAAAAATTAAACAGCGTATCATTCTGAATGAAAAGTCTGTGAATTTTACCTATGTCATCTGCTAAAAGAAATTCCATCGAACCATCCTGATTTTCTCTGATAAAAGTTATTCCGGAAGTTTGTGAAGTCTGATACTTATCATTCCTCAGCCATCTTGGATATCCATCAGCGGGAATTATTTTCAATCCTGATGAATCTTGATTTGATGGATAGCTCAAAATCGTTGGAGGTGTAATCAGCAGGAATGTAATCAAATGCAACAGCAAAATTAATTTATCATACATGATGGATAAATATATGAAACAAAAAGTTATCAGCACATATCATTGATATTGTTAAACTAAGCAGGCTTAACTATTTTTAATCTGATGATTGCACACAGATATATACTTAAAGCCCATTTTATACCGTTTATCTTCTCAACACTTACATTGATGGGCATATTTTTACTCCAGTTTATGATGAAATTTGCTGACAGGCTTGTGGGTAAAGGACTTGATACCTGGGTATTAATAAAATTAGTTGTATTCAATTTATCCTGGATGCTGGTGCTGGTTGTTCCGATGGCAACATTGGTTGCAACGTTAATGGCTTACGGAAATTTTTCTCAGAACAATGAGATTACAATATTAAAATCCTCCGGAGTAAGTCTTTACAAAATGATGAGAGCACCATTCATTGCAAGTATCATTTTAGCATTTCTTCTCTTCCTGTTTAATGATGAGGTCCTGCCTGATGCAAATCACCAGGCAAGAATTCTGATGCAGGATATTTCCCAGCAGAAACCAACCCTATCTCTTGAACCCGGATTTTTCTCACAGGAAGTATCTAACTATGCAATACTTGTGAGAGAAATAAATTCACCTACAAATGAACTTAGCGGATTAACAATCTATGATTATACAACTCCATCAAAAGTTAATGTCGTAACTGCAAGCAAAGGTAAAATTTATTTTACTGCTGATCAGAAAAATCTTGTAATGGATTTATGGCTGGGCGAAATTCACGAATCGGATGTTAAAAATACAGGTCTCTACAGAAAACTAATCTTCGACAAGCACAGAATTGTAATGGATGGCTCTCAGTTTTCTTTTCATCAATCGCAGGGCGGTATCAGAGGAGAAAGAGAGTTAGGAGTTGATACTATGAAAGCAATCGTTGCCAATTTTAGGGCTGAAAGAGAACAGCATCTCAATTTTCTGAAATCAGAAACTAATAAATTTTTCTTAGCTGATTCATCGTTTATATCTGTATTTCCAAAACACACAGTTATAGTTGATGACAAATTAGTATTAGCCAGAGTGCTTGACAAAATCAGAACTGCAAAAAATAATATAACTTCAAAAGCAAGAAGTGTTGAATTCACTGACAGAGAAATTGAAAAATATGAAGTTGAGATTTATAAGAAGTATGCTATTCCTGTGGCTTGTATAGTTTTTATTTTGATTGGTGCACCGCTGGGAGTAATGGTCAGAAAAGGTGGATTCGGAGTTGCAGCAAGTATAAGTTTACTTTTCTTTCTTATTTATTGGGCTTTCTTGATTGGGGGAGAAAAACTTGCCGAGCGTGGTTTCTTTTCACCATTCCTTGGAATGTGGGCTGCCAACTTTTTACTCGGTTTTCTCGGCATAGTTCTTACTATTAAAACAAACAGAGAAACAGTTACAATCACGTTTAATTTTTTCAAGAAGCTCGTTCCAAAGAGATGGAGACTTCAACAGGAAATAAATGAAAATTATTGACAGATATTTAATCCGACAATTTCTGCAAACGGTATTTTTTAGTCTGCTTGCTTTCATTCTGATATTTCTTGTGATTGATGCAATGGAAAACCTTGATGATTTTATTGATCAGAATGTTCCATGGATTAATATTGTTCATTACTATGTTGTATTCACACCGGAAATAATAAAACTAATAACACCTGTTGCTGTGCTTTTCGGTGCATTATTCACTGCCGGTAAAGTATCAACTTTAAGTGAACTAACTGCAATGCGGGCAAGTGGTGTGAGCCTTTATCGTTTTATGGCACCGTTTGTTGTGACTTCTTTGCTCATCAGTATTATCTCTCTTTATTTCGGCGGATACATTGTCCCGATGGCAAACAAAACCAAAATCTATATAGAGCAAACTTATCTTAAAAAAGGTTTGAGCTTTACGGGCAATAATATTTATTTCCAGGATAGTAAAACCAGGATTGTCAGCATAACATATTTTGACAGCAACTTGAATTGGGCAAATCGGGTTAGCATTCAGGATTTTAATGAACAAGACTTAACAGAAATGAGAGGCAGAATTGATGCACAAAAACTTGAGTACGATTCATTGAGCGGATTGTGGATTGCACGGCAGGGTGTAAAAAGAATTTTTACTGATCAAACCGAAACAGCTGAATACTTTGACAGTTTGAAATTAAGCGATCTTCACTTTCAACCGGTTGATTTAGCAAAGAAGCAGCAAAAACCTGCTGAGATGAACCTGAGTGAATTAACGGATTTGATTGATTCGCAGAAAAGAGCCGGAACAAATCCAATTGTTGCACAGATTGAATATCACTCACGTTTTGCATTTGCAATGACGTGCGTGATCATTGTTCTTTTCGGTCTACCAATATCTGCCAATAAAAGAAAAAGCGGTCTTGCTGCACAGGTTGGAATTAATATTCTGATTGCTTTTATCTATCTTGTATTTATGAAAATCAGCCAGGCATTTGGTAAAAACGGTGCGCTTGATCCTGTGCTGACTGCGTGGTTTGCAAACATAATTTTCGTTGCCGGTACTTTTATTACTCTGCCGAGGATGAAGTATTAATCTCTGCTAAAGATCTAAGATTAACGACCTACCTGCACGAAGTTTAATTTTCGTTTCGGCAAAGGCAGGTTGGCGATTTATGATTTTAGATTATTCACTTCTCAAGTTCACAAACCGTTCATCATCATTTTTAAATCAAATGAAATTTTGTATCGTCATAAAAAAGCCAGTCATCAACTCACAGTAAAAAATACAAAATACTGCAGGGGCGAATTGAATTCGCCTATTGCAAACAAGTGACGTATTCAATACGTCCCTACAAAACAATTATTAAGTCCAATTTCATTCGATTCAATTAAAACGAATGTAATTGTAAGTCGAAATAAAAAATGCCATCCCGATAAATGAGATGGCATATCTATTTCCCTTCCCTTCGGGAAGGGATAAAGGGATGGGCATTTAATTTACTTTCTCAGGTCCCTTCGGAGGAACAAAACCAAAGTGCTGGTCTTGCGGCATTTCCATTTTAATCTCACCGAAACGTGCTTCAAATTTTTCAATGTTATCTTTCAATGCTTTCATAAGCATCTTTGCATGCTGCGGTGTAGTTATAATCCGCGAGAGTACTTTTGCTTTCGGTACACCTGGCACGATTCGCGTAAAATCAATTATAAACTCTGCCGGCGAGTGAGTGATAATAGCAAGATTGGAATAAATTCCTTCCGCTTCTTTTTCGCCAAGCTCTATATTTATTTGTTGTCCCTGAGGAGGTTTGTTTTGATTCATCTTTTTCACTTTACCTTAATTCATCTGCTTTTTTAAATGCATTATTTGCATCTTCAGTCATTCCAAGAACGGAATAAACTTTTCCGAGCAGCTCCCAAATTGCAATATTCTTTTGGTCTTTCTCTACAACTTTCTCTAAATATGGTAATGCTGCTTCATATTTCTTTTTGTAATCTTCACTGATTATTCCTTTCTGCTCTGCTTCTTTATTCATTGCTGTTCCCCATTTAACATAAGTAACACCAAGATTATAAATGGCATTTTCATATTCAGGATCAATCTTCAAAGCTTCAAGTAGTTGTACTTCAGCATCAGAATAACGTTCTGCATTAAGAAGAAGCACACCATAATTATATCTGTATATTTTATTCCCGGGTTCATTGTCAACCAATACTTTTGAAGAACTGATTGCTTCATCTATTCTGCCGGCTCCGATGTAAGCACTTGTACGAGCAACCTGCATTTCAGAATTTTCCGGATATTTCTTCAAACCTTCTTCAAGTGTTACAATCGCTTTGTCAAAATAATCCATAGCCTTAATACTGTCTTGCTTATTAGAATTAAATTTAAAATCATTCATAATATTTGCGCCCAATGTATAGTAAACCTCACCGAGATATTGATAACCTTCTTCAGCCTGCTCAAGTTCAACAAGTTTTTTCAGGGGCTCAATAGATTCTACTGTTTTTCCGGTTGTCAAATAAACGAAAGCAAGATTTCTGTAAGTCTCTCCTGAATCCGGTTCAAGAGCGATAGCTTTATTATAAGCATCAATAGCCATATCGAAATACATTTTGGAGCTGTCTGCATCAGTAACTTTATTTCCTCTTTGAAATAAACTAACACCGCGATTAAAATTATTAGCCCATTGAAAAGCTTTATACTCTTCTATATTCTTTTCAAACTTATTACTGATTGCAAGTGATTTATTAAATGATTCAATCATCTTATCTATGTTATCCTGCTCACTATAAACTGTACCGAGAAGGAAATATCCCTCATCACTTTTGGGATTTTTTGTTACTTCTGCATTTAGTGTTTCAATTGCTTTGTCCCAATTCTTCTGCTGGATATAAAGTTTAGCACTGGTTAGTTCAGTTGAGGAACACTGGAATCCAAGGAACATTATTCCCAAGAATAACATTCCGAAAACAACTAGTTTGGAATTTTTCATATTAACTCCATTCTTATGGATGATTAAAGTTATTGATTTGTTAATTTCAGATGAATTTTGTGTTCCAAAAATACAATTATTCTTCTTAAAAGACAGATAAATATTAATCACAACACATCGGTTTAAATTGATTTTTGGGGCTTAAAAGGGTAATTTTTGAGTGGAAAATAGAGGAAATTTTGATTACCAAAGAAATAATAAATTCTGTTCCGAAAGTTCTTTTGCACGATCATCTGGATGGAGGACTAAGACCGCAAACCATAATTGATCTGGCTGATGATCTGCATTATAAAAAATTACCTACTCGTGATAAAGATGAATTGGCAAATTGGTTTTATATCGGTGCAAACAAAGGAAACCTAGTTGAGTTTCTCAAAGGATTCGAACATACAACTGCGGTAATGCAAACTAAAGAAGGATTGGAAAGAGTTGCTTACGAAATGATGGAAGATATGAAATCAGATGGAGTTGCTTATGTTGAAACCCGCTTCGCACCTGTCTATCACACAAATAAAGATTTGTATTTAGAAGATACTGTCACTGCAGTATTGAAAGGCCTGGAAAGAGGTAAAAATGATTTTGGTGTTGGTTATGGTTTAATTCTTTGTGGAATGCGGAATATGAAAAACACTCTCGAGATAGCTGAACTTGCAGTTAATTTCAGAAAAGATGGAGTTGTCGGATTTGATCTCGCAGGCGAAGAAGGAGGTTTTCCACCCAAAAAACATCTCGATGCATTTCAATTTATACAGCGATCGAATTTTAATATTACGATCCATGCAGGTGAAGCATTTGGAAAAGAATCTATCTGGCAGGCAATTCAATGGTGCGGAGCTCACAGAATCGGTCACGCAACAAGATTACTTGAAGATATAGTTTTAAACGAAGACAGAGAAGTTGTGAGTTTCGGTGAGCTTGCTCAATATGTACTCGATAAAAGAATTCCACTGGAGATTTGTCTTTCAAGTAATCTTCATACCGGTGCAGTTGATAAGTTGGAAAACCATCCGTTTGGGATTTTGTTCAAAGAAAAATTCAGAGTTACCATCAATACCGACGACCGTTTGATGAGTGCTACTGACATGACAAAAGAATTTATGACAGCAGTTGAATATTTCAATCTGACATTTGATGAAATTGAAAAGATAACCATTAATGCAATGAAGTCTGCTTTTATTCCTTATAAAGAAAGACTTCGGTACATCTACGAAATTATTAAACCGGGATACCAAAAGGTCCGGGAACAATTACACATCTAAACCAAAGGCAATGAAAAAACTATTCACGAACTTAAATTTTGAATTCAATAAAAACGAAAAGAAATTACTTTCTTCTTTCTGCAAGCAGGCATTAAAGCAGATGGGTAGTGAGGATAAATATTTTGGAGAAAGAAGAGCTTTTAATTCTATTTTAGAAAAATTAAATGCAGACACAGGCACTATTAAACTAACGAAGGACGAAAAAATAAGACTCACAAATACTATTAAGCAGAACATAGATTATCTGAAAAAAGAAATGGGTAAAAGCGGATTTCTGAAAAAGTGGCTGATGAAATCTCTCTATAAACAATACACGGATATTTATGACAATCATTTCAAAGGATGAATTATTATGATCACTGATGAAATTAAAATTATTAAATCACCGACAGGAACTAAACTTAGCTGCAAAGGCTGGATTCAGGAAGCAGCAATGCGGATGCTTATGAACAATCTTGACCCCGATGTTGCAGAAAGACCGCAAGATCTGATTGTTTATGGTGGAAGTGGGAAAGCTGCACGCAACTGGGATGCATTTGAAGCAATTGTTGAATCACTAAAGAAACTCGAGAATGATGAAACTCTTTTAGTTCAATCAGGAAAACCGGTTGGGATTTTTAAAACACATACAAATGCACCGAGAGTAATTATTTCCAACTCAATGCTTGTTCCTGATTGGGCAACGTGGGACGAATTCCGCAGACTTGAACAGCTTGGCTTAACAATGTACGGACAGATGACTGCAGGAAGCTGGATTTATATCGGAACTCAGGGAATACTGCAGGGTACTTATGAAACTTTTGCAGAATGTGCAAGAAAATATTTTAACGGAACATTGAAAGGAAAATTTTTGCTGACGGCAGGCTTGGGTGGAATGGGTGGTGCTCAGCCACTCGCTGCAACTTTTAACGGTGCAGCTTTCCTTGGTGTTGAAGTGGATCGTGCAAGAGCTCAGAAAAGAATTGATACCGGTTATCTTGATTTTCTTACAGATGATATTGATGAAGCTCTTGGTAAAGTTCTTAATGCAAAAGAAAACGGAGAAGCTCTTTCAGTTGGACTAATTGGAAATGCAGGAGAAATTCTTCCCGAAATTTTAAGAAGAAATATTATTCCTGATGTACTAACAGATCAAACTTCTGCTCACGATGTTCTCAATGGCTATGTTCCGATGGGAATGAGTTTCGAAGAAGCACTTGAATTAAGAAAATCTGATCCTGATGAATACATTAAACTATCGCGTAAGACAATTGTAAAACACGTTGAAGCTATGCTTGAATTTCAAAAGCGTGGAGCAATTACTTTCGATTATGGAAATAATATTCGCGGTGAGGCAAAGGAGAACGGAGTAAGCAACGCTTTTAATATTCCCGGATTTGTTCCTGAGTTCATTCGCCCGTTATTCTGTGATGGTAAAGGACCATTCCGCTGGGCAGCACTTTCCGGCGATCCAAATGACATTTATGTAACAGATAAAGCCGTAAAAGAAACTTTCCCTGAGAATAAAGCACTCTGCAACTGGATTGATATGGCTCAAAAGAAAGTTCACTTCCAGGGATTGCCCGCAAGAATTTGCTGGCTTGGTTATGGCGAACGTGCAAAGATGGGTAAAATTTTTAACAAGCTCGTTGCAGATAAAAAAGTTAAAGCTCCGATTGTAATTGGCAGAGATCATCTTGATTGCGGTTCTGTTGCATCACCAAACAGAGAAACTGAAGCAATGATTGACGGCAGCGATGCAATTGCTGATTGGCCAATACTGAACGCTCTGTTAAATGCAATCGGTGGTGCAAGCTGGGTTTCTGTTCATCACGGCGGAGGAGTTGGGATTGGTAAATCAATTCACGCTGGAATGGTTGTGGTTGCTGATGGAACAAAAGAAGCTGAAGAAAGACTGGAACGAGTCTTAACTTACGATCCCGGAATGGGTGTAATGCGTCACGCTGATGCCGGTTATGAGCAGGCAATTGAGAATGCTAAGAAATGGAATATTAAAATTCCAACGTTGAAATAAAAACTCTGTGAACCTCTGAGGTTTTCCGTGCACTCTGTGTAACCTTCACTATGATTTACACAGAGATCGCATAGAAGACACAGAGAACCACTGAGGAAAAAAATATGTTATCAACTTTTACTAAAATATTATTTGTATTCATCATTAGCTTATTAGTATTTACGATTATCTCGTTTGCACAATCGGAAGATGAGATAAACGAAGAAGAATGCACATTCAACAGTATTCAGCTATTTGGTAAAATTCAGTTTGTCGAATCGTTTCCTGATCTGACCGTGCAGGTTGTTGAGTCATTCCCTGATTTGAAAGTCAAAATTGTTAATTCTTTTGCAAATGATTGCGGCGAATGGCAGATAGTTGATTCGTTCCCTGATGTTAAAGTAAAAATAGTAGAATCGTTCGCAGATATTAAAATAAAATTTGTTGAATCGTTTCCGGGAATTCCTTAGGGTAAGATTAAAGAAAAAAGAATAAAGTTAAAAAATCATCCTGAGCGTATTTAAGGGTTTTCATTCAAATAATTAAGTACATCATCATATTTAAGAATAATAAAACATAGAGGTAATTATGAAACTTAAAGTATTAGTAGCCGACAAATTTCCAGATAAGTACATCCAGCAAATGAAAGATCTTGATCTTGATGTAATCTATCAACCAAAGCTTGGTGAAAAAGATATTCCTGAAGCAGCGAAAGAAGTTGATATTCTTATTGTTCGTTCCACTATTGTTAATGAAGAAACTATCAACTCATCAAAGAGACTTAACCTGATTATTCGTGCTGGTTCCGGTGTTAATAACATCAATATTTCAGCAGCAAATAAAAAAGGTATTTACGTAACCAATTGCCCTGGAATGAATGCAGTTGCCGTAGCAGAACTAACAATAGGATTAATGATTGCTCTCGACAGATTTATTCCGGATAATGTCAGTGACTTCAATAAAGGAATCTGGAATAAAGATAAATATTCAAAAGGAAAAGGATTAAAAGGTAAAACTCTTGGTTTGATTGGTGTTGGAAATATCGGAAAAGAAGTTGCTAAACGTGCACTCGCGTTTGAAATGAATGTTTACGGAAAGGATATCACCAGAATTGAAGGAGTTCAAATAAAAGATTTCAGCGAAATGGATCAATTACTACCGCTTTGTGATATTGTAAGTATTCATCTTCCTGCAACACCGCAAACGAAAGGATTATTTAATAAACAGATGTTCAGCTATATGAAAAGTGGTGCCTATCTGATCAACACATCAAGACACGACATAGTGATTGAAGATGATTTATTAGAAGCCATAAAAGAAAAAAATATTCGCTATGCCTGTGATGTTTTCAAAGGTGAACCGGAAGGAAAATCTGGTGAAGTAACATCAAAGCTACAGAACAATCCGAATATTTATGTAACACATCATATAGGAGCTTCTACCGAGCAGGCACAGGATGCAGTTGCGCAGGAAACAATAAATATAATCAACCACTATATTCACAGCGGAGTAATTGATCATTGGGTTAACAGAGCGAAAATAACAGATGCACAATATCAGCTCGTTGTTAAACATTATGACAAACCCGGTGTTCTTGCCAGTGTTCTTGACTTGCTCAGAGAAGGTGATATAAATGTCGAAGAAATTGAAAACGTAATTTTTGAGGGTGGAATTGCTGCAAGCTGCACAATGAAATTAAAGAACGCTGCAACTGCCGATATGCTAAAGAAGATGAGTGAAAACCCGAATGTAATTAGTGTAAGTCACGTAGAGATTTAGTTTTATTGTAGGGCGATTCTCTGAATCGCCCAAATATTATCACACAAACTTCACATCAATAATATCTTTGATAAGTCCGTGGTAATAAGGCATTTGAAGTAATTGCATTATGCCTTCCCTATCCTGTTCTTCAAAATCAAAAATAAGATGCTGGATATTAACGGAAAGAAAATCAAGGGATGTCTGCGGAAAATCCGGGAACAAATCATCAAAATTATCTGCATGCCCTTTTGTAAAGTTGTCTTTATATTCTAAACTAAAATTTTTTAAAGCAGAATCCGAATTAGAAGCTAATACAAAGTTCACATATGGTGCACTTATAAGCTCAATAATTTCTTCGGCGAAACTCAATCCATTAAGAAATAATTCCTTTTCATAATTTTCATCACCAATAATCAGAATATTATCATTAAAGTCTGTTAGTTCCCTGCTCAACAAAGTTGTTTTGATTTCAACATCATAAAATTCTTTAAATAAAATTTTACTAAGGATTACTTCATTGGAAGTCGCATCACCTTTAAGCAGCAGTTCATCAATAGTTTCCTGTTCTTCTTTGAAATGAATGTAGGAATTAGAGAGCAATGCGTTAAATGACATTCCGATATCGGATGAAACAAAAATATCCTTATTCGCAATAATATCCATCGTTGGAATAAGCCCTACTGCATTATGTTCTTCATTCAGTTTTTTCACAATTAAAGCAGATGGAACAAATCCCGTTTCAATTGAAGATTTATCTTCTATTTCCGATAAAAGGATATTTGAAAAAATATTTTTGGGAAGATAGAATTTTGTTTTCATTAAAAAGCCGCCCTGCGGCGGCGAATTAAATTATTGAGTTTTTATATCTTTAATGCGTGCAGCTTTGCCTGAAAGATTACGCAAATAATAAAGTTTGGCTCTTCTAACATTGCCTTTCTTTAAAATTTCAATTTTAGAAATCTTCGGTGAATTGAACCGGAAAATTCTTTCAACACCAACACCGCTTGCAATTTTTCTTACTGTAAAAGATTTGTTAATCCCGTTACCGCGAACGCTTATAACATCGCCTTCAAAAGGCTGAATTCTTTCTTTGTCACCTTCGATAATACTCACATATACTTTTATATGATCACCTGCTCTGAATTCAGGCAGATCTGTACGGGGTTTTTCTTTTAACACACTATTTACTTTGTCCATAATTTACTCCTTCTTTTAAGTCAGGGTTTTACTAACCTTTGACTGAATTAATTTCACGCCATTTTTCTGTTAAAATTTTTGATTGTTCCTCTTTCCATTTTTTAATTTCTTTTTCATTGCCAGAAAGAAGAACTTCAGGAACTTTCATTCCTCTGTACTCTGCAGGTCTGGTAAAATAAGGCGCTTCAACTATTTCACCATCCTGGAAAGAATCATCGAGTGCTGCTTCGCTGTCATTAAGAACACCCGGAATTAATCTTACCACTGCATCAATAATAATTAATGCCGGAAGTTCGCCTCCTGTAAGAACAAAATTCCCTATTGAAATTTCGTCTGTTGCAAATTTTTGTCTTACACGATCATCAATTTCTTTATAATGTCCTGCTATTACAAGCAGATTATTTGATAACGAAAGATCATTTGCAATCTTCTGGTTGAATATTTTTCCTTTAGGAGTTGTGAAGATTATGTGATCATAAATCCGCTCTGACTGTAAAGATTCAATACATTCAAAAAACGGTTCCGGTTTTAGCACCATCCCCGGACCTCCGCCGAACGGTTTATCATCAATCTGCTTATGTTTGTCATGCGTATAGTCACGCAGATTATGAACAAACAAACTAAGCTTTCCTTTATCCTGCGCACGCTTTATTATGCTTGTATGCAAGGGACTTTCAAGCAAATCCGGCACGGCTGATAAAATATCAATCCTCATCTTCTTCCAAATACTCTTCAGAAATATTCAGGACTAATTTTTTCTTTGCAGCATCAAATTTTTCAATAAAACTAAGAACAAACGGAATTAACTTTTCTTTTTTGTCTTCTGTTAAAACAACCAAAACATCGTTAGCTTTTCCTTTTATTATATCAGCAATTGATCCTATTTTTTTCTTTTGAACAATTACATCACTGCCAATCAAATCATGCACAAAAAAATGATTTTCAGGTAAAGTTATTGCATTATCCTCATCAACATAAATTTCTCTGCCAGTCAAAACCTGTACATCTCTCAGGCTATCAAAATTTTTAAACTTAATTAGAATTTTCCCTTTCACATTTTTTACATCTTCAATGTAAAATGCTTTTTTGTCTCCCCAAAAGTCTATGTAAACATCTTTCAGCCTGAGAAAACGTTCCGGGAAATCTGAATAGGACTGTATCTTTACATAACCGGCATTACCAATAGTCTGCTCTATTTTAGCAACTAAAAAATATTCCAAAGCAATCAAAGAAAACACTAATCAAGTATTTCAAGCACTGCGCGCTTACCTTCTTTGGCAGCAACTGCTGTTAAAAGGGTTCTCATAGCAATTGCGGTCTTTCCTTTTTTCCCGATAACTTTCCCAACGTCCTCTTGTTTAACCCTTAAAGTCAGATTTATTTTTTTCTCCTGGTCAGTTGTTTCTTCAACAACGACAGCGTCAGGGTTATCAACAAGATACTTTACAATGAACTCAATAAACTCTTTCATTTTAAGAGCCTCCTGTGCTAGCACTGTGAGCAGTAATTAGTTAGTTCTAATTATTAATTAAGAATAAACAATTAACTACGGAAGCAGAAGCAGTGCTATTAACTTCTGCTTATTTTACTCGCTTTTTTCTTCCGATTTTGGTTCTTCTGCAGGTGCCTGAGCTTCGGCTGCTTTGGCAGATGCCTCAGCTTCTTGTTTTGCTTTTGCCTTACGGGATAACTTTTTTTCGCTCCGTTTCATTGCACTTGCTTCTTTTAGTTTTTGCCAGTTTTCCAGCTCGGAAGCAATCTTCTCTTCATCAAGCCCTTTAGACATCAATTCTTTTTTAAAGATCAGACCTTTTTGCCTTAATAGACTTTTTACAGTATGAGTTGGTTGGGCTCCAACACCTAACCAATACATAATCCTGTCCTCTTTTAGTTCAAGAGTATGAGGTTTTGTTAAAGGATTATAAAAACCAACAGCTTCCAGAAATTTTCCATCTCTTGGTGATCTTGAATCTGCCGCAACCATTTTATAAATAGGTTGTTTTTTCTTACCCATTCTTCTCAATCTTAACTTAACAGCCAATTTATTTTGACCTCCACATTTTATTCGTTATTTAATCAAGTGAATTTAAAATCTTATCTGCCAAAAGACAGATTTTTAAATGATGATTTGCCTGAGAATCTGCTCATCATTTTTTTCATTTCTTCAAATTGTTTAAGCAGTCTGTTCACATCCTGAATTGATGTGCCGCTTCCACGCGCAATTCTTTTTCTTCTGCTTCCATTTAATATTTTCGGATTTCCTCTTTCGGTTTTCGTCATAGAGTTAATAATTGCTTCAACTTTAACCAGAGCTTTATCATCAACCTGAGCATTTTTTATCTGAGCATTTAGCCCTGGAATCATCCCAAGCAAGGAAGATAAAGAACCCATTTTCTTAATGACTTTAATTTGCTTAAGAAAATCATCAAAATCAAATTGATTTTTCCTGAACTTTTCTTCAAGCTGCTCAGCTTCATTTTCATCAAAGCTTTGCTGAGCTTTTTCAACAAGTGATATTACGTCGCCTTTGCCAAGGATTCTTGACGCCAACCGATCCGGGTGAAAAACCTCTAAAGAATCTGTTTTCTCACCATTGCCTATAAATTTAATCGGTTTTCCAACCACAGATCTGATGGATAATGCGGCACCACCACGGGCATCACCATCAAGTTTTGTAAGAATTATACCATCAAAATCAACGGTTTCATTAAAAGCTTTAGCAGAATTTACTGCATCCTGACCTGTCATCGAATCAACAACAAAAAGAATTTCGGAAGGATTTACCATCTTCTTTATATCCGAAATCTCCTCCATCATTTGTTCATCAACATGCAAACGGCCTGCGGTATCTATAATCACAGTATCAAAATTATTTTCCTTAGCATACCTGAGAGAATCAGTTGCAGTTTTTCTTGCATCCGGTTGATCTAGTGAGAAAACACGAACGTCTATTTTTTCACCAAGCTGCTTTAACTGCTCAACAGCTGCAGGTCTGTAAACATCTGCCGCTGCCAATAAAACTTTTCTTTTATGCTCCTTTAATCGTTTGGCAAGCTTGGCGCAAAATGTTGTTTTACCTGATCCTTGTAATCCAACAACCATAATCACAGTTATACCCGAAGGATTCAGCTTCAGCTCAGTCTGTGATGAACCAAGCAAATTGACAAGTTCGTCAAAAATTATTTTCGTTATCAGCTGACCGGGAGTAATCGAAGCGATTACTTCTTTACCAAGTGCTTTTTCTGAAACTTTTTCAATGAATTCTTTTGCTACTTTATAGTTAACATCTGCATCCAGCAATATACGGCGAATTTCCTTGAGTGTATCAGAAATATTTTTTTCGCTTAATCTTCCCTGTCCTCTGACCTTCTTTAAAGCGTTTTCTATTTTTAATGATAAATCTTCAAACATCTTATTTTCTTATGCTAAACATGGTAAGATTAAAAAGAAAATTATGAGCTGGCTTTGAGTGCATTTGCACCGGAGACTATTTCCAGAATCTCTTTGGTTATTGCAGCCTGTCTTTCTTTATTGTAGGTTAAGTTCAGTGAACGAATTAGTTCCTGAGCATTTGTTGTTGCATTATCCATTGCAGTCATCCTCGCACTTAATTCTGCTGCATTAGATTCAAGCAGTGCTCTCCAGATCTGAACTTTTAAATGTTTCGGGATAAGAGATTCAAAAATTGAAAGCTGGTCCGGTTCAAATATGTAATTAGATGAATAAGATTTTTCTTCGTCGGTTTTATTAATAAAAGGGATAGGTAAAAGTTGAACTTTTACAATCCTCTGCTGAATCATTGAAACAAATTCGTTATAAACTAAGACTATCTTATCGATTTCACCACTAATATATTTTGGTACTAAATCATTATATAGCTGAAGAGCAGATTGATAATCAAGCGAACCGAAAACGCCAATCATCTTGCCTTCAATTGTATAATTTCGTTTGCTGAAATATTCGGCGGCTTTTTTACCCACAGCAAAAACTGAAATTGAATGGTCTTTATTCAATTCTTCATTTATATAACTTGTTGCTTCCCTGATAATATTTGTATTGAAAGCACCGCACAAACCTCTGTCAGCAGTAATAACTACGACACAAACTTTTTTATTTTCTCTTACAGTAAAGAAAGAATTACTTTGTAATGTGTCTTCTGCAGCAAGTCGGGAAAGCATTTCACCAATTTTATTAGCATAGGGTCTTGCACCAACAATTCGCTGCTGGGCTCCACGCAGTTTTGCTGTTGCAATCATCTTCATCGCTTTGGTGATCTTCTGCGTGCTTTTGACGCCGATTATTCTGCTTTTTATATCCCGTAATGTCGCCATCTAAAATCTAATTAAACAGTTTTTCTAAATACTTTCAAAAATTCTTTTGCTGCATTATTAATTTTTTCGTCAAGCTCTTTAGAAATATCTTTTTCTTTCTTCAGAGTTTCAAAAATATCTTTATGCTTAACCTCAAAATACTCAAGAGCTTCTTTCTCAAATCTTTTAACATCCGAAACAGGAATTGAATCCATATAACCTCTTGTTCCTAAAAATATACTAACAATCTGTCTTTCAACCGGAATTGGGGCATACTGACCTTGCTTTAATAATTCAACAAGTCGTGCACCTTTATTAAGAGTTCTTAATGTTGATTGATCAAGATCAGAACCGAATTTAGCGAAAGCCTCAAGCTCTCTATACTGAGCTAAATCAAGTTTAAGTGAACCTGCAACTTTTTTCATTGCTTTAATCTGAGCATTACCACCAACACGTGATACTGAAATACCAACATTGATAGCAGGACGAACACCTGAGTTGAACAAACTTGATTCAAGATAAATCTGCCCATCAGTAATTGAGATTACGTTTGTAGGAATATATGCAGAAACGTCTCCCTGCTGTGTTTCAATTATTGGTAAAGCTGTTAAACTACCGCCACCAAGTTCATCGCTAAGTTTTGATGCTCTTTCAAGTAATCTTGAATGAAGATAAAATACATCACCGGGATAAGCTTCTCTTCCCGGAGGTCTCCTCAACAATAAAGAAAGTTCACGGTAAGCAGCAGCCTGTTTTGATAAGTCATCATAAATGACAAGTGAATGCATTCCATTATCGCGAAAATATTCACCAAGAGTAGCACCAGAATATGGGGCAATATATTGAAGCGGAGCTGGTTCCCACGCTGAAGCTACAACAACTGTTGTAAAGTCCATTGCCCCGTGTTCCTGCAGCTTTGCAACAACCTGCGCCACAGTAGAACTCTTTTGACCGATAGCAACATAAACACAATAAACGGGTTTAATGCCGAGTGATTTAGCTTCTTCAGTGTGAGTATATTTTTGGTTGATGATGGCATCAATAGCAACGGCAGTTTTACCTGTTTGTCTGTCACCGATAATTAATTCTCTCTGTCCGCGACCAATCGGAATCATTGCATCAATAGCTGCAATACCTGTTTGCACCGGTTCTTTAACAGGCTGTCTTTGAATTACACCGAGAGCTTTTCTTTCGATCGGAAGAAACTTGTCAGTATTTATTGCACCTTTTCCGTCGATTGGTTTTCCCAAAGGATTAACAACACGACCAAGTAATGCTTTACCAACAGGAATTGATGCAACTCGTTTTGTTCTTTTAACTGTGTCACCTTCTTTTACTAATGAACTTTCACCAAAAAGAACACAGCCAACGCTGTCTTCATCAAGATTAAGAACCATTCCAATTACATCATTAGGAAACTCAACGAGTTCAGTTGCCATAACTTTACTTAAACCATAAACTCGTGCAATACCATCTCCTATTTGCAGGACGGTTCCAACATCGTAAATATCAACTTCGCTCTCAAATCCCGAAAGTTGTTTTCTTAATATTGCAGATATTTCGTCGGGTCTAACTTCAGCCATAATTAATTCCTTTTAAACTTCCTTGTTTAATTGAGTGATATATCACCCGTTAAAAATTGCTTTTTTAATAATTCAAGCTGGTGTTTGATTGAGGCATCGTAAAGTGTATCATTAACTTTAGCTATGAACCCACCAACAAGGTTCGAATCAGTTTTAAAGTTCAGACGAACTTTTTTATCAAGAATTTTTTCCAGCTTGCGCTCTAATAAGCTCTTTTGGTCAGTTGTAAATTCAGTTGCAGTTGTTACGAAGACATTGGCAATTCTAAGATATTCGTCACGTAACTCTAAAAATCTTTTCCCGATCGAATTAAGCAGGCTTTCACGTTGCTTTAAAATTACAAATTCAATAAAGTCCATCGAATCTTTGGAGATTTTTGAACTAAAGATTTCCCTGAGGATATTTAGTTTTACTTCTGGCTTTACTACCGGACTTTCAAGCATTAACTGCAGTTGTTTGCTTTTATCCAGTGTCTCAACAAGCAGTTGCATATCAGAAGTAACAACATCCAGATTCTTTTTTTCAATGGAAGTCTCAAGCAAAGAAGTAGCATATCTATGTAAAATTCTGAAATCAGCCATTATCAGTTCTTTGTCACTTCATTCAAATATTTATCAATCACATTTTTACTTTTCTGAGCATCGAGAGATTCTCTGATAATCTTCTCAGCTGCATTGACAGCTATTTCGGCAATCTGTCCTTTCAATTCCTCAAAAGCCGTATCTTTCTTTCGTTGAATTTCTGTTGAAGCATCATCAACAATTTTTTTAGCCTGTTCTTTGCTTTCTTTAATCATTTGTTCTTTCAGAGATTCAGCGTAAGCGCGGCTTTGTTCTATGATTTTTTTTGATTCCTGCTCTGCTTTTGCAAGATTCGCCTGATTCTCCTCAAGAATTTGTCTGGCTTCATCTTTGGCTTTTTCAGCCTGAGCCAGTGCTTCTTTGATGTCATTCTCGCGTTTATCAAGTGCTGCAAGGATGGGTTTCCAGGCAACTTTTTTCAGAATCAAGAGAAGAATTATAAAAGTAACAACAGTCCAAATCATCAGACCGGGATTAACATCGAGAAGTCCGCCATTACCGCCTTCAGAGGCAATGACCGCAAAAGTAATTTGAGTAAGCATTTATTTTCTCAAATAATTTTAGATTTATGCTTTTAGAGCAAGAAGGATGCAGATAACCAAACCGAAGAAAGACATTCCTTCGATAAGTGCAGCAGCAATAATCATTGATGTTCTGATTGCGCCTGCAGCTTCGGGTTGTCTGCCGCTTGCATCCATTGCTGAGCTTGCGAGTTTACCAATTCCAAGTCCACCGCCGATAACAACTAATCCGGCGCCTAAACCTGCTGCTAACCATGCTAAATCCATTTAAGTACTCCTTTAATATTTGTTGATAAATTAATGTTCCTGATGTACTGCCATTCCTATAAACAAGGAACTGAGCATTGTAAAAATATATGCTTGAATTAATGCAACTAAGATTTCCAAAATATAAATGAAAACTGCAAACGCAACTGAAACGGGTGCGATAAAAATCGTGCCCATAAAAAATATTAATCCTATTAGTGCAAGGATTACAAAGTGACCAGCAATCATATTTGCAAAAAGTCGTATTGCCAATGCAAAAGGTTTTGTAAACAATCCAAGAATTTCAACGGGTATCATAAGAGGAAGCAACCACATTGGAATTCCGTGTGGGACTAATCCTTTGAAGTATCCAAAAAAGCCGTTATGTCTGATTCCTCCAAGTTGTATCATTAAAAAAGAAATGATTGCGAGCGTTGCAGTTACAGCAATATTACTTGTGAAAGTTGCTGAGAATGGAATCAAACCCAAAAAGTTTCCAAACAAAATAAAAAAGAAAAGTGTTAACAGGAACGGAAGAAATGATTTGTAAGCCTTACCAAGCGTTGGCTCTGCAATTTCATCGCGAACAAATATGATTAAAACTTCAAAGAAGTTAGCCAGGCGTTTCGGAACCAGAGATGTCCTATAATTTTTAGCGACAAAGTAAAAAGTTAATAAAACCAAAAAAGCTGCAACCCACATAAATAGAACATGCTTTGTTGGAGTGATGTTAATTCCCAAAATCGGAGGTAACTGAGGAATATGAATTGCTCCGAGGAATGGTAATTCTATTTCTCCTCCATCCACAATATGATGCATAATCCAATCGCTATCAGATCCACCTGAGGTTTTTACGGAATCTAATGCTGAGTGCAAAGTGTCTATGTTATTACTTGCTGCCAAACTGGCTTTTTCTCCCAAAATTCAAATAAAAGATCTCTATTAATAAGTAAAAAACGTAAAAAAAGAGGATTGAAAATATAAACCCATATGTATTTATTTCCAAAAAAATGAGGGTAATTAATATCAGTGTGAGACCAAAAATTAACCTAAAAATAAGACCTCCCCATAGAAACAGAAGAAATATCTTTTCGGATTTATTTGCACTGAATTTTAGTAATAAGAATCCAATTACAAAGTTTAAGAGTGAAACCAAACCACCTAACAATATTGACTTAAAAACCAGGGACGAAATGACTTCAGTAATAAGTAATAGTGAAACCACCAGAACAGACAAGAAAGTAAAAGACAAAAAAATATTTAATAGCTGCTTTTCACTTCTTATCATTTCCTGCTTTCAGAACAGATTTGATGAATGTATACATACCTGCAAAAATCCCCAGGAATGCAAATATTATAGTTAAAATCGGTTTTGTATCGAATTGTCCATCCAACCAGATCCCAATAAAAACCATCACCGTTACTGTAACAGCAAGTTGCAGCCCTAATCCAATATACGGACCAACTTCTTTATAAAAGTTACTGGCACCTTTTATTTTATCAGGTTCCAGTTTCATTGTGCCTTAAGGATTTGATGACTGAGAAATTGTGTTATCTCCGGAACCTGCCATATTGCTTTTTCCATCGAAACGAGCACCTGCTTCAACAACTAAAATTTTTGTAAAGACATCACCTTTTAAATCAGCCTTTGCTTCGAGTATAAGTTTTTCCTTGGCGTTTACTATTCCTTCAACCTTTCCGCCTATTGTAATGGATTGACCATTTACCTTTCCATAAACTTCACCTGACTCGCCAATGGTAATGTTTCCCTGACAAAGGATATCTCCTTGAATTATTCCATCAAGCCTGATGCTTCCATTACTTGAAACTTTGCCTTCAACTTTTACTCCGTTACTTATGATAGTAATATCTTCAGAGTCTCCATCCATAGTTTTGGTTTTCAATTTGTTCTCCTTATTTATTTACTGATGATTAATAAAATTTCCGGGTCAATTGGTTTGCCGTTGAGCCAAATTTCAAAATGCAAATGAGGACCGGTAGTTGCTAAGCCACTATTTCCACTTAATGCAATTAATTCTCCCTGCTTTACAAAATCCCTTTCCTTTTTTAGAATAACAGAGCAATGCTTGTAAATACTCAGGTATCCATTTGCGTGACTTAGAATTATTATATGTCCATAGTTACTTGTGTATCCGGAGAAGACAACAAATCCACCTGCAGATGCATAAACCGGAGTTCCATCCTTTACAACCAGATCAATCCCATAATGTCCTCTTTCCGGATCAAAGCTTCTGCTCATAAATCCATTAACGGGATAAATGAAGAAAATAGGATTATCCTGTTTTAAAAAAAGTCGGGTAAAATAATTTATGATAGTTCCAAAGATATTACCTTCTTTGGGTGTTTTATACTTTCTTTGTAATGAATCCGGGTTCACCCCCAAAGAGTCAATCAAAGTAGAATCACCAAGCGCCAGAGCATATTTTAATTTTTGGTTTGATGACTTTAATAGTTGTAATTCCTTTGCGAGAAAAATAATTTTTGAGTTCAACTGGTTCATCTTTTCCAAGCCTTCAGCATCCTGAACATAATTACCGGGTAAAATCTGATTACCAATACCTGTAATACTAAAGAAATAATAACCAAATACAGCTATTAAGATTGAATAGATTAAGGCAAAAACAGAAATTTTAATTACAGTGAACTTTTTCGATTTGGCTTCGTGCGAAGTATCATCGGGAACAAGTATAATTGAAAAGCTTTTAAGGTTTTTAAAGTATTTGAACATTTGCATTTAAATAAAATCGATATAAAAACTACACTAATTTAACTGAAGTTCTGCAACAATTCTACAAATTTAACTGAGCCTTCTCTTATCAATTTTGGCTTTTCTGAAGTTAAATCAATTATTGTTGAAAATTTTTTTTCTTCTTTTTCAGAATTAAAAAATATTGCATCAACCTGATGAGAAAATGTTTTAACAATTTCTTCAATTTGGTTTAATGGTTTTTCTCCGCTTCTGTTAACGCTGGTAGAAACCAGAGGTCTGGAAATTTCCATAAGCAGCTTCAGGCAAAAATCATTCTGAGGAATTCTTGCAGCAATGGTGCTGTATTTAGTTATATTTTGAGTTCTCTCGTTCAGGCTAAGAATAATTGTTACCGGAGCCGGCCAGATTTTCCGTAGAAATTCAATGTGGTTTTGGTAAATGATATCAACATAATTCATCAGATTTTCTAAATCAGAAAGCAACCAGATGAATTGCTTTTTGTAATCCCTGCCTTTGATTTCAGAAATTCTTTTAACAACATCCTCATTAAACGGATTTCCACCAATTCCATAAATTGTGTCTGTTGGATAAATAAAGATTTTTCCTGACTGATATAATTCTGCAGCCAGGTTTAAAGCCAAATCCTGATTCTCATCAATATTTATTATTTTTTTTTGATCAGCTACCATCTGATAATAATTTTTCTGCTTTACTAATTACCAACTTTGGATCGAGCAATTTTCCGCACTCAAAAGTATCCATAGGACAACTTTTGTAACCATGTATTCCACAAGGTTTACAGAACAATTCATCATAACTGACATATCCGCTTCTCAGATTGTAAGGATAAAATCCAAATTCCGGAATAGTTGAGCAATAAATTGTAAGAACAGGAATATCCGCACACATACCAAGATGAGTTGGTGCGCTATCATTGCAAATCAAAAGAGAAGAACTTTTTAATAATTCAATTGTTTCTATAAACGAAAAATCTCCTGCTGTAATAATTATGTTTTCGTTATCTTCACTTCGAACAGCTTCACATAATTCTTTATCCTGACTTCCACCAATTATTATAATCTGGTAATGCAAGTTGATGAAATGATCTATTATTTGTCTGAAATATTCTATCGGATATTTTTTTGTTTCCCAGATAGAACCCGGAGCTATTGTGATGAATTTCTTAATCTTTTTATCTCTAAAAAATTTTTGAACTTTATTTTTAGAACCTTCTGATATCTGGATTTCCGGAATAATCCGCCACTTATCATTACCATAATCACCATTAACAAACTCCAGGTTTCTTTTTATTTCGTGGGATGAAGCGTCGTACTTTATCGTATGTTTGAATGCAAACTTCAAAGCGCTATTCTCGAAGCCATAAGTTTCTTTTGCACCAACATTAAGTGAAATAATTGCACTTCGAAGAGAACGATGCGGTGAATAGACAAATTCATATTTATTTGACCTGAGTTCTTTCACAAATTTTAAGAAAGCAAAAAAAGATCTTTGCTTACCTTTTTTATCAAATGGAATCACGGAGTTAACAAAAGGAGAAGCCGCAAATATTTCAGAGGTTACCGGAATGCACAGAACATCAATTAAAAAGAATGGATTTTTCTTTTTTAATTCCTGGATAAAAGGCAGAGTCAGAATAGCATCGCCGGGAAATGCAGTTTGAATTACAAGTACTTTTATTAACTCACTCATTTAATATTTCCATCTTTTATGCATCCATAACCATTGCTCGGGATGTTCACGGATTACTTTTTCCTGATAGGAAGTATATCTTTGACTTATTACAAGAATTTTTTCTTCCTCATTTCCCGGAAGATTATCCTTTGAGATTTCCACCAGTTCCGTTTTATATTTATAATCTTTATCTCTTATTGCTATTCCACAAATAAGAGGCGCACCGGTCTTTAGCGCAAGTGCAGCAGGACCTGAATACACAGAAACTTTTTTACCAAAGAAATCAACTCTTACACCTTCTGCTGGACCTCTCTGATCAGCAACCATAGCTACTATTTTCTTTTCTTTAAGTGTCTGATAAGTTTTCCTTATTGAAATTCCCAGCGGGACGACTTCATTTCCAAACTTTGTACGCGCTCTGTTCATCCATTCATAAACGAGAGGATTTCTCAGAGGCTTCACAACAACGGAAAAAGGAAGCTGAATCTGAACAGCAACGGATATCGCAATATATTCCCAGTTGCCAAAGTGAGATGAAAGTAAAATTACACCCCTTCCTTCATTAAACTTATTCACAATCATTTCAGGGTTGCTGCACACTACGGCATTAGTTAGTTCTTCTTTGCTTAAAAATGGAAGGCACATAATTTCTACAAGAGTAATTGCAAAGCTTAAATAAATTCTGAAGGCTAATTTTTTGTTGGTGCCAATATCATTTTCCGGAAAGGCAATTTTGAGATTATTAAATACAACTTTCTTTCTGATCGGGATGACGTAGAAAAACAGAAATGCCAGTATAGTTGCAAACTTTCTTGAAAGTTTTAAACCAATAAGTCTGAAGCACCAGCTAAATAAAATAAATAGGATATATTCGATTCTGTTCTTCATCAACAATTAAAAATAATTATTCAAAAATAACCAAAGATCAGCAATAAAATTGATGAAGAAGAATTAATAAGCAGATGAAATTATAAGCAGGAATTATTGGATAGCTATTCTTCGCGTCCAGTAATCATCTCTCAACTCACCTCTCTTAGTTGAATGGAGCAACTGGTAATCATTAAAGCCGGTAAGATCACCAAAAATAAATTCTACCCCTCCCTCTATACTTTCATATCTCCATATCTCGTATGGTCTGGCATCTGTTTGATTTGGATAGCGTTGAATCTCGGATGGTTCACCGTAAACGATTAGAACTCTTCCACGATCAGTTTTCCAGCCTTGTTTACCAAGAGCTGAGAATCTTGCATTACTCTCACTTACACGCTTAATGTAACCAAGATAATACTCATTTCGGTCATCGGAAGGATTTTCATCACGGGCTTTCCAGAAATTATAAATAAATTCTCTTTTTGCTTCTTCGGTTGATAGTGCATTGTACTTATCTATCTCAGGAGATGTTGCAATGTATTTCGATTTATTAAATAAATCATCTATTTCCTCTTCAGACATAATTCCAAAAGTTGTACTCAAAACAGGTGAAACGGTTGTTTGAAATGTATCTGCAGGTACAATTGAGGGATTATAAACAAAAAATCTTTTAGTTGAGGAAACCCCGTAATTGGCAACGCTGTCTATGAGGTTCAGACGAAGAGTATAAGTATCAGTAGGAAGTTTAAATGCCTTAACAATTCCAACTTCAACTCTTGTATTAACAGACTTATTAATTTTTTTTGATTTTGAACTTACAAGCTGCCCTCTGCTGTTGTAAACCATTTCATCAAGACGCATAAGCGCATTTGAATCCCCGGTCTGAAGATTATACAATTCAGTATAATAAAACATAACCGGTTGCATTTCACCGCTGACCGATGCAGGAAGAGGTGTTACCTCATAAGTATTTTTATAAAAAATTGAAGTAGTATCATCACTGTTAGGAATTATGTTTGAAGCAAGCTGTACATCACTTAATGCCGAACGTGAATTAAGAAAAGGTTTAATAACTATTTTTTCTGTAATAGTTTTTTTATTCAGAGGATTATTAACGTCCGCTCCCGTTATATTAATTATATAAGCTCCTTTATCAATTATAAAACCAACCAGACCAATAAGACTCCGGTCAGTATTTGAACTGTCGTTAATAACATTAGTTATCATCCAGTGTTTGTCGATAATACTATTACCAGTTGCAGAGTCGACAATTTCTATTTGAAGCAAACCCTGAACAAAGTCAGAAGTATCGGTATCAACATAAGTCAGCCCGAGTTGATTAAATGCATAATAAAATTCAACATAATTTGAAAGCGAATCATAGCCAAACTGGGCATAGTCGAATTCAAAATTAATTTTTTGAGGGAAGGAAATAGTAAAACAGAATATAAATAATAAACTTAAAAAAAATTTATTCATTACAATTTTAAAACGTTTATACTTAAGAAATAAAATAAAAAAGCGTCCATTGAAAAATCAACAGACGCTTTAATAACTAACCCGATAACTTATTGAAAACTAAGTTTAACAGTAAACACGTGGTTTGCAGTCGGAAAATCTTTAACATCTCTAAACGCATAGTCAAATACAAATCCAACTTCACCGCCAATTTTGTAATCCAAACCGGCTCCGAAAGTTAAACCATAAATGTATTCGCTTGAATTTTCGAATAGAAAGTTATAACCACCTCTCACGAAAAAATTATTCATAAAACCATACTCAAGACCTAAGTTACCTATATCCTCAAAGTTATTATTAGCAGTATAAGCACCACCTAATAAAAGATTATTCTGTTCGTTAAATTCAAATGCATATGTCATGCTAAGTTGGAAAAAACTGGGTACCTGGAAACTTTCAGTAACTATTTGATAACTACCAGAAGTGGCACCCGGAATAGTTCCAGGTATAGTTGTTCGGGATGTAAGATCTTGTCCTGAAAATTCCATATTTGAACCAATGTTTTTCACGGCTGCGCCAATCATCAGTTGCTCAGAAAAGCGATATTGAACACCAGCATCCAAAGCAAAACCGGTTGCATTTGTATTCTGTATGTTTTCAGATATTAGCTTGAAATTAGTTCCAACTGAAATTCTATCTGTTAACACTTTAGAATAAGTTATCCCTAAAGTTAAAAATGATGGCGAATATGTTTCACCGGTTCCGTCTGGAAAGTTTTCAGTGGTAACGGGGATATCACCAAAGTCTAATGATTTAAGATCAATTCCTATTGATCCAATATCACCCAAGCTTGTACCTACTGCAAAATAAGATATATTAATGTCAGCAAGGTAGCTAACATAACTAAACATCGCTTCAGTTTGCGGGTTGACATCCAATCCAGCAGGATTGTAAAATATTGACTCAAGACCATTGATATTTGCAAGGAAGGCTCCTCCCGTTGCGATTCCTCTGGCACCAACAGGAATTAATAATTCTTCAGCTCCTGTTGTGCCTTTTCTAGCAACATCACCTGCATAAGATAAAGTTGCTATTAAGATTATTAACAGTATTATTTTTTTCATTTGATAAACTCCACTATTTTAACTTAAAATAGCTGGCAGGTAAGCATTTTTTTCCATACCTGCCAATCTTTATTACTTTAAAACCTCTGAATTTGCTTCTGAGGCATTATTATTGCAAATTTTAACACTTTATCACCATATTTTGGTGAGGATATGATAGCAAGATACATACCCGATGCTACTCTAATTCCGGATTCATTCTGTAAATTCCAGTTTAAGAAAGGTGATGTGGGTTCAGACTTATCTTCTGTTCCGAGGGTTCTTAAAAGTGTACCAGAAAGAGAGTAAATTTTTACTGTTATATCTTCGGGTAAATTAGTAAATGTCACAAATGGCTCATCCGGAGTATTGGTGTAATAGTTCGTTAAAGTATTATAACCAAATAGAGGATTTGGATAAACATTTACTTTTTCCCAAAGAGCACGCTCTTGGTCTTCTGAAAGAGTAGTTCCTTTCAGAGTTTTAAATTGATAAGAGTCAGCAGCAGTATAAGGGTAAACAGCCAGTGGAATTGTAAGTACATCTCCCGGTGTAAACCATACTGTTGCATTTTTCCTTTCCAATCCGACAAGGTACATCGTATTTAACCAGGGGGAAGCAAAAATTGCCTTTTGTTCTTCTGATATGCCAACAGCATCAGGTGGTATAACCGGAATATTAGCACCTATCCTAACAAGATCAGCCCAGCGGGTAACAGGTCCACTACCCGTTTGGAATTCACCACCAGTCAATTCGATCTGGCTGCCTGTAGGATCGTAGGGACTATTAAAGATCACTATCATCTCACCAGTTTCCCTGATTGATGTTCCGGGATCCCATTTACCATCCGGATTTCCCTGAGCGTACCTGGAATATTTTCTGGCTTCAATGAATCCAACAGCTAATTGATATTCCTGATCATATTGTTCATCAACAACCCATGCCTGGAACGGAACATCTACAAAGCCCATAGCCCTGTTGGTTATTTCATTCCACATTCCAATAACACCTTTATTTGTTGTATCGGTTGATGTTATTCTTTCAGCGTACGGATAAAAGTTAGTTGCAGGTGTGCCAACATAGCCATTAATGTATCTGTAAGCCTTTCCAAAATTATCAGGACCAAACCTCAACTCAACTCTGCGCAATTTATCAGATGTAAGAACTGTGCTTCTTGGATTTGCAGATTTGAATGGTTCAGGAAGATCACCAGTTGGAATTAAATCTTTACCAACATACCAGATTCCTCTGCCTGCAGTTGAATCAGCAGTACTGCCAATGCTTGCATACCAGGCACCACTTGAAGGAGAATAAGCAATAGTATCAATCGCAGCATTCTGGGATTCAACTTTTGTTATAAAACCCTCAGTTGTTTTTTGATTAACATCGGGCAGTCCATACGAATAAGACAATGATGAATCCTGAAGTACCTCTCCTGTATTGATATTTTTAAGTCTCCAGAACATTGAATAGGGAATCGAGGCAGTATTTTTGAAAAAACTAACCTCATAGGTATCCCCGGTCAGTTCTTCATTGTTTATTACATCATATCCAACTCTACCTAAAGAGGCGCCAGAGAATTTATTTGCGGGTTGCACAGATACCGGGGGATTTAGGGCATCCTGACCAACCACAATGGATTTGATTGATCGAATATTTTCAGCTTCCTGTGCAAAAGCAAAAGCACTTAGATAATAATCACCTATTGTACCGATCGGTTTGGTTGGATCATCTTTATATACAAGAGCACCATAATTTAAGGCATAACTTGTAATAGCAAAATAATACGGTCTACCTTTTACGACTTTTTGACCAGCATCGAAAGGATCATTGAAAATTCTCATCCTTAACCTGCCAGTAGCAGGATCTGCAAAAATATTATAATCTAATTGATTTTCTTCTGGAGACATTGGATAAAGAATTTCAATACCGCCTGTCTCAGAATTTTCCTTATAGACGTTATGAATATAATTATTCAAATCATAAGTTGCTATCAAAACTGAATTTTCCTGTCCTTGAACAAAATCTTCTGCAACGTTGGTTTTAAAAGCCCACACACGATAACCCTCAAACTTTAAATCCCAGGTAGGAGTTTGGCTTGTGTAAGTTACCTGTTTGTTTGTTTCCCAAAGTATATCAATAAACTCATCACTTGAAGATAGAGAAAATTGAGGAGCAGGCGGCGGAGTAGGTGCGAGGAAATTTAGATCAAAGATATTCTGCGCACCATCATCAATCGCACGGGCTTTTGTTATGCCATCAAGCGGACTTGAACCTTTGCCAACAACATACGCAACAACTATTTCATTCTCCTGGTTTTTCTTTAATAAAAAAGGACCAGTGTTGGTCATCTGGCGCTGATCTACCTGATTAGCGCATAACCAGCCGGTTCCAGTTACAGGGTCACCTGAAAACCAAAACCTGGCATCTGTAGTATCACAACCCGGAAAATTAAGAGGATTGCCATAAGGCCAAGTGCATGGATCCGGGATATCACCTTGACGGGTTTTTCCTTCCATATAAAAACGTGCTTCCTCTTTTGTATTAGGATCGTTTAAGTTCTGATCTCCATTTATATATTCTACAAATGAGGATATAGGCAAGTTTTTTGCGCCCGGAAATTTAGCAATACCCTTTAATTGTCCTCTTACTGAATAAGCTGTATCAAAGGATGCTTCGCCTTCATCCCAAATACCATTATCATTGTCATCAATGAATGTTTCACCGTCAATGTACACCCGTGGACCAGAGAAAAAGTCTATCATAAAGCAAGGAACCTGCGAACCATACTGTGCGTCTACAGTTCGATTATAGGTGTAACCAGAATTGCGTTCAATATCACTGCCTACAACGTCATCAGTATGATCGCCTACATCAGGATCGGCCCACACTCCAAACAATACATCAGTCAATTCATCGGGATCATTTTCATTAATTCCAACATATTTGAATCTGTATCGTACAAAAATTAAATTACCAATAGCACCAGCAGAAGCAAATGCAAAAACCGTTTGTCGGATTTCAACTCCAACTTCTAAATTTCCTGCTGACCATCGTCTTTGAGCAATAGGTAATCCATCGTGATAAACACACCAAACTGTTTCATCACCAATCAGATCGGGCATATCTTCGTCTGGATCCCATTCCGGCGGATCATCATTATCTTTATTAACTGGGTTATAAACTCCATCACCATCACCATCATAAAAATCAGCACCGAGTGCTACCGCATCTTTCCAATCCTGCCAGCTCTTCCCAAATGGTTCATCCTGGGAATTTAATACATACATTACAGCGTTTGGGTCATAGGAGTTCCCAACTGTACCCGGTACGTAATCTTCTACAAGTGTTGCAGAAGCGCATGCGTTAGCCCAAGGTTGACCGTTACGGTTACCACTTAAGAAAAAACCAGAAGAAAAAAGAAATACATGTCCAGCAAATCTTCCCCCGGCCTGAGTCAAACCATTTTCAGGGTTAAACATTTCTACATCCGCAATGGTCCCCTTACTGTTTAATGGTAAGTTAATATTATTTACCCACATTCTGTAAGCATCTCCCTGCTTCCCGGATTCCTGAGTGCTGGTTGTTTTATAAAGCAATTTAGGAGGACGAACACCATTAGTGTCGTCTCCTAAAAAACCGAAAGCCATAAATGCTGCAATTAGAAATAAAAGCAACAATTTATAACTGTATTTTATTTTTATTTTCATTTTAATTATCCTATTTATATTAATATCTAATTTAGTTAGAAATTAATTCTATCAAAATTTAACTTAAGTCCAAGCTTAATGAGTCTTGGAAATCCAAAATTCGAGGGATCTTTTTCAAGAGTTTCATAATCTTTAACATACCCTTCGCCTAAAGACTCGATTTGTGATTGCGCATCGGGATCATTTAACCAATTAGTTGTGTATGGGCTTCCGGTAGATCTCCACACTTCAACTACGTTATCTGCATCAAGAAGGTTTTCTACCCATACATATGGAGTAAGATAAAGATTACCAATTACAAATCCTTTTTCAAGCTTAAAATCAATTCTGAAAACACTTGGTCCATAAGCTGAATTTATATATCCTGTGTTATCAGCAATTAACCCATTGTCACCAAGAATATTCCATTGATCGACCGGTGTGTATGGGGTTCCACTGCTTAGTGAAAAAATTGCATTAACATTAAATAACTCGAAAAATCCAAGTTCACCTTCAGGAACATAGAAATCAATAATAGCAAGTGCAGTATGCCTTTGATCGAAATCAAGCGGAGCTATTACTTTTGGGGGTAATCTATCATTATTTCTAAAGACAGCAGTTTGACTTGAACTGGTTGAGGAACCCGTACCCTCAGCTATAGAAAAAGTATACTGTAACGAAGCACTAAAGTAGCTAAGTCTGGTAACATCAAATGAAAATGCAAATCCCTTAATTGTTCCAAAGTCCGAATTTACAGGATAGATTGCATTAAGGGTTTGACCACCTTCAACTCTTTGAAACTTGCTGCTTTGTACGTTAACAAGAGCTTTTGTATTCTTGTAAAAAGCTGTAAGATTGAGTGCTGATGTATTACCAAACATCTGTCTGAATCCAATTTCATACTGCGTAGTTTGCTCACTCAACAACCCACCATTGAAACCACTCTGTGGTTCCATAGTGATGTAAGTGTTATAATCAAATGGCCCATTATACAAATTATTCAGTTCTGGAATTTGAATAAATCTGCCATATTGTGCATGAAAAACAGTTGATGCAGTTACAGGAAATCCTATACCAATTCTAGGTGAAAATTCAATTTCAACATCTTTCACCTTAAAATCTTCTATATCGAATGCATTAGGATTTAGTCCCCCTGCATATGGTAAAGCAGGATTAATTAGTTCTCGTGATTTAATATCGAAGTAATCCATTCTTAAGCCAAGATTTAAAACTATATCTTCAAGTTCAAAGCGGTCCTGAAGATACATATACCCTAATATCGGTTCTGCTGGTCTAAGAAACACAGCCATAGAGGGGTCTGAACCTATGGTTGGGTCTGCAAACCAGTCTAATGATGCAGGAGCATCTGAAGATGTTTTTTCTTTACCCGTTACATCGTAACCAAAAACAAAAGGTTGATTTTGTGCAAATCTTATGTAATCAGGCTGTGTTGGATCAGTAGCTGCAACCTGGTAAGCGAAATTACCATAACCCCTAACGGTGTGTTTTGATATACCCGCTCCAAACTCTAAAAGATGATTATTAAGTTGAGTAGTCAAATCAAAATCAGCACCGAACGATTCATCCTCCCTTTGTTGGAATAATCCATATGACCATCCATATGGTCTATAGACTCCGTTTACATCAGTAGGTCTTGTTTGAAGCCCGTTTGCAAGTAAAGTAACTCCCAGACCAGAACCGGTAGTATTAATTCCCTGATATACACCCTGTAGCTGATTTTTATCTGCCCACCATAAACTATCTCCATAGAGTATTTGCTTTGCAGCCGCAGATAGATTTTCATCTCCTTTTAAGAAAGGATTATAACGTTCGGTTTCAAAGTTTCTGTAACCAAGATTTAAGTTCCAGAATGTATTATTACTGACAGTCTGAGAAACTCTTGCACTGTAGGAATAATTCGACTCATCTATCTCTTCAATAAATTGAGATGAATTTTTATATTGCCTTCGGGCAACACTATTTTTAGAATTTTTATAAACTCTATCATTTAATAATGCACTTAATTGAACATTCCAATCACTAAATCTGGAATTTATTTTCCCGCTAAATCTCCAAACATTAGCCGGGTTATTTGGAATACTTTTATAAACTATTGGTTCATCTAAAAGGGTTCCATCTTCTAAAGTATAAAATTCTATTGGTACCGCTGGTGGATCTGCATCCTGATACCAACCTCTTTCACCAGAAAGAAAAATTGTGTGTTCAGGTATTCCTGGAATTATTGGTCCACTTAATGAGCCGGAATATAAATTTGCTCCTGAAGGATCTGTATTTAAGAAATCTGAAGACTGGACATCAACAAAGAGGTTATAATAAGGTTGACCAGATTTAGTTGTTACGTTTACTATACCAGATTGAGCTTGACCATATTTAGCTTCATAACCACCCACCTGAAATGAAATCTGATCAATTGCACTGTTACTCACTTGAGCAACAGTTTGTCTGTTATATAAATTATTCTGAGGGACACCGTCTACTATGTAGAGCACTTCACTACCTCTACCTCCCCGAACATTAATTGAAGCATTACCTTCCTGACCACCACTACCCTCCTGAACAACAACGCCCGACTGTAATGATGCTAAATTTTGAACACCTCTAACCGGTAATCGGGATATTTGCTCTGAGTCTATGACTCTTACAGTATTGGTCGCTTTCTCTTCAAACAATTTTTTATCAACAACAACTATATCCGGTAATGCAAAGTCTGTAGTTAGTTCAACATTTAATTCATAAGTGATGTTTGCAACTATTCTCACTTCCTGAATTGTTTTGGGTGCATAACCTACATAGCTGACTCGGACTTCGTAGGTTCCGGGAGTAATATTTAGAATAAAGTAGTTTCCATCGATGTCTGTGGCTGCACCAAGATTAGTGTTTAACAAAATAATGTTTGCACCAATCAAAGGTTCTTTAGTATCTGCATCTATAACTTTACCACTCATTTTGCCAACTCCCGTTTGAGCAAATACAGTGGTTGAAAGAAACAGAAAAACTAAAGACGCCAGAAGATTTGTAGATATTTTTTTCATCTCTTCTCCACGAAATGTTTTTAAATAATCTTCTGAGTTAATCTCTGAATTTTTGAAAGAACTTAATCGATATATAAAAAAACGGGCGAATTTACCAATCGCTAAATTGGAAATCCCACCCGTTTCATATAAACATCATTCCTAAATTACTTGAGTAACATCATTTTTCTTGAAGATGTGAAGTTACCAGTATTTAATGTATAAATGTATAATCCTGATGATAGTCTGGATGCATCAAAATTAACGCTGTGTTTTCCAGCTTCCTTTGTTGTATTTACTAATGTTGCAACTTCATTTCCAAGCACATCATAAACCTTAAGTGTTACAGCACTTCTTTCAGCAAGTGAATAATTTATGGTTGTACTTGGGTTGAAAGGATTGGGATAGTTTTGAGATAATTCAAAACTGTTAACAATGTTTTTATCTTCATTACTGAGGACAATAATATCGGTAGTAAAATGATAAAACTGAGCGCTTACTAATGCTGGTACTGATCCGTTAACGGTGCTTCCCGGAATTGTATCACCCTGCATAACAATATGAACTTGAATTACATCAGGTCCGGAAGAGGTAACTACCGGAGATACAGGAGCTATACTCGGATATCTGAAATCACGTAAAGGTGAAGTTGGTGTAAATTGTTCAGGACCTACCCATGTTTCACCACCATCTGTGCTATGCATAAACCAACCGGCAAAATATGCTGTTGAATCAGCAGAACCAGAACCGGGCCAGTAATCACCTGTGGTTGCATCAAATGCAACAAAAAGAAAACCGTGGTCCTGTGAACGACCGATTACCGGTCTGCAAATTGGAAATTGAACATCCGCAACACCATAATTTGAATAAAATGGAACATTGCTACTGTCCGCAAGTACTTTTGAAACACCACCATTAATGGTTGGTGACCAGAACCGAATTTCAGATGGTAAACCCGGATAATAACCAGTTGCGGTTACCCAACCAACTTCGAAAACTACACAAGGTTCTTCACCATAAAAATTAACACTTATACCTCTTATAGGACCCTGATAATCGGGTTGAGATTCATCAGCATCCCAGATTTTAACTGGTGTAGACCATGTAACACCACCATCTGTGGATTCTTTATAATACGCATCGTTAGCATCAACACCAACAGTAACCCCTAAATAAGCTAAGCCAACTTTCTGACCATCAGAAACTGCTAATGAGTAAGTTTCAGCCTGGTCACCATCATGAGCCTGCCATCCACTAAAAACACCACCGGACCAGGTATTTGTCCAAAAACCGGTTCCACCATTAACTGAAGATGCGAGCACTCCATCATCATTAGCTAATAGAGCTAATCTTGGCCAAATTGCCTGTGCAGGACCTGTTACGTCGCCAGGATCAAATTCAGTAAAGTTAAAACCAAATGGACTATCGTCCACATAAACTTTTGTTCTTGTAGCTGTATTGTTGGTATTGTTGTGATTTGTAATTACTGCTGCACCAGTTGAGGTTCCAAATATTGCAGGGAAACCAGAACGACCAACACCACCGACATTTGCAGGAACCTGGCCTAATTCAAACCAGCTTGTTCCATCTGTAGTACCAAAATAAAGACAGGTTCTGTCTGTCCAACCTGAACTCTCAGCTGAGTAAGTAAATACGGCGTGAACATATCCCGGATTATTTACATCAGCCCAAACTTGCTGAGTGGACGCGTTTGACTGAAGATCATAACCAGTCATTGCATCTGTTATATTATTAACGGTCCAGATAAGCCCACCAGAAAAAACTTTATCAAAAGTGGTTGTGGGAACTGTAATCTCAGGAGTTTGAGAAGGTATACCAACCTCATCACCAGTAATAACAACATTTGGTTGTACAATTGAACGAGCATCCTGAGCCTGGGTGAGACTAAACCCAATTAAAAGAACAGAAATGAGTAAAGCTGTAAGTTTATACATGCCACTCTCCTTTTATTTATTTATGGATGAATTAATTAAGAAAGATTCCTTGAACAAATATTTTATAATTTTCAAATTGTTGCGACTGATGACTGTAATTATTGAAAAATAATTAAAATACACGGTCAAAATAATACTACTGATTTTCTCAGTCAAGTTTTGTTTTATGAATTATTTCTGGTTTCGAGATAAGCTTTTTTATTAAAAATGTCAAGAGATTGATTTTTCCGCCTAAATTAAATGTAAACCGAATAAATCTCTTTGACTCCATCTAATGATGAAATTGAACTCTTTATTTTCTGATCAATCGGACTGTCAATATTTATAATTGTTAATGCATCATCTCCTTCTGATTTCCTACCTAAAGAAAGACCTGCAATATTAATTTTTGATGATGCTAATTCTCTGCTGACTGAAGCCAGCATTCCGGGTCTATCAACATTTTTATAAATCAAAATGTTACCTTCGGGTTTGAACTCGACGGGATAATTATTTATTTCAACTATTCTCAGTTCATTGCTTCCGAAAACAGTACCTGATAATTTCCATTCACCTAATGTGGTAATAATTTTTGCTTCGATGAGATTCAGATAATCACGATGATTTGTTGAAACAATTTCTTCCACAATAATTCCCATTTCTTCTGCCAGTAACCGGGCGTTGATATAATTAACAGGTAAGTCTAATTCTTCAGATAAAAATCCTTTCAAAAGTGCAGCGGTTAATAATTTTGTAGAACCGGTTAATAATTCACCGCTAAGACTGATGGAAAGTTTTAATAAAGAGTCCTTTCTTATTTGCGATAGAATTTTTCCCTGAACTTCAGCAAGTCTCAGGAATGCTTTGAGATTTTCATTTGATATTTCCTTTAAGACAGAAGCATTCACAGCACCTGTTGGACTCCCATTTTTAAAATATTCAACTATTTGTTCTGCAATTTGAACGGCAACTTTTTGTTGAGCTTCTTCAGTTGAGGCACCAAGATGCGGTGTACTTACTACAGCAGGATGTTGAATTAGTCCAATTCCAAAATCCGGCGGCTCGGTTTCAAATACATCTAAACCAGCAGCTGAAACCTTTCCTTCTTTTAATGCCAGAAGAAGATCGCTTTCATTTATTATTCCGCCACGAGCACAGTTAATTATCACAACTCCGGTTTTGCATTTTGAAAGTTCGTTATATGAAATGAGATTTTTTGTGCGATCGTTCAGAGGTGTATGAACAGAAATAATATCAGCGTTCTTCCAGATATCTTCCAGCTGTACAAGTTGAATACCAAATTCAGAAATTGCTTCAGCGGAAACAAGCGGATCATAAGAAATAATATTCATGCCAAAAGCTTTTGCTCTTATTGCAACTTCTTTTCCTATTTTACCAAGACCGATCAGACCGAGTGTTTTGCCAAATAATTCCGTTCCCTGAAATCTTTTTCGGTCCCATTTTTTTAAATGCAGAGAAATATTAGCCTGAGGAATTTTTCTTGATGCAGCCAGAATAAGAGCAATTGTATGTTCAGCAGCAGAAATTGTATTTCCACCGGGAGTGTTCATCACAAGAATTCCTTTGCGTGTAGCTGCTTTTACATCTATGCTATCAACTCCAGCGCCAGCTCTGCCAATTACTTCCATCTTATCCATCTTCTCAATTAATTCAGCATCAACTTGTGTAGAGCTTCGTACAACTAAAGCATTGAAATCAGAAATTGTTGTTAATAATTCTTCTCTTGTATATTCAGTTTTGCTGTGAACTTCAAAGCCTGCAGATTTGAGAATAGCAGTACACTTTTCATCGATGGAATCACTGATAAGGATTTTTTTCATCTACTAAAAAATTTTTGTAAGAATGAAATGAAGCTTACAAAACAGCGTTTAACTTTTCAACTATCTTGCTTTTCGGAACAGCTCCGATAATCGTGTCTTTAAGCTTTCCATCCTTAAAAAGAAGTAAAGTTGGAATGCTTCGTACTCCAAACTTTATCGAGGTTTGTTGATTTGTATCAACATCCAGCTTGCCAATTTTTACTTTACCGTTATATTCAGCGGCTAATTCTTCAACAATCGGTGCAATCAATTTGCAAGGTCCGCACCAGACAGCCCAGAAATCTATTAATACTGGTTTATCTGACTTAATTACTTCAGATTCAAAATTATCATCAGTAATTTCAACTGGTTTCATTGTATAATCCTTTTAGATATAGAGTTGATTTATTGAGTTTTTCCTGTGTAACTAACAATATCTTCACCACCGTCAGCGTTTATCATTCCTCCGCTGATCCATTCGCCTCCATCTCTGCACAATAGAGAAATAACTTTTGCCACATCTTCAGGTGTGGTTAATCTTCCTCGTGGATTTTTTATTTCTGCAACTTTGATCATTTCTTCATTACCCGGAATTTTTCTCAGAGCCGGTGTATCAGTTACTCCAGCCATTATTGCTGTAACACCAACCTCCATATGACCAAGTTCTATTGCTAACTGTCTGACGTGTGATTCTAGTGCGGCTTTAGCTGCAGATACAGCACCATAGTAAGGAATAGCTGTATGACTGCCGGAACTTGTCATCGCAAAAATTCTTCCTTTGGTTGCCAGAAGATTTGCCATATAAATTTCCTGAACCCAATAAACTAAAGAGTGAGCCATAACATCAAGAGTCATTTCCATCTGAGCATGTGTTATTGGCTGTTCATCTTTCTTTTTGGGTACAAAGCTTTTTAATGTTCCAAATGCAAGAGAATGCATTATAACTTTAACAACAGGCTGGGCATGGAGTTTTTCCTTCAGTTCATTTATTATTTCAGTACGTTTAAACTGATCGGCAGCGTTTACATTATAAAACCAGGCTTCCCGATCATATGATTTTATATGATTGATTATCTTCTCAACATTCGGCATAGTTGCCTGACGGTCGAGGTGAATGCCAATAATATTGTATCCATCTTCAGCAAGTTTCATAGCTGTTGCACCACCAAAACCCGAGGAAGCACCTAAAATTAGCGCCCAATATTTTTTATTTTTTTCTTTGTCCATGGATGATAGAATATTGATTAATACCTTCTGTAATAATACAAAATAGGTAAAAGTCTCACAAATAAATTACAGATTGATAAGTTAAAATAACAAATTGTTATTTCGGACTTAAGAGAAAAGAATCTTCACCAAACAATTCATTTAGCTTATTGAAGAGTTCAGAAGTCAAATCTATTCTATGATTCTTTAATGCATAAACTGAGCTTCGGTTACCATTATTAAAAAGATGAATAAATACAGGAACTTTACCCGGAAACATTTCAAGTAATGATTGAAGTTCAATTAATTTTTCCGGTTGGGTTCTATCTTTGAAAATATTTATTCTGATACTACCTGATAATTCATTTCGGGCAATTTCTATCGGCAGCAATTTATTCACGTGCATTTTCACAGTATCGCCGCTGCTCTCAAGATTTCCAATTACAAAAACCGGCTCTTCCTTCTGAACGTATTTTCCATAATCAGCATAAACCTTTGAAAACATAAGACACTCACATGAACCTGTGAAATCATCTATTTTGAAGAAAGCCATTTGCTTACCTGATTTATCTATCTTTGTTCTGATATCAGTAATCACTCCACAAGCGCGGACATTCTCAAGCTCTTCATTTTCTTCAGCTTCACCAATGTGAAAGTTTGCAAATGATTTGTATTCAACTTCATACTTTGTCAGCGGATGTCCTGTTACGTAAAAGCCGACTACCTCGCGCTCCTTTGCAAGTCTTTCTTTTTCAGTCCAGGCTTCTGCAGGTAATAATAAAGGTTCAGGTACATTTATTTCCGACGTTTCTCCAAAAAGACTATTTCCGGATGCAAGTTTTGAATTTTGAAACTTGTGTGCGTGGTCAAGAGCAAGTTCAACAGAATTAAATAATGATGCTCTGTTTTTATTCATTGAATCAAAAGCGCCGGCAATAACCAATCCTTCGAGTGCACGTTTGTTAACAATTCTTGTATCAACACTCCTGCAGAAATCAAAAATACTTGTAAAATTTCTTCCGATTTTATTTCTTGATTTAATAATTTCTTCGACGGCACCTTTGCCAACATTTTTTATTGCAGAAAGACCGAATAAAATTTTTCCATCAACGACATCAAAATTAACAGAAGGATTGTTCACATCTGGCGGAAGAATTTCAATCTTCAATCTTCTGCAATCTTCAAGAAACTTAGTTACTTTGTCTGTGTTCTCGAATTCGTTAGTCAGGTTAGCTGCAAGAAACTCAGCAGTGTAATGAGCTTTTAAGTAAGCTGTCTGATATGCGATGTAACTGTAAGCAACCGCGTGGCTTTTATTAAAACCATAGTTTGCAAATTTGTCTATAGCATTAAATATTTCTTCTGCAATTTTTTTAGAGATTCCATTCTCAACTGCGCCTTTAATAAATTTTGCTTTTTGCTCTTTCATAGCAATGAGATCTTTTTTACCCATTGCTCTTCTGAGAATATCAGCTTCGGCAAGACTTATCCCGCCAACTTTATTTGCAATCTGAATCACCTGTTCCTGGTAAACGATAACACCGTAAGTTTCCTTCAAAATATCTTCAAGAATCGGATGAAGATATTCAACTTTCTTTCTGCCGAATTTTCTGTCAATGAAATCATCAATAAATTCCATCGGACCGGGACGGTAGAGTGCATTCATTGCAGCAAGATCATTCAAACTTGTCGGCTGAAGTTTTTTCAAATACTCCCGCATCGGAGGAGATTCAAACTGAAAGATGCCTGTTGTTTGTCCTTTTGTAAAAAGCTGATATGTTTTTTCGTCATTCAGTGGAATTTCATCAATGTTTATTTCAACATTATAATTTTTCTTTATCAGAGCAATTGTATCTCTGATAATTGTGAGAGTTCTCAACCCGAGGAAATCCATCTTCAGCAGACCGACATTCTCAATATCTTTCATATTGTATTGAGTAACAATTTCCTGCTGAGAAACTGCGTTTGCCATCGGAACATAATCACTTACATCACCGGGAGTAATCACGACACCCGCAGCATGCTTTGATGCGTTCCTGTTCATTCCTTCAAGCACGCGTGCATGCTTAATCAACTCCTGGATCTGAGGTTCTTTAGAATCTTTTACCCATTTCAATTCAGGAACTTCTGCGAGTGACTGATCAATTGAAAAAACTTTTCCAAACTTTGAAGGGATATGCTTTGTAATATTGTTAACTGTCGGAATCGGAATTTTCAAAACTCTTGCAACATCTCTTATCACTGCCTTCGATGAAAGCCGGTTAAAAGTTATTATTTGACTTACGCTGTTATCGCCATATTTTTTACGTACGTAATCAATTATTTCTCCTCTCTGATCATCGGCAAAATCCACATCAATATCGGGCATAGATTTTCTTGCAGGATTAAGAAATCTTTCAAAGAGAAGATTGTAATCAAGTGGATTTATGTTTGTTATTCCTAAAGCATAAGCAACCAGACTTCCTGCAGCACTTCCTCTTCCTGGTCCAACCGGAATATTTTTTTCCTTTGCTGTATTGATAAAATCCTGAACAACCAGAAAGTAACCGGAGAAGCCCATCTTTTTAATTGTTTCGATTTCGTACTTGAATCTCTCTTCGACTTCTTTTGTAAACTCAAGTTTTTTCTTTTCGAGCCCTCTCCATGCAAGCTGTTCAAAATATTCATCAGCAGTTTTAGCATTTGAATCTTCGGGAATGGGAAAAGTCGGGAAGTGGTGTTCATCAAAGCTGAGTTTCAAATCAATCCTGGAATCAATTTCAAGTGTACTTTCAATCGCCTCTTTATGATTTTTGAAAAGTTTAATCATTTCCTCTGCTGATTTGAAATACACCTGGTTAGTACCATAACGAAGATCAGTATAGTTTGATTCGCCGGCTTTATCACCAAGAAGAAGTAGAATGTTATGTGCAACAGCGTGATCAGCTTCTATGTAATGGCAATCGTTCGTTGCAACGAGTTTGATGCCAAGCTCTTTAGCAATCTTCGGCATGTTTTCGAGTATTGGTTTTTCCACATCCATATTATGGTTCTGGATTTCGAGATAAAAATCATCACCAAAAATTTCTTTGTAAGTTCTGGCAACTTCTTTTGCTTTATTATAATCACCATTAACAAGATGAGTTGAAACGACTCCACCGGCACAAGCAGAAGTGCAAATCAAACCTTCACGATATTTGTTAATGAGTTCAAGATCAATTCTTGGTCTGTAGTAGAATCCTTCTGTATGTCCGAGTGTGGAAAGCTTAGTTAGATTTTTATAACCTTCTATATTCTTTGCAAGCAAAATGAGATGACTGTAATTCTTTCTTTTCTTACCTGTGCCATTTGACTGCGAACTTTTTCTTTCAAACCGATCACCTTCATTAACAACATAAGCTTCCATTCCGAGTATAGGTTTGATGCCTTCCCGAACAGCTTTCTTGTAAAATTCAATCGCACCGTACATAACTCCATGGTCTGTCAGTGCAACAGATTTCATATTGAATTTTTTTGCAGCAGCAATCAGACCATCAACAGTGCAGGCACCATCCTGAAGGCTGTAATGACTATGATTATGAAGATGAATGAATTCTGACATTTGCTAAAAAAATTTTTAGAATTTGTAAAGCAGTGAGAAGAAAAATTTCCGAGACGAACTTTAGAAAAATAAAATTAAAATGCAAAGAGAAGAAATTAATTATTCAACGACCTGTATGCCCGAAGCCTCCTTCCCCACGTGAAGTGTCATTCAATTCATTTGCTTCAATGAATTTTGCCGTGTAAACTTTCGACACGACAAGCTGGGCAATTCTCTCGGCAGGTTGAATAACAAAATCTTCCTTACCAAAGTTAATAATTATAATTTTGATTTCTCCCCTGTAATCAGAATCAATCGTCCCGGGGGAGTTTAAAATCCCAATCCCGTGTTTTGCAGCGAGTCCGCTTCTTGGTCTAACCTGGATTTCATATCCATCAGGAATTTCAACAGAAATATTTGTCGGCACCAGTTCAATTGCACCGTGCCGAAGAATTATCGGTTTTTCAATCGCTGCGTAAATATCCAATCCTGCACTTCCTTTTGTTGCATACGAAGGCAAAGGAATGTGATTCAATTCTTCCCGAAGTCTTTTAAATTTAATTTCGATCTGAGCTTCCATTAATTTTTCTTCCTGCGGCTTTCTGCAAATTTTTTCTTTATCAATTTAATTTCATCACGATTCACAGCTACAAAATAAATGTATAGTGAGAATATTATCAGAATTAAGATTTTATAAACGAATAATAAATTGCCGGTTGTGTGCAGATAATAAAACAGAGTTCCTGTAATGATTACTGCAAACATGATGTGTCCGATTCTTTTTAATTCGTATTTCACCTGGTAAAATTTTTGCGTTACAAAATAATAACCCAGTGCCATCACCAGATAACTTGCGAGTGTTGCAAGTGCAGCTCCTGTTAAACTTAGAATCGGAATTAAAAGAAAATTAGCAGTAACATTTACGATTGCTCCTGTTCCGGTGATAAAAGGAACATAAATACTTTTTTCTTCAATATAAATTCCCGCTGAGAAAACAGCATACATTCCGTTTATCAGGTAAGCAAGCAGAATTATAGGAACAATATGAAGTCCATCCCAGTACTGTGAACCGATCAAAGTAAAACCGGCAATCCTGATTTGTGCTAAGTCAGTAATGAAAAGTGAAAGGACAACCAGAATAATGCTTCCAACCAGAGTAAAATAAGTAAGGACTTTTGAAAACATTTCTTTGGCGTTCAGTTCTTTCGCATTTTGAAGAAAGAATGGCTGCCATGCAAACTGAAACATATTTACGTAAAGCATCATAAAAATTCCGAGCTTATAATTTGCTTTGTAAATACCAACAGTTTTCAAATCAGTAAGCTTTTCAAGAATCGGAACATCAATCACCTGAACCAGCATAACAGCAAAACCTGCAGGAAGAAACGGAAGTCCGAATTTTAACATTCTCTTAAACAAGGGAAAATGAACTTTTGCACGGAAATTTTTAATTATTGTAGATGAAACAAGAAGCAAAGAAACAGCAGAAGCAGCGAGATTGCTGATCAGGATGGCTTCAATACCCCATTTGAGAATAAGTATCAAATAAATATTGAGCAGAACGTTCACACAAATATTTATAATTCTGAACAACGAAAATTTTTTAGCCTGCCTGGCAAGTCTGAGTTTCAGAAATGGAATTACAACATTAGCATCTAAAAATAAAATAGCTACGGCAAGATAGATTAGATACGTGTATTCAGCCGGAATACTTAAAGTTGCTCCGATAGTTCCGGAATTAATAACAATCAAAACGCTGATTAGCAGTGAAGTAATAAAAATAGAAATATATGGAGTTGAAAAATTATCTTTATCATCACCGATGTCTTTGGAGGATGCAAATTTCAGATAAGCAGAGTCGAGTCCGTAAATGAAAACAATATTGAGAATCGCCATATATGCATAGATAAGCTGGATAATACCATAGTCAGCCGGCGGGAAAATATTTGTATAAAGAGGAACGAGAATAAAATTAAGAAACCGGCCAACCATCGTACTGATTCCATAGATGGCAGTATCTTTTGTCAGCTCTTTTAGTTTATCGAACATCAAAGGTTTTTATTTCCTCGGTTCAACTTCAAGTGAGATGTCAAGCGCTTTGACGCTGTGAGTTAATGCACCAACAGAAATAAAATCAACTCCTGTTTCAGCAACTTCTTTTACATTGTCAGTATTAATATTGCCCGAAGCTTCAACCAAACATTCACCACCAATTAATTCAACAGCTTTTTTCATAATAACAGTATTGAAATTATCGAGCATTATAATATCAGTATTACAAGTTAAGGCTTCTTGTACTTCTTCAAGATTTTTTGTCTCAACTTCTATTTTAAGATTTAAGTTTTTCTTTTGCTGAAATTCTCTGCAGGCGTTAACAGCTTTAGTAATTGAGCCGGCGATTTCGATATGATTGTCTTTTATCAGAAACATATCGAATAATCCGATACGATGATTTTTACCACCGCCAAATTTAACTGCTTCTTTGTCAAGCATCCGAAGTCCGGGAATTGTTTTTCGTGTATCGAGAATTTTTGCTTTCGTATGTTTTATTTTTTCAACGAAGTTATTTGTCAGAGTTGCAATGCCGCTCATCCTTTGTAAAAAATTAAGAGCAGTTCTTTCTGCAGTAAGAATTGAGGACGCTTTGCCTTCAACTATTGCAACAATATCTTCAGCTTTAACTTTCTCTCCATCAGGAATTAAAATCTTGAAATCAATTTTATCATCAATCATTTCAAAGACTTCTTTGGCAACATTCAATCCGGCAATGACTCCATTTGCTTTGACAAGAATTTTTCCTCTACCAAAAACATAATCAGGGATGACCGCCTGAGTAGTAACATCACCTGTGTGGATGTCTTCATCAAGCGCCCGGCGGATTATTTCTTCCAGATATATTTCCAAATATTTCTCTAAAAAAATTTTTTTAATGCCTGAGTAAAAAACTCAGGTGCACGTGTTATTTTTTTTGTTTCTTTTTTTATGAACGCAAGTTCGATATAACCTTCTGCAATTACAATATTTCTTTCAACACTACGGATTGTGTGGTCAATGTGAACTTTAGCATGAGGCATTTTCTCCACACGGGTTTCAACTTCAAGCAGTTCATCATAAAAAGCCGGATTTTTGAATTGCAGAAATGCTTCGTAAACAGGCATCTGATATCCGCTTTCTTCAATTGTTCTGTAAGTCAATCCCTGCTCTCGCATCATTTCCGTTCTGCCAACTTCAAAGTATTCAAAATATTTTCCGTTGTATGCGTAATGCATTTGATCTGTATCAGCGTACCGAACTCTTAAAGTAGTTTTATGAATTAGCATAAAAAGAAACTTTCAAAATTTATGTGCTTAAAATAAAAAATCCCGAGTTCATCGGGATTGAAAATTATTGGGTATTAACTGAATGATGTTACTCAAATTACTCAATGTATGGACCCATACTTCCGAACTTATCTATTCTGTTTTGAACAAGTTTATCCTTTTTGATTTTCACCAGTTCAGCAAGTTCTTCAAGCAATGCAGATTTAAGATTATCAGCAGCCAGCTTATGATTTTTATGTGCGCCGCCCAATGGTTCAGGAATAATTCTATCAATAATTTTTTGTTCAAGAAGATCTTTGGCAGTCAGCTTAAGAGCTTCTGCTGCCTGTTCTTTGTAATCCCAGCTTCGCCAGAGAATACTTGAACAGGATTCAGGACTAATAACTGAGTACCAGCAATTCTCCAACATTAATATTCTATCGCCAACTCCAATTCCTAACGCTCCACCGCTCGCACCTTCGCCGATGATACAAACGATAATCGGAACACGAAGTCGGCTCATTTCAAAAAGATTTTTTGCAATTGCTTCTGCCTGTCCTCGTTCTTCAGCTTCAAGCCCGGGATAAGCTCCCGGTGTATCAATCATTGTGATAACCGGTTTATCAAACTTTTCTGCAAGTTTCATCAAACGAAGTGCTTTTCTATATCCTTCCGGGTTTGACATTCCAAAATTTCTGTAAACATTTGACTTTGTATCTCTTCCTTTCTGATGACCGATAATCATTACCTTATAATCATCAAGCTGAGCAAAACCTCCAACGATAGCTTTATCATCGCGGAAATGTCTGTCGCCGTGTAACTCAATGAAATTTGTTGTCATCAGATTTATATAATCTAACGTATAAGGACGGTCAGGATGACGCGCAAGTTGTACTCGCTGCCAGCGGGAAAGATCTTTATAAAGTTCTTCCTTGAGTTGAGCAACTTTGGATTCTATTCTTGCAATTTCTTTTTCAATGCCAAGTTTATCAGAAGATTTTTTCATCTCCTCAAGCTTTTGCTCAAGCTCAAAGACAGGTTTTTCGAAATCTAATATTGTTTTGCCCATATATTACTCTCCTTTGCTCCACATTTTGTTCAAAGTTTTGCCCAGTATTTCCAGATCAAGCCAGATGTTCTGGTTCTTAACATAATAAAAATCAAGTTTATTAGTGTCGGTAAACGTTCCCTCATCAATATACCATAAACCGGTTAATCCCGTTTTTCCAAGTACCTCATTTTCGAAGACCAAAGGTTTCTTCGGTCCGACAAAACTATTTTTACCAGACAGAACAGATGGAACTGATAAGATAAATTTTCTAAAATCTGTTTCTTTGCCCGATAGCTTTGTTATGAAATATATGAAAGGATAAAGGGAAAACAAAACTAACAGAGAAAGAGTGTAATCAAATAATAATTTTAAAGTTTGTACTGTTGGACTTGAAATATTGTAATTTACTTCAACCAGCGGAATATCATCCAGCATTGAAACAGAACTTTTCCCAACAACAAAATTCATATCAGAGCCAACTATCTTAAAATCAACTTTATTGTTCTTGCTTGCAGATACGATAGACATCATATCAGAATAAGATATTTCATCCGAAGAAAATATCACTTCATTAATCTTTTTTTCTGAAAATACATTTTTAATATTACCAACACTGCCAACCACATTAAATCCCTTTATTTCCCTGCCGATTTCAGAATGAGTTTTACCAATTAATCCAATAAAGCTATGAACGTCTGATTTCAGCAATTTAATTTTCTCTGCAATCAGAACTGCTTCTTCATCAGTTCCAACAATTACCGTTCTTCTGTTCAGCGCTCCGTCAAGCTTAATTCCGACTCTGAAAAATAATTTTAGAAATATCCTGTAGAAAGTTGTGATAACCAGAAATAAAATAAATGTAATTAAAACAACTGCTCTGCTGAAAGCATATTGTTTAAAGAAGAATGTTGCGGAAGTAACTAAAAGAAAGCTGATAATTATCGCTCCAAGATTTCTTAATACAGATACTTCATCTCTTCTGTAAACACCTGTAACAACAGCAACAATTATGTGTATGATTGCAGGTATTGTGTAGATAATGATGTAAGCATAAGGATCAAAACCAACCCAGGTTGTTATACTCTTGTAAAATTTTTCTGCTGCATAAAGCGAGAGATTGAAAAATATAAAATCCAGAAGAGCCGTGTAAAGAGAAATTTTTCTCTTACCGAGAAAAGCAAAGATTTTTCTGAAACCAATAGCACTTCTTAAAATAATTTCAACTATTGGAAAACTTGAGAGATGTTTCTTAACGAACAGGTGCATTGCATCATAGAACAATTTAGTTTCATCAAGATTGCTTCGCTTTGTGCTTTCTCCTTTGTAATGAATTATCTGGGTGCTATGAACATAATAAACTTTGTAACCTGCTTTTTGAACACGATAGCACAAATCAAGATCTTCGCCATACATAAAAAACTGTTCATCGAATCCACCAATTTTTTCATAAACTTCTTTTCTCATCATCATAAAAGAACCGGAGACTGCATCTACTTCGTAAGTTTTGTTTTCATCAAGGTAAGTAAGATTGTATCGGGCAAAGATTTTGCTTTCGGGGAAAAGATTACTCAACCCCGTTACTTTCGTAAAAGAAGTCCAGGGTCCCGGGAAACTCCTTCTGCAGGCAAGTTGAAGTGTTCCATCCGAATTCAGAATTTTACAGCCTGCAAGCCCGCATTCAGGTTTTTCATTGAAGAATAAAAGCATTTTATCAAAAGTATCTTCACTAACGATACAGTCAGGGTTTATGAACAGAATATATTTTCCTTTTGCAATTGCTAATCCCTGATTATTTGCTCTGCCAAATCCTGCATTAAATTTATTTTCAATGAGCTTAACTGAAGGGAATTTTTCTTTTATAACATCTACACTGCCATCATCAGAAGCATTATCTATAATGATAATTTCTTTTGAAATGTTTAAAGATGCTTTTTCAATAGAGTGGAGTAAGTTCTGAAGAAATTCTTTTACATTATAATTGACTATGATTATTGAAAGATCCAATGCGAGACCTACTTAAGCAATCCAAAAATACTTTTGAGCCTGAGTTTCCAGACCATAGTTACAGCTTCGCGAACAATCTTTTTTGACATTTTTGATTTTCCTTTAACTCTGTCAACAAAGATGATTGGAATTTCTATAACCCTAAATCCTTTTTTCCATGCTTTATAAGTCATTTCAATTTGAAAAGCATATCCATTCGATCTTACCAGATCAAAATTAATTGCTTCCAGAACTTCTTTTCTGAAACATTTAAAGCCGCCAGTTGCATCGTGAATAGGCATTCCGGTTATTATACGTGTATAAAGATTTGCAAACCAGCTTAATAGTAGCCTTCGCATTGGCCAGTTGATTACATTTACTCCGGTTACATATCTGCTGCCGAGGACAAGATCTGCATTTTTTATTTCTTCAAGGAATCTGGGAATTTCTTTAGGGTCGTGAGAAAAGTCAGCATCCATTTCAAAGATTAAATCAAAACTATTTTGAAGTGCATATTTGAAGCCCGCAATGTAAGCGGTGCCAAGACCTTGTTTTGATGATCTTTTAATAAGATGGATCCGGTTATTATTTTTCATTTCATTTTCAACAAAAGCAGCAGTACCATCAGGTGAATTATCATCAACAATCAGAACTTCAATTCCATCATTTTTTGAAAGAACTTCGGGAAGAAGCTTTGGTAAATTTTCAAGCTCGTTATATGTCGGGATGATGATAAGTATTTTCATTCAGCAATTTAATAATTTTAAGCTACTGATTCATCAGCAATAATAAGTGAATCAGCGAAAAATATATTTAGTTGAATCAGTTGTAATGCCCTTTACCAAACAATACTACTAAAATTGTTCTTGCAAGAATTTTTATGTCCATTCGCAAAGACATATTCTCGATATAAAAAAGATCATAACGTAATTTAACTTTCACATCCTCGATGCTTTCATCATATTTATGCTTCACCTGTGCCCAGCCTGTAATTCCGGGACGAACTTTAAGCCTTCTTTGATAATAAGGAATCTGCCCGGAAAGTTGTTCAACAAAATATGGTCTTTCAGGACGCGGACCAACAAGACTCATTTCACCTTTAAGCACATTTACAAATTGTGGTATTTCATCTATCCGCAGCTTCCGCAAAATTTTTCCAACACGGGTAACTCTCGGATCATTTTTAGTTGACCAAACCGGTCCGGTATTTTTTTCTGCATCCTGATACATTGATCGAAATTTATAAATCTTAAATTTTTTACCATTCATTCCTATTCTTTCCTGTTTGAACAAAACAGGACCTTTACTATTAAGTTTAATTGCTATTGCAACAAAAAAGCTCATTGGTAAAGTAAGAACAAGAATTAAAAATGAAATTACAACATCAGAAATTCTTTTTAATTTCTTTTCCCATTCGGGCATCAGTTCGGGCATAATATCAATAAGCGGAATACCATAAAGCTGCGAGGTTCTTGCCTGTCCGCTCAGAATTTCATAAAGATCAGGAACGATTTTTAAACCAATGCCTTTATTCTCAAGTCTTGAAATAACATCAACCAGAAGATCGTGGTTTTCCTTTTCAAGGGCGATGATTACTTCAGAAGCTTTATTCTTATATACAATATCAAGCAGTTCATCCAGTGAACCTTTGACACGAATACCTTTGTATGATTTGCCAATATTTTCATGATTAACTGCAACGTATGCTTCAACATCTAAACCTAATGCCGGATGTTCTATTATCTGATCGTGAACTTCCTGAGCTTTAGAATTAAAACCGACTATTACTGCACACCTTCTTCCGATTCCTTTTATCAAAAGTCTTCGCTGGAAACTTCTGATTGACAGTCGTCCGATTGAAACAAAAACAAAGAGGAAAAGCCAGTAAATAAAAATCAGAATTCTGTTGCTGGATTCAACACCTTCCAGATAATCGCTGATGAATATCAGAATAAAAAGTATAAAAATTCCAACGAATGTGGTCTTAAACAGAGTTGAGATTTCATCGAAACGCGAGGAAGCAAACCAGGTCCTGTACATTCCGAAGAATGTAAAAACTATCAGCCAGTAAACATACATCACCAGCATAGGCAGGAACATTTCCGGCATAATTAAAATTCTAAACCAACCGGTCTGTGTTCTTATGTAAAAGAAAACCGCCCAGGCAAGATTTATAAATATAAAATCAAATAAGAGGATTAATATTTTCTGTGTTTTTTTATTCAAATGAAAGAATCAAACAGAGATAATGTTAAAATTTTTGTGTTAAAATATACCAATATTGATTTTCAGATTCAGGCATTAATATTACCTGAACAGTGAAAGTAATCTATTATTCAATAAAATAATTTTGATTATAGAACTACCAAAGTTCTAAGAAAAATTGAAAGAATTAATTTGCTGCTTCTGTAATTATCTTTAAAATTTTGGCCGAAGTTTCTTTAACGCTGAAGTTTTGAAGTGCAAATTTTTTTGCCTGATATTTTATTTCTTCGACTAATTTTTTATCAAGTATTACAGCTTTCATACAAACAGAGAGTTCTTTAATGTTATTATACAGTAATCCGTTATACTTATCTATAATAATTTCTTTTGTTCCGCCACTATTGTAACCAATCACCGGTACTTCAGAAATCATAGCTTCGGCTGCAACTCTTCCCCATGCTTCACGCCTTGAACAGACTAATACAGCATCTGCGGTTTTATACATCTCAATCGGTTTGTCAACAAATCCCATAAATGATACTTCTTCAGTTAAATCCAGTTTTATTATCAGGTCGTTCAGATACTTTCGATATTGTTTATCCTCAACGCCGCCACAAATAACTAACTTTATATTATTAAAATCCTGTTTAATAATTTTCAATGCTTCAATTGCATCTTCAATTCCTTTTGACGGATGAATAACACTCATAATTAAAAAAGTGAATGGTTGATTATCAGGTTTTTCTGTCTTTATAGAAAGTGTTTTAATATCATCATCAGAGTAAACACCATTAGCAACAACGGATACATTCTTCCACTCACCAATAAACACATTTTGTTTTACATATTCAGAAATTGAAATAATAGCTTTTGATTTACGCATAAAATAATAGAAATATTTTCTGCCGAAATCATAATCCAGATTATAATCGGATTTTCCAAGTTCACGAATATGCCATATGTGAGGTATTTTCAGAATTATCGATAGATAAATTCCAACAGGTGTGATTGAAGAATTGGAATAAATAACTGAAGGTTTGAAATTTTTCGTATAAAATAAAAGTATTGGAAGAGTTAAAAGATTTAATATAAACCGCATCACAGCTTTGATAAAAAAAAGTTTTGACGACACACCCATCCATGCCCAAAATTTAATTTTTCGATAAGCTATGCTGCGTTTCTTTAATTCATCAATCAACTGACCTTTATCCGGGACAAAAACCAAAGGAGTAAAATTATTTTCCTTCAAGCTTTCAAGTAAAAGTAATAAAGAACGGTTAGCACCATATAAAGAACTGTAATGAGTTATAAATAAAATATGCACAGGAAATTAAGGAATAGTGTTTAGTTTTTGCCCTTTAACAAAGACGGAAGCAGTATCATTTATTTTTTCGAATTTTGTTCCAAGTTCTTTTTGCCATAAACTCAAAACTCTTTTCTCACCTTTACGGTCAGTGTCGTCAAGATAAATTGAGAAACTGTCTTCCAGAGAATTTGCTAAATACGGTAAAGCAGGATAACGTGAAAATTCAGTTTCCGGTTTCCACGCTCCGGGTCCATCCACAATTACAAGACTAAACCTGGACTCACGACTTAGTTGCTCATTCAAAGATTTAATTGAGTACCAGGGAATATTTTCAGGAGATAAATTTGTTTTCTCAAGCGGAGCATAAACGAGATTAACGAATTTTTCCAAACCATATGTTGATAAATAACTCTTCATCGAATTGAACCAGCCGATGTTATCCTCTACCGAAACAAAAGTATAATTCAGCCGGTTAATCTTACTGAGATTTGCTATTGCAAGAGTAGAAATTCCGGAACCAAATTCTATAATACTTTTTCTTTCATTAATTATAATATCATTTAATATCACGGCTAATGTATGAAACCTTAAGCTTGATGATGTAATTGGAAAATATTCAGGAAACTTTACTAAGTTCTGAATTAATAAATAAGCCGACAAATCTTCTAACTTCGCTTTATTTTTTCTTCGATTAATTCCCGAATTAAACAATAACTTTAAATCAAATGGATCAGGCATCCTCAATACTTTTCTTTGAGAGTAATTTTAATTTATTTAAATATAATGAAATTAAGTTTCTCCCGTCCTCTCCGATCAGTTTTACGGGAAGTGTTTTGAGTAAAACCAGCAAAGCCAACGCGCTTATTAAAAACAGGATTAACAGTTTCGGAAGATACATTTCCTGCCCAAGGAGAGCATTCAATGTAATTACAGTTATGAAGTTAATAGCGGTTATGATAATCAAAATAAGTATTCCCGGAATCTGAACTTTAAAAAAATCACTCCAGTTTATACCAACAATTATAATAGTGAGATGTGCCATCGATAAATAAAACCACAAAGAAGAAACAACAACGGCAACACCTACTCCTTCAATTCCATATTTAATACCAATCAAAGCACCGGCAATTAGAATAACAGCAAATACCAGCTGTCTCCATGCTTCTTCATAAACTTTTCCGGTTGCTTTGGAAACAGCACCCGAACTGTTTGTGATAACCCGAAAGAATCCCGCAATGCATAATATTTGCAATACGCGAATTGCTCCGCTCCATTTTTCTCCATAAATACCATTGATAATAAATTCCGAACCGATCATAATGGTGGAAAGGATCGGGAATGATAAGAGTGCAATCAATTTAACCGACTTTAAATAAATATTTTTTATTTGTTCTAAATCATTCTTTGCATTTGAAAACACTGAAAAAATAACATCAAACAGCGTCATGGAAATTTTTGATAACGGAAGTGTCATTATGGTAAATGCCCGAGTGTAGAGACCGAGAGCATTCGGGTTTAATAACTTACCAATGATAACATAATCCGCATTGTTTGCGATATATCCGAATATGTTTGACATTCCTATTCCACCGCTATAATAAAAAATGTCTTTAAGTTTTGATAATTTAATTTTGAAAGAAATTTTTGATTTGCCGGAGAAGTATAAAGTAATGAGCGAAAGCAGTTCTTTCATCATAGTTGCGTAAACAAGGCTGAATACGCCAAAGTTATTAATAGCAAGTAAAATTCCCACAACTGAATACCCAAAAACAATGGATATCAAATCGCTGTAAAAAAGTAATTTGAAATTCATTTTTCTTATGAATATTCCCCTGAGGATTGAAGAAACACTGATAAAAAAAATTGAAATTGTATAAACTCTGATTAACTCAGAAAGAATTGTATCATTAAAAAACGAAGCAACGAGAGGAGCAATCATCCAGACAATAAGATAGGATAATAAACTTAACAGTAAACTGATACTGAAAGATGATTCTATATCCTCTGTATCAAGATTTTCCTTCTGGATTATAAAACGTGATATGCTTCCGGTAAAAAGCAGGTTGATAATTCCCAATAAAATTATAGTCAATCCAAATAAACCAAAATCATCGGGACTTAAAATTCTTGCTAAAACAACACCAACTCCAAAAGTTAAAATTGTCTGCGTCATTGTATTAATAAAATTCCAGCTGACGCTTCCAATAATTATGTTTTTGTCGTGTTGGTCCATTAATTCAAAAATCTAATATCTGTCTGGCTCTTTTGCTTATAAGTATTAAAAACTCTTCTGTTAAATATATTTATAAATGATTATTGTTTTATGATCAGGCTAATCTTAAGTTTGAAAAAATTATTCTATAATTGTTGAACAAAAATTCGGTTCATTCGAACTTATGATATTCTAATCAGCAGAAAATTTTGAAATCCTTTAAGTATATAATTGTTATTAATACTATTAACAGACCTGCTAATCTTGTGCTGCGCTGCCTGAGAGCATCTTTAAGTCAAAAACTTCCTCCGCAAAAAATTATCCTGATAGATCAAAACACAGAAGAATTACCACTACCGGAGGATTTATTGACAAACCCGATAATCCTTCGGACAAGAACAAAAAGTAAATCAGTTTCTTCTGCAAGAAATACTCTTGTTATACCAGAAAATACTGATTGGATTTTCTTTTGTGATGACGATGGATATCCATGTGAAGATTATTCTGATAAATTAGAAAAAATAATCTCGGAGAATCCCTCGTTGGAAATTCTTGCAGGAAGTATCGTTCGAGATGATAATAATCAATTCTACACATTAAGACACAAAAAAGGAGGAAGCTTAAAGAATTTCAGGAACACGAAAAATTTAATGGGTTCAAACTTTGTCATAAAAGCAAAAGTGTTCGATGAGCTTGGAAGGTTCGATGAAAATTTTGGCGCTGGTTCACCTTGGGGAAGCAGTGAAGAGACTGATTTTTGCTGGAAAGCATATTTTTCAAGAAAGAATATGGAGTACTTTGCGGAATTAATTGTTTACCATCTTCCTCCTTTCAATGAATCACTTAAAGATGGTTTTGTAAAAGCATTTAAGTATGGCGTTGGAAAAGGAGCACTGGTTTCAAAATGGTTGTTTAAAAAGAAAAAGCTAAAAGTTAGTTACGAGCTTATTGAAATGTTAACGGTTCCTTTTATCCAAAGCTTCAGAGGTATAGTTACTTTCAGGTTTGGATTAGTTGCCTCAAATTTTGCAGCACTTACAGGAAGGATTTTTGGAATGATAAAGTATTTGATAACATCTTAGTAATATTAACTTTAATGAACTAGCTATCAGAATATTTTATCTTCTTTAAGTTTCTTAATACTCCACCAAGCCCGACCATAATCATCAGTTTCCTGAGTAGAAACAAGGCAACTCTTACCAGTATTCCACTTAAATTTTTTAAGTTTAGAAATTCATTTTGCTTTAATGATTTGTAACATTCCTTGATTGCTTCAAATTCATGTTTAACGGATCTGCCGGTTCCTTCCATTTTAACAACTGCTTTATCACTTATGTAGAATCCTTTAAATTTTAATTTTTCCAGTCGGACAACGAAATCAAAATCCATAGCTATTTTATAATCTTTATTAAATAATCCAGTCTGATCAAACACGGATTTTCTGACAATCATCGTCGGGTGGAGATATGGTAATCCTCTGCCAAGATTATAAAATGCTGGTTTCATATAAAGCTGTGTTCCAATCGAATCAATCAGAATAAGATTTGAGTGAACGAAAGCAATTTCTTTTTTCTGATTTAAGATATTATCAGCTTCCTTTAAATAACCGGGTTTTATCAGTTCGTCGCCGCTGTTGAGAAACATTATCGCATCGCCTAATGAATTAGTAATTCCCTTATTAAAAGCATCTGCAATTCCTTCATCTTTCTCAGTAATAACTTTGCCCTGATATGAGCTTAAATATTCTAATGTTGATATGTCTGATCCACCATTAATTACAACAGATTCTATAAAATCATAATGAGGAAGCGAGCCAAGAGTTCTTTTCAGCCCTTCATAATCATTGTATGTAATTGTAATAATCGAAATCATTCACCTGAAATTTAGTTAATTATACATAGTATCTGAAGCAATCTTTTATTGCCATTGGTTTGACTATAAGTTAATTTTTCAATAAAAATAGAAAAGGACTTTTAAATGGTCTGGTCAAAGACAGCAATAGTTCACGAATGGTTAGTTAATTATGCGGGCTCTGAACGTGTTGTTGAATCATTTACAAATATCTGGAAAGACGCTGATGTCTTTACACTTGTTGATTTTCTTGATGACGAACAAAGAAACGTTATTCTCAAAGGGAAAAAAGCAAACACAACATTCATTCAAAAACTTCCACTGGCAAGAAAAAAACACAGATATTACCTGCCTCTTTTTCCTGCGGCAATAGAGAGATTTAATCTTTCACATTATAAATTAATTATTTCCAGCGCTCACGCAGTTTCTAAGGGAGTAAGGACGAATAAAAATCAGCTTCATATTTGCTACTGCCATTCGCCAATGAGATATGCCTGGGATCAATCCGACCAATATCTTACAGGAGCTAAAGGATTTATTGCAAAATCATTTATGAATTATTTAAGAAACTGGGATCTGAAGTCAGCAGAAAATGTGAATTTCTTTATTGCCAACTCTAACCATATCGCTGAAAAAATTAAAAGAATTTATAAACGTGATTCTGTTGTTATTTATCCTCCCGTAGATGTTGATAAGTTTGAAGTTTCCGAAATACGGGAAGATTACTATGTTACTGCTTCAAGACTGGTTCCCTATAAAAAAACAGATTTAATTGTAGAAGCTTTTAATCAAATGCCTGACAAAAAACTTTTTGTCATCGGCAGCGGACCTGAAAAAGAAAAACTTAAAACGCTCGCCGGTGCTAATATTGAATTTTTAGGTTACCAGCCCGAAGAGCAACTTAAGCAATATTTAAAGAGGGCAAAAGCATTTGTATTTGCTGCTGAAGAAGATTTTGGAATTATTGTTGTTGAAGCGATGGCTTGCGGAACTCCGGTAATCGCTCTGAATAAAGGTGGAACAGCTGAATCTGTATTAAACAATAAAACCGGAATACATTTTAGTGAACAAACTCCTGATTCAATTAAAGAAGCAATAATAAAATTCGAAAAGAGCATTGAAAATTTTGATCCTCAGTTCATTAGAAAGCATGCTGAAAAATTTAACAGGAAAACCTTTGAAGATAAAATAATTAAGTTCGTAACTGATAAACTTGAAAACTTTCAAAAATAAATTGATTGCTTAAATTTATTATGGTGGTTAACCAACGATCTATATACTTCTTTAAATTACTCAGCGACTTGCTTTTGCTTAATTGTGCTTTCCTTCTCTCTGCAATAAGTGCACAATCGTGGGAAATTTTGCTCGATAAATATTACATGTTTTTCCTGCTGATCGGGTTAAACCTGTTATGGATTATCGTTTCAAATCAATTAAATTTTTACGATGACTTTTTTTCAAGGAACTTCCCCGTTCAACTTACAAACATTATAAAGAACTCTCTTTCCCAACTCGTTGTAACAATAATTTTCATTTTCCTGACTAAAGAAAATTTATTCACAAGATACTTCATCATCTATTATTTTATTTTGCTTGTTCTATTCATTAGTATCAGAGTAATAATTTTCCGGAAGATTCTGAAATATTTAAGACGAAAAGGAAAAAATATCCGCAACCTTATTATCATCGGTGAAGGTGAACTTGCACAAAGTTTTCAGCAAATGATTTTAAGCAATCCGGATTTCGGTTATAATTTCAAAGGATTTATTTCTGCAGGTAATTCAGATACCAAAACCTCAGTAGAAATGTTAGTTGATAACCTGGAAAAAAACTTCACAACATTAAAAATTGATGAAGCGGTAATTGCTATCTCGGAAGGATCACGTCATTTACTGGAAACAATTATCAAAGTATGCGATAAAAATGCAGTGAAGGTTCACATTATTCCGGATTATCACAACTTAATTTCAAGCAGATTTCAATTAAGTACTTTTGGTGGCTTTCCGATAATCACTGCACGACGCGAGCCTTTGAATGAAGTTCAGTGGAGATTTGTAAAAAGAGTTTTTGATATTTTGTTTTCACTTCTGGTCATCATTCTGATTTTAAGCTGGATGATCCCATTGATAATAATAATCTCAATAATTTTTAGCAAAGGACCTGTTTTTTTTATACAGGATAGAATAGGAACTAAAAACAGAAAATTCAAATGCATAAAATTTCGTACAATGAAATATGAAAAACTTCCTGTGGATGAATTTAAACCTGTTGTTGAAAACGATCCACGCATAACAAGAGTTGGAAAAATTCTAAGAAAATATAATCTAGACGAGTTACCTCAATTTATAAATGTTTTGATTGGAGATATGTCTGTAGTTGGACCAAGACCTCACGCAATCGCTTATGACGATCTGTATAGTAAAATTGTTGATGAAATAAGAATTAGACAAAATGTAAAACCCGGAATTACAGGATGGGCACAAATTCACGGATTGAGGGGAGACGTAACTGATGAAGAAGAAAACCGAAAAAGAACAAAGCTAAGAATTGATTACGACCTGTGGTACATTGAAAACTGGTCAATCTGGCTCGACATTCAAATAATCCTTCTAACCATCTGGCAAATGATAGTTGGTAAAAGCAGAGGGGTTTAGAAACCAAAAGAATTAAACAACAAACGAATAATTATCTCGGCGTTGATTCCCAGATATAAGCATGTCTCCCAAATAAAAACTTAATGAGTCCAACCAACAAAGCTATATTAGTATAAATGTAATAATATACGATTCCGAAGATTGGAATATTAATTTTCAACTTGTTAAAAATAAATCCGAGAATAGCAGCAGAATAAAAGAATGACTGAATTAAAAATATTATATAATACATAATGCTATCATTTATAAGTAAAGCATTAGTAATAAAAAGTACAATTAAAATAATCGGAACAAACCAGCGTATAATTTTGTGTGACCACAAAGCATAAGAGATCAATAATTTCTTTGCTGCTAAAAGTTGTTGAAAAAATTTTAATGTTTGAAAATTAGTTGCGGCGAATCTAACTTTTCTTCTGAATTCTGTTATAATTTCCTTTGATACTTCTTCACTCGCAACCGCATCATAAGAATAAAGGAACAAATAATTTTGATTCAAAACCGCCAGAGTTTGAAATAGATCATCGGTTACAGCTTCTTTAACCGGGAATTTTGTAAAAAGCTTTTTTCTTATTGCATAAATACCGCCATTTGCTGATATCAGAATTCCCAGATTGCCTTCCAGTTTTTTCAATTGTGTTTCATATTTCCAATACAATCTTTCTCTGTTAGTTTTGTCAAATCCATTTGTTGGCTCTTCCAATAAGAGTCTTCCACACACACCACCAACTTGCTCGACATTAAAATAAGACACTAAATGCTTTAAAGCTGCTTTTTCAAACTTAGTATTTGCGTCAGAAAATACAAGAATATCATTTTTTGCAATTTGTGCTAAATCATTTAATACAGCTGCTTTACCTCTACGCTTATCAAAAAAACATATTTTTAACCAATTATAATCCTGGCTTTTCAACTTCAAGATTTCATTAGTCTTATCATCAGAGCAGTCTGAACCAATAATCAATTCAAGTTTATTAAAATCATAGTCAAGATTTCTTATGTTATCAATTCTTTCTGCAATAACTTTTTCCTCATTGTAAGCTGCAATCAAAATTGAAATTGAGGGCAATTCATCTTGATAGTTAACTGATGGACTTGATTTAAAGAGATTAAATATCCTCAGAGAAAAAGGATAAATAAAATATGCATGGCTAAGAAGTAAAACAGCAAACCAGAAAATTGCTGCAATGTAAAGTTCCACTCGGATTAATAAATATTGTAAATAGTTATACTAAATATATAAATCAATTTTGTATTTTGTTGGACTTGCACTATAAAATGCACCTGCCGTAGAAAAAATTATTCAAATCTCTTGTAATTGCATTTGACAACTTCCAAGATAGAATCTGAATAAAAATTTTTTATAGAAATCTATGCTACAGTTTCTTTTTGAACTGCCCTAGACTCGGAAGATTTATTAACAAAATTATTTGCAGACTCTTCCGTAATTATCTCTTGTGCTACATCGCTATGTGGGGTTAATCGAGACTTAAACTTACTTGTATTAGCTTTAGATTCCTTACTAAAAAGATGTTTGTAAAAAGTCAGGAATGCTTTTAAAGTTCTTTTAAGTTCAGATGGATGTTTTATTATATTTTTTGCTTTCATCATAATGTATGCAGGTCTTAGATAATATTCTCTTCTGGCATAATTACAAAAATCTACAATCTCTTGAGCTGAAAGGTCATGCGTACCAACAACGGTATTGTGTAATCCTTCTGGGGTCAGCCAATCATCCCAGGTTTTAGCAGTTATTAACCCTTCTTTCTTCGCCCATTCATATGCTTCAGTACCTGGATATAACATAAGCGGGAAAAACTGAGCAGTATCAGTATTTAATCTTTTCGCAAGTTCCAGAGTTTCGTTCATTGTTTGAAGAGTTTCACCTCTATTACCCATCATATAGCAAGCATGAATTAACAAACCAGCTTTTCTGGCATTTTCAGCTGCTGTGAATTGTTCAACACGAACACCCTTTTTCATAAGTTTTAAAATTTCATTTGAACCACTTTCAAATCCGACAATAACAAGCCTGCATCCTGCCTTTTTCATCCAATGCATTGTTTCTTCATCCAGATCAGCACGCACGTTGCAGGTCCATGTCAATTTATTTTTCTGTTCAATAAGGAGCTTGCAAATTTCTATCGTATGCTTTTTGTAAACAGTAAACGTATCATCTTCAATTGTTACTTCCACAACTTCAGGAAAATTTTCTTCGATGTACTTAAATTCAGCAGCAATACTCTGTGGTGAACGATGACGATAAGTATGACCATAAAAATTCTGAGGATAAACACACCAGGTGCAAAGGTAAGGACAGCCTCTTCCTGTATAAACCATCATTTGCGGGTAACGACCAGCTGCAAAAAAATAGTCTCTTGGATTGCAGAATCTTTTGAAAATTTCACTTGCAAATGGCATTGCATCCAGATCAGCCTGAGTTGCTGCAGGGCGGTGGCCATTTACAATTATCTCATTTCCATTACGCCAAGTAAGAGATAATACTTTATCCAGTGATTCTTTTCTTTCAAGTTTTTCAGCCAAATCAACGATGGTAGCTTCATATTCATTTCTGGCAACAGCATCTATTAAGTTTGAATTTTCCAGTGTTTCTCTATCAACTGCTGTTACGTGGTTACCAACAAGACATATAAACACACCATTAAATTTTTTCTTTACTTCTTCAGCAAATTTTATATCACTACTTATACTGCCTGTGCTTGTTTCAATTACTGTAATCTGTGGATTGAATTTGGAAAGTCGGTTCATTGTTTCATCAATTGAAATTGCTTCTGCAGGTGCATCTATTAGTGTAATTTGATGACCATTTTTTTCTGCAACTCCTGCTGCAAGAGCTAACCAAATAGGATAGTAAACTGTTCCGCTTTTAGTCACAGCAGGACTTCTTGATCCCCTAGAATATTTAGGGAAAAACGGGGGATTTATGAAAGCAATATTCATTTAGTTAACCTCATTTAGTTTACGATATTATTAAAGATTCAACTTCTATTTTGATAAAAAAATGAAGCCTTATTCTTTAAACTTGTTATGAAAAGTTAATATGGTTAATTATCAAAGACAAGTTAATAATGAAAATCCGTCAGAACATTTATAAACAAGATAAAAAGATAAAATTTTCTCAAAAGAAATAATTTTTACTTCAGAGTGTTGAAAAGATTAATAAGTTTGACTATTTCATTTTCAGGTTTAAAATTTTCAGATTGTTTAATCGCCCTGTGTTTCATATTAAAATATTTGTGTTCATCGTTTAATAATGAAATAATACTATCAGCGAATGATTTGTAAGCCTCCACATCATATAATAAACCGCCCTCTCCCACTACCTCAATCACTGATGAATTCTTACCAGCTAGTACGGGTAATCCACATTTCATTGCTTCGAGAGGAGGAAGACCAAATCCCTCATAGAAAGATGGGAAAAGGAAAATCTTAGCCAAATTATAGATAAAAGGTAAATCCTGCTCAGGTACATAATCGATATGTAACACTCTATCTTTTCTTTTAATTATTTCATCTTTGAATCGATCAAAACCAAATCCTTTAGCACCTATCAATACAATTTTAATATCGATATTATTGGATTTTAGAATATCTGAAATTTTTAATATTCCAGGAATATTTTTTCTTTCTTCAATGGCCCCAACATATAAAATAAATTTTTCTGGAAGGTCATATTTTTTCATCAAAACTATTCTTTCTTCTCTGTCAATATCTAATGGTCTATAATTGTCATCAGTCCATAAGTGGGTAACAGTAATTTTGTCAGGTAAAACACCATAAAATTTAACTATGTCATTTTTTGCCGATTGGGAAACCGTTACAATAGCATCTGCTCTTTTTATTGACTGCGGAACAATAACGCTCATATACTTTTTATAATAAGCTGTAAAAAACTGAGGGCAGGCTCTGGTCATTACATCGTGGATAACAATTACATTTTTGCGAAGTGATTTTTTAACTGGAACTAAAATGTATGGTGTAAAAAATAAATCAATTTTATTTTTTTCTAATGATTTCGGCAAAACAAAATTTAACCAATAATGAGAATAAACCTGCTTAGGAAGTTTGCTTTTAGGAACATTTACATAATTGTAAAAGCTATTTTTTAGGACTACCTCATCTTGTAAATACAAAAAATATTTATTTTTTTTATCGAATTCAGGGATATATTTTATCACATTCCAAAGATATCTTGAAATGCCAGTCATATTTCCACTTAACAGTCGGGCGTCTATACCGATTCGCATATCTACAGTCAAATATTTCTGACAATATTAGTTACTAAATTGATAATCAAATGGCTTCGTCCAAAACTTTGCAATAAATCTTAAAGTGCTCTTTGGCAACATTGTCAAAATTATAAATTGAGATATCACCGTAATTCAGATTTTCTCTTATTAAAGAATGATTTTTATCCAATTCAACAAACTTTTCAATGAGGCTTTCTTTATCATCTAGTTCGAAACAAAACATTTGCTTATTATGCTTTGAGTTTAACTCATTGCTCGTAGAAATATTTGAGATAATAATCGGGGTATTTTGACTCATCGCTTCAATAATCGGCATTCCAAATCCTTCGTATAATGATGGAAATACAAAAGCTTTGCTGTATTTATATAATGTAACAATATCATCATCGTTTAAATATCCCAGTGTTTTTATACCTAAATCATCACGCAATAAATGTTTAAAATCCCCAGCGCCCCACCATTTTTGTCCACCAAGAACCATTAATGTATTATTATCAATTTGCTTTTTGCTCTTCGCTTCTATAAAAGATTCTAAAGTAAATTTTAGATTCTTTCTTCTAGACAAACTGCCGAGAAAGAAAAAATATGTGTATGGTTGAATTTTGAATTTATCAATAAGTACTTTTTTCGAACCTTCATAATTCCAAAATACATCCCTGATTCCATCATTGCTGCATACAATTTTTGCAGGATTCGTACTTGGAAACATTTCAAGAAACTCTCTCCGAATAGCTTCTGTAGGGGTAATAATACAATCTGCTCTTTGAGCGACTTTTTTAATCGAATGCTGATTATATTTTACATAAATAAATGGAACTGTTTCGGGAAACAAAAAAACTCCTAAGTCGTGTATGGTGACAATCTTTTTGCTTTTACCACTAAATAGAGTTGCATAATTATCTTGATAATGAACAATATCATATTTTTGAAACGGAGCTAGAATATTCCTTAAGGCATCCATGCTGAATTTTCTTATTCCTTTGGGTAGAATTTTCAGCGCTTCGTAATTGGAAATTTTACAGTTACAATATTTTTTCAAATGTTTATGTAGATTTATTGCTTGTAAGCCTATGCCTGTCGGTTTACCAACAGCAGATCTTCCTTCATCAATTAGAACATTTATAGGGCTACTCTTCATTAACACAACTCACATTCATTTCTGTTTATTGTAGATGAAAATTCAATAATGTATTGATAATGAGATGAAAAAGAAATCATATTTAGACTGCTTTGCTAAAAGTAATTTTGTCATTCTACTATCAATCCGTGTAAATAATATCAATAAAAATATTTATGGAACTTAGAATTACATTAAAAATAGTAATTATTACATCGCGTTTCAGAATTTTTTCCCCTTTTTGTTGTTCAAATAATCCCACCACCCTAATAGAATCATTTTGATTTTCCGAATTTTATATTTTTCAAATAAAATCAGTCGAGCTATCATCCGTAAATATGAATTAAATTCAATACTAAATAGTTCCGGAAAAATATTTTTATATTTTTTTCTTAGCAGAAACATATTTCTGGTTTTATAATACCACCTAAAGGGTTTATGGTTATGCGGATGGACTTTTTTCTTAAATATACTAATCTCAGTAAGGTCTGCTTCATTATGATCAAGAACTAAATCATTTATTCGAATCAAATCGTAGTGATGCAAATGCAATTTAAAACAATACTCAATATCCACGTAATCAAGGAAAAAATCTTCATCAAAACCGCCTACCTTTTTATAAGCATCCAAGGAAATCAGATTTCCGGAAGTCATGGCCATTGTCACTTTTTCAGTTTTACTAACTACAGGTTTAATATGAGTGCCGTATTTATTTCCATGTATTGGCGTAACTAGGCCTACATTATTGCTTCCTTCAAAAATAGAAACACAAGAACTTACTAAATTTAAAGGAGCTTTACTGTCCTGATCCATTGTAAGTAGGTATTGAAATCCCATTTCCAGCGCTTTATGTGCACCAATGTTTAATGCTACAGCTATACCAAGATTACCATTATTAAATATATATTCTACTTTATTATTTGACATGTAGTAAGATTTCACAAAATCTGAAGCGAAATCTGAATTATCGATTATAAATAAATAATCAACTTGTTTAACGTAACTATCGATATTTTCAACTACAACCTTCTCTGGATTATAAAGAATAGTAACTCCACAAACTGTTTTTTGTATGTCCTTATTCATTGTTTGCATTCAAATACTTTCCAAAACGGTTTTTTTTATAATCAATATAACCCTGTAAAATCATCTTGATCTTTGCCCAAACATTCTTTTCAAATGCTATAATCTCAAATAGCTCTCTAATAAAATTTCGTTTATCTCTTTTCACATATTCAGGAAATGATTTTTTGTATAATTTATCAACAAAAAAACGGTTACGGGTTCGGTAATATAATCTTAGAGGGGGATGATGGCTAGGATAGAAGGTCCATCGAAAAAATTTTTTCCGATTTGAATTACCTAATTTGTGAAATACTAAAACTTTGTTAGTTCTAATAACCTTATAATTATTGTTATTCAGCCTCAAACAATACTCATGATCTACGTGATCGATAAATAATTTCTCAAAAAAACCACCTACGTCTTTATAGGCAGCTAAATTAAGAAGATTCCCACTCGTAATAGTAAAGAGCACATCTTTAATATATAAATTATCTGAATTAGTTGGGGTTTGAATATCACTATCAAATGGTTCTGCAGCCACTATCCCAACCCTTTCGTAAGACTGCATTAAATTTACAAGCATATTAACCATTCCAACTTCTGCTTTGCTATCTTGATCCATAGTTAACAAGAAATCAAAACCCTGATCAATAGCCCTCTGTGCACCTATATTTAATGCAGCAGCTACCCCTACATTAGAATTATTAAAAATATATTCTATATTATTAGCGTTAGAAGTGCGTAGTAATAACTCATTCGATAATTCAGAATTATCTACGATAATAACTCTTTCAACCTGATTTTTGTAGGAATTGATATTATCCAGAATATTTTTATCTGGATTGTACAAAATTACTACTGCTGCTATCCTTGTCATTTATTATCTTAATTTATCCACGTAATATCAAAGACTCACATTTATTAAACATTTCTAAGTCTTGATTTAAAAAAAAGTCTTTCATCTTCTGTGAGAAAATGCTTCCATCCCAGGATTATAAATAATGAGAGAACTACCAATGCAAAAATAATTTTATATTGAAGAGAACTGACGAAGAATGAAACAAATAAAATTATTATCATTAGAAAAAAGGTGAAAAGATTTAAGTTCGATCCAAATGTTACTTTAAATTTACTTCTTGCAACACTGTACATTATTAGTGCATCTGCTGCAGCCGCAATCATATAAGTAATGGCAGCACCTTGAATCCCCCAATGTTTGATGCTAAACCACATTGCTACTAGGTAAAAAGGTAATTCAATAAGATTAATTATAGCAGGGATTTTAGGTTTTCCTGTTCCTTGAAAAAAATTATTTGGAATAGCAGAAATACTATTGAAAAATATTCCAATAGCTAAAAACTGTAAAATTATTGAGCTAATTTCTGCGAATTTTTCTCCGAGCCAAATTCCCATTCCTTCAAAGGCAAAAATAACTATCAGAAAAACTATTGGGTAAATGATTAGAAAAATAAATTTAATGCCACGCAAAAATATTTTTTTTGATGCTTCAGGATTACTAAAATAGCTGGCTGAAAAAACCGGGAATAAAACTCCAACCAGAGCGCCTGAAATAAGAAGCAGTTTTGATACAACTTCATAAGAAACTGCATAGTAAGAAATCGCACTAGCAGATATCAAAATTCCGATAAGAAATCTGTCAGAATATAAAATAACAGGACCAATTATGTTTACAAGGCTTATCCAAGCACTAAATTTAATAACAGGTTTTATTGAGTTAAAGTCCAATAGTCCCTTACGACTAATTCCTGGATTGGTTTTTATGCAAAGCTTAAGATACCATAACCAGATAAGAACCCTAATGATTAAAAGGAAAACAACAATCCATAATAAACTGTTAGTAAAAACCAGACAAACAATTGGCCCGACAAAAGTTAGTAATCCAAGAACTATTCTTACGATATTGATGATTCCAAACTGCAAATACGCCTCTAGGACGCCACGTAATCCGGCTGTTGTTGAAACTACAGGAATAGAGAGGCAGAGAAGATAGAAAGTATTAGTAGTTTCTTGCTTTAAATTTTGAGAAACATTAAAAAGGCTAACGAAATAAGGAACAAAAAGAAGAAGAAGAACAGAAATAACCCCGCTAATCATTAACATTAAAACCAGTGATGTCCAAAATAGAACCGGGATTTGATCTGTTTGATCTAGACTAATTTTTTCAGATACTATTTTTGTTAATCCTTTTCCGATTCCAAAATCAAAAAAACTAAAATAACCTATTATCATCCAGGCTAAATTCAAGATGCCAAATTTTTCTTCACCTAATCCATTTATTAAAATAGGAATAAATAATAATGCTGCAATTATTGGAATGCCATAACCCAATAAATTATAAACTGTGTTCTTTGCAATCGAGCGACCGCTGTATCCACTATTATGATTTAAAGATTCATCCATTCGACATATTTCATAAGGGGTAAAAAATCAGAATAAATATCACTATCAATTCTCTGCTGTTTCTCTTTTCATAAATAAGAATTGAGCTAAGACGATTACCGTAAAAGGTAATACAGTATCCAATCTTGATAATGCATCAGAATTGAAGGATATCATAATTACCGCAAAGGCAATTGAGACTAATGCCAACTTTACTAATGTAGGATTTCTATGAAAGAAATAATAAATCTCTGAAAATATGAACCCAATTATAAATGGCATTAATGCCAAGCCTGCGATCCCAAAGTCAAGATAGTATGTCCAGAAAAATGGGTATGTATTATATCCACCGATATAATTTTCAATCCTATTAAAGTTGTAATAGTCTATAAACCATTTTCTTATTGTCGATGCTTCAATTAAATATTCAAAAGTAAAGAAACCAAACGAATGATTCTGAATATTGGAATAATACTTTACGAAGTTTTCGAGGTTCATACTTAAGTACATATAAGGAAGTGTAAAATCTAAATACCGGGGAGAAAATTTCATTTCTGACTGAACATAAATATAAGTTGAGAATAATTGTGTTGCTCTTAGTGATTGAATACCGATTATTAATCCCAAAAGTATAACGAGAAATAAAATTACTGACCTGATCCTTAGTTTCTTACCTGAATAATAATAAAGACAAAAGGCCATCATAAATAAGATGAATAAACCAAAACGTTGAACAAAAAGAATATAATTTCCAAGTGACAGAATAAAAATCAAAACAAGGACAAATTTTTTAGTAAAGTTTGACTTTACAAAGATGAAGTATTGAATAATTAAGAATAGTACGACATTAATACTGTTGACAATATAATGAAGTCCGTACACACCAAACATTACCCTTGCAGAATCAGGTTTGGAAGTGAAGAGAGGTATATAGCCTTCAATCTGCCATTCGATAACAAAGCTGACTAAACACACAAAGAAATATATAATGATAAATTTAAACAGTCTTGATTCGTTGATTTCCAATTCTCTAAACTTCAATCTTATTTTCGATACGGGGAGAAAGGGTTTATCTAAATTTATTATATATGAAATAAATATTCCCGTCAGAAAAGTTAGTAAACCTAATAATACAATGGACCAATCAAACAAGTCCCATTCGGACTGAAGTCTGCTAAATTTTAATTCCACCAAACCAAGAATAAGTAACCATAAGAGGAGAAAGATTCTTCCGGGCGAAAGTATGTCCGCATTTTTTCTAAAGGCAAAGCTTAGAATTAATAAGAACGCTAATAGGCAGACAAAACTAATGACAGGCATAATTAATCAGATGATATGCTTTAACGTCTCTTCCGAAAACGTAAAGAGGTCTTCATAAATTCATATTTGTCCGGCGCAATTGATTTTATCTTCTTCAATCCTTCCAGAGAAAAAACTATTAACAAACCAAAGAATGTTGAAGCAAAAAATGATATTACAAAATAAAGTGAACCTTTAGGACGTGACTTTCGATCAGCTGGTCCGGCATAGTCCAAAATTAACACTGAAGGTGTGTTACGAAATTCTTCAACCTTGGCTTGCTCATACATAGGTTGAACCAACTCAAGTATCTTATATTGAATTTCCAGGTCCCGGTAAATTTTGAAATATTTATAACCTAATCCCGGCGCTTTCTTAAACGGAATTAATAAATTCACTCCATCCTCTGATATCCCTTGTCCGGAGTTTATCATCTCTATTTTTCTTTTAGTTTCTTCGTATGCAATCTCCGCTTTCAAAGTCAATGGACTGTCGTTGCCGTATGTCCGTTTCATTACATTCAACTCAATCTCTTTCTGTGCAAGTTGAGCATAAATATCAGCCATTGCATTTACTGTTGCTTCAAGCTGTTCGGGTACTGCAATAACGCCGTATTTTTGCAGAAAATCTTTCATCTGATTTTCAAGCGAATCAATGGAAGAAATATTTTCAATATACCGCTTCTCAATAAATTCACGATTTGCTTTTGCATTTGTCACACTCAATTCAGTATTCATTTCATTCAGCTTAGCTATCATATAGTTTGCAATGTCTGCGGCTTTTTGCGGATCTTTATCATAAACAGTGACAACCAAATTACCTTCATCAGCAACATCAATATCCAGATTATTATTAAACGCCTTTACAACATTTTCATAATATGCATCCTCCATTTCATATTCTTCAACGATCTTGAATTTTTCAATAACATCATCTGTTAATGTCGCGCTTTTTAAAATTGCTATATAACGATCAGTTTCAGAAGTACCCGTTAAAGCCGCTAAACCCTTGCTTGGAGAAAAACTTTTTACTATTGAAGAGAGTCCTCCTATCGATCCTAAAAAGTCTGTTTTTTCTGCTGGCAGAACAGATGATGATGCTTTATACCATTTTGTTGCAAGCAAGGCATAGGTAGTTGCACCTGCTGTAATGATAAAAACAAACAAAAAAAGAAACCATCTGTATTTAACTAAAACTACAAGGAACTCTATAAAAGAATGTCCGACTTTATATTCGCTGTTATCAGAGATTTTGGATTGAGGTTCTTTTGTTTCCATTGATTTTCGGTTTTATGATGAATTATTATAAAAAACGTCCAAAGTTACTGTTTTTATAAGTGTTATAGCAACATTATTTGCTGTCGCCTGAAGCAATTTTTAATATGCTATTGAGAATGGTAAAAAGTGAAGCGGGTATTATTCCTTATGATTTAATTATAAATGAAATATTTAATAGACTCTCTTTAATAACACGACGAATTAATTAACGAAGCAGTATCATCTTCTTTGTCTCTGAATATTTACCAGCTTTTCCGTCTTTGCTTTGCAAAGCCGAGACAAGCAGCTGGTAGAAATATATTCCGCTTGTTAGTTCATTACCATTAAACTGAACTTCATAACTTCCTGCGGGTTTTTCTTCGTTAACTAATGTTGCAACTTCTCTTCCGAGAATGTCATAAACTATTAGTAAAACAATTTCAGTTTTTATATTCAAAAATATAATTTACTATTGCCGTAATTAGCATAATCGAATAAACTCACAATCAAAACAAACTAAAAATAATTTCCATTGTCAAGTATGATTTCTTCCCTCACTGCACCAATTTCTCAAGAAAATATCCATTTTCGCTAGTTCTCAAATGTTCGAGCATAAAATTCTTGTTGATTTAATTTATTTATTTACTATATTTACAACAAAAATTAAGGAATATTTTAATTTATTGACCGATTTGCTACTATTTTAATAAAAACATTTTTTAAGGAACTTTTATTAACCAGAGTAGCAGATTTATGCCGATTTTAGGGAACTTCTCTGGTCGGTTTTTTAGTTTTAAATTGTATGGAACAAAATACGGAGGACTTATTTCTAAATGATTGCTACTGTAATAACGCAATGACATTCATTAACAAAAAGAAAGGAAAGCAGAGATGAATCAAATAAAAGCAAAAATAGACAATCCTCTGTCTGAATTAATCAGTGACGAGATCTTTGAGCTGTTAGAAGCTCACGGTCTAATTGATGAGAAAGCTGTTCGGGATTATCAAATTCGCAAAAAATTCAAGAGCCTGAGGGCTGGTAAGGTAAGCGCCGGCGACGCAATTGATGCAATTCGCGAAGAATATCCTTATCTTCAGTTTGATACAATAAGAAAAATTGTTTATCAGATAAGCAAATAGGGAATACTTGACAAATAGCACTTATCATCTATATATTTCTAACGGCTCTTTCAAAGGGTTCTCCCCTGCCCTTTGATGTAACAGAGCCGAGCCCAGTGGTCCCCCATCGCTGGGCTTTTTATTTTTTAAGTATGGAGTAATTATGGCAACTAAAATCAAAAAGAAAACAATCAAGCAAACCAGGAAAAGCGCAGGATCTCCCTTTAATATTTATTGGGAAAAGAAAAATTACTATTTGCTTGCACTCGGGTTAATAGTAACAATAATCGGATTTTATTTTATGACGATTGGTCCCTGGGATAGTTTCTCCTCTCTTGTAATTTCTCCTATCTTACTTTTCATTGCATATGTGATCATTTTTCCGTTATCAATCTTTTTAAGAAAAAAGGCAGAGAAAGAACAAAACTCCATAATGGGCAGACAGGAAAACGAAATTGATCCTGGCAAAAGTTAAAGGGAATTTGGTTTCAACCCAGAAAAATTCTTACCTTGTAGCGCAAAAATTATTGCTCGTTCATCCAATTGATTTGAATGACAACTACATAGGAAAAAATGATGTGGTTGCTATTGATGTTGTTGATGCTGGAATTGGTGATACCGTTTTACTTGTCCAGGAAGGAAAAGCAGTTCAGCAAATTCTCGGACACAAAAATGCACCGGTTCATTCAATAGTCGTTGCCGTTGTTGATTCAATTGACGTAAACGAAAAATACTCTTCCAAAAAATAAAATGTCTTGAAAGTGAGTAAGTTAAATTTTGAACAGCTAACTGATCTGTTTCTTCTTTTGTCTATTGAAGGAATTGGACCGGGGAAACTCAGAAATCTTCTCGCAAAATTCAGAAGCACAAAAAATATTCTCGCTGCAGATTACCAGTCACTAATGAATGTTGAGGGAATCAGCACCAACCTTGCTAAAAGAATCAGAAAAGCGTCTCACGAACGAGATGAGACAGAAAAATTCACTGAAAAAGAATTAAAAAAATTAGAAAAGCTTGGTGGTAAACTGATTACTATCTGGGATCAGGAATATCCACCACTTCTGAAAAAAATTTATGACCCTCCGATATTGTTTTATCTACTTGGTGATTTTACTGAAAGCGATCAATACTCAATTGCGATAGTTGGAACCCGGCAGCCAACTAATTATGGAAAAGTTCAGGCAGAAAAAATTTCAATGGAACTCGCTAAACAGGGAATCACAATTATCAGCGGAATGGCAAGAGGAATTGATTCAATCGCTCACAATGCTGCAATCAAAACAGGAGGCAGAACCATTGCAGTAGTCGGAAGCGGATTAGATGTTATTTATCCTGCTGAAAACAGAAAACTTTTTGAGAAGATTGCTGAGACGGGTGCGGTTGTTAGTGAATTTTCACTCGGAACAAAACCTGATGCACAAAATTTTCCACGAAGAAACAGGATTATATCCGGATTGAGTTTAGGTGTAATTGTAATTGAAACCGGCATTCAAGGCGGTGCGATGCAAACCGCATCTCTCGCACTCGACCAGAACAGAGAAGTTTTTGCTTTACCGGGAAATGTTGGAGTGAGACAGTCGGAAGGGACAAATTTGTTAATTCAAAAATCAGAGGCTGAGTTAATTACTTCTGCGGAAGATATAATAAATGAACTTGAGTTAAAATTAAAACCCGTGTTAGGAAAGAACATACCGAAGCAGCAGGTTGATCTTAGTTTGTTTGAGGAAAAATTAATTAATGTTTTAAACTCTGAACCACTTCAGATAGATAGGATAGCTGCTTTAGCAAATATGACGACATCAGAATGTCTCGTTAATTTATTATCGCTTGAATTTAAAGGACTGGTTAAGCAGCTGCCGGGGAAAATGTTTGCGTTACTTTAATTGCAAGATTACAAAATTGAAAAATTGGTTTCTATTAATCTTGTAATCTTTAAATCTTGCAATTTTCAATCGAGCTAATATTTCTTCTTATCCTTCCATAAAGATTTAAGTCGTTCTTTTAGATTTTTTTCCTGACCGTTATCAGTTGGGAAATAAAACTGTTTACCATTCATCTCTTCCGGAAAATATTTTTCTATCAAAAAATTATTATCGTAATCGTGAGGATATTTGTATTTATCACCGTAGCCGAGTTCTTCCATCAATTTGGTTGGTGCATTGCGAAGATGATTTGGAACCGGGTATAATGGCTGCGTTCTTACTTCCTGTTCAGCTTTTGAAATTCCAATGTATGATGCATTACTTTTGGGAGAGGAAGCTAAGTAAGTTGTACATTGTGCCAGAATAATTCTCGCTTCAGGCATTCCGATTTTTTCCACTGCGCTGAATGCTGCTTCAGCTAAAACCAAACCATTTGGCGATGCATTACCAATATCTTCAGACGCAAGAACTATTAATCTTCTTGCGATGAACAAAGGATCCTCTCCGCCCTCAAGCATTCGTGCCAACCAATACAGTGCAGCATCAGGATCACTCCCACGTACACTTTTTATAAACGCTGAAATTAAGTTATAATGTTCTTCCCCGCCTTTGTCATAAAAAATATTTTTCCTTTGAATTATATTATCAAGAAGCTCTTTTGTAATCAGAATTTTTTCCTTATTGATTTCCTGCATAACAGCAGATTCAAAGATACTAAGCATAATCCGCGCATCACCACCGGATAAATAAAGCAGGTAGTCTTCATCTGCAATTTCAATATCCAATCCGGAGATAAACTCATCCTTCAAAATTGCACTATGCAAAATTTTATGAAGATCATTTTTTGAAAGTTCATTCAGAACATAAACTCTTGCTCTTGAACGAAGAGCAGGTATTACTTCAAATGATGGATTTTCAGTTGTTGCACCAATCAGTACTATCAATCCGGTTTCAACCGAATGAAGAAGTGCATCCTGCTGTGCTTTGTTGAAGCGATGAATTTCATCAATAAAAAGAATTGTGCGAAGTCCAAGACTTTTATTATGCTCTGCAATCTGGATAACATTACGAACTTCTTTTACACCAGCAGATACAGCACTTATCTGGTAAAACTTTGAATCAGTT
>JACAFA010000094.1 GCA_013388525.1 Ignavibacteriaceae bacterium | reverse complement strand
TATCGTAAAGCATACTTCGATAAATATGTGGGAATCTGGACTCACGGTGATTACATAAAAATAACTGAGAACGGTGGAATAATAGTTTATGGCAGATCAGATGCTACATTAAATCCTGGCGGAGTTCGAATTGGAACAGCTGAAATATATCGGATAGTTGAAGAGATGGATGAGATAAATGACAGCATCGTAGTCGGGAGAAAGTTTAACGGAGATGAAAAAATAGTGCTCTTTGTTGTTTTGAAAGAAAATATCAAACTCAATCAACAGCTTATTGAAAAAATAAAATCAGAACTCAGATTAAAAGCTACACCGAGGCACGTTCCTGCAGAAATATTTGAAGTGAGGGAAATACCCAGAACAATCAGCGGTAAAAAAGTTGAAATTGCAGTTTCAAAGATTCTGAACGGTGAATCAGTTGAGAACAAAGATGCATTAGCAAACCCTCATTCTCTCGATCAATTTTATCAATTCAAATAATCTTAAACATAAAGTGCCCTTCCGAAATCTCTTCTGTGCTTTAATGTGATTTCATGTTCCTCGCCGAGATATTTAAATATTGCAATGCAGGCTTTTCGTGCACCATCGTTATCATAGTTTCTGTCTGATCGAATCACATCAATAAACTTTGTGAGTGCTGTATTAAAATCTTTTCTCCTGATATCTTCAATCGCAGAAAGATATTCTTCTTTTGCATCCGAATCCGGAAAAGAATTTTTATCACGGTTTAATAATTCTGCCAGAGTACTTATTGCCTCAGCGAGTTCAATATTGTTCGGATTACCATCAACATTTTGTGCTAAACGCAAAGCCTCCTTCTGATTTTCAAATAAGAGTATTTTAGCGAGAAGAACTTTTACTTCACTATTATTTATATCGCCTTTATAAACATCTTCAAGAATTACTTTTGCATCAGCAGCATTACCTCTGTCCAATAAGATTTTTGCGTGCTCAATTTGTTCAGCGAATTTACCAGGGATAGATTTCTTTAACCATTCTTTAATCGCTGATTCCGGAAGTGCACCGGTGAATTCATTGATCACTTCACCATTTCTGAAAAGTTTTACATTCGGAATTCCGCGAACACCATACTGCATCGCGATTTCCTGGTTTTTGTCAGTATCCACTTTTACAAGTGCCCATTCATCTTTATTCTCATCAGCGAGTTTCTCAATGATTGGTCCGAGCATCCTGCATGGAGCGCACCACTCAGCCCAGAAATCAACAAGAATAGGTTTGTCGTAACTTTTTTCAATTACCTCTTTTTGGAAATTTTTTACTTCGTAGTTCATTCGTGTAAGGTTTAAAGT
>JACAFA010000093.1 GCA_013388525.1 Ignavibacteriaceae bacterium | reverse complement strand
TCCAAAATTTTCTTTTTAAGTGCTGCGATGTCTTTTTTGTTGATTAACTTATGATTGACTGCAGGAATCGGATCTTGCCATATCAAATCTTCCTTTGGAACTTCCGGACCGAGATAACGAGCTTTGGGTCCCATATCTCTGTGTGTAAGTTTAAACCACGCTCTTGCAAATGCATCAGCAAAAGCTTTTGGATCTTTGTGGAATCGTCTTGATATAGGTTCGTAAATAGGATCAAATCGCATTGCTAAATCTGCAGTTGTCATCGTTGGTGGATGTTTCTTTGATGGATCATGAGCATCGGGTATCATATGTTCAGGCTTAACATCTTTTGCCTGCCACTGCCAGGCACCAGCAGGACTTTTAACCAGTTCCCACTCGTAACCAAAAAGCATATCGAAGTAACCCATATCCCATTTTGTCGGATTTGGTTTCCATGCACCTTCTAAACCGCTTGTTGTTGTGTGTGGACCTTTACCGGTTTTAAATTTATTTATCCATCCAAGACCTTGTTCTTCGATAGGTGCTGCCTCTGGTTCTGGACCAACTAACTTTGGATCACCGGCGCCGTGCATTTTACCAAATGTGTGACCACCAGCAGTAAGAGCGACTGTTTCTTCATCATTCATAGCCATACGTTTAAATGTTTCGCGAATATCCTTACCTGAAGCAACAGGATCCGGATTTCCATTTGGACCTTCAGGGTTTACATAGATAAGTCCCATTTGAACTGCAGCTAAAGGATTTTCAAGTTCACGATCACCGCTATATCTCTTATCACCTAACCATGTCTTTTCCATTCCCCAATAAATATCTTCCTCAGGTTGGTAGATGTCTTCTCTACCACCGCCGAAACCAAACGTTTTAAAGCCCATTGATTCCAGTGCAGCATTACCTGCAAGGATTAAAAGATCAGCCCAGGAAATTTTGTTTCCATATTTCTGTTTGATAGGCCAGAGAAGTCGGCGTGCTTTATCCAAATTACCATTGTCAGGCCAGCTATTGACTGGTGCAAAACGCTGGTTACCAGTACCACCGCCACCACGACCATCTCCGGTACGATAGGTTCCAGCACTGTGCCAAGCCATACGAATAAAAAGTCCTCCGTAATGACCCCAGTCAGCAGGCCACCAATCCTGTGAGTTGGTCATCAAGTCATACAAATCTTTTTTCAGAGCTTTGTAATCAAGCTTACTAAATTCTTTAGCATAATTGAATTTAGGTCCTAATGGGTTTGATGCCGGATGATGCTGGTGAAGTATTCCTAAATTTAACTGATTGGGCCACCAATCGCGGTTTGTTGTTCCTCTTCCCGACGCAAGAGGGTTAACTCCATGCGGTACAGGGCATTTACTTTCATCACTCATATTGATTCTCCTGATAGTTTAAAGGTTAATAGTTATTTAATTATTTTTTTTATTATTGAATGTTCCAATTATCTGAAGCTTAATATCTTTTACTTTAAAGTTGGGAATTTTCTTTTTCTTAAAATATTCTTCAAGCATATCATTTAGTTTATCATCAAAGAAATCCTCAATTCGCTCGGTGTCTTCACAATACAGATGATGATGCTTATCAAGAATTGCATCATACCTCATTACATCCTGTTCTGTCTTTACTTTTTTGACCAATCCTTTTTCAACGAATGTTTCCAGGGTTTTATAAATTGTTCCAACAGCAATGTTTGGATGATTCTTAACTACATATTCTTTGATTTTATCGGCGGTAGGATGTTCTTTTAAATTTTTTAACGCTTCGAGAACAGCAATTCTTTGTGGAGTAACTTTTAAATTGGTGTTCTTCAGGTCAATGCTGTGTATTTCTTTTTTCATAGATAAAAATTATTAGATAGGAATTGTTCTTAACAAAGATAAAGTTATAATTATAGAATATCAAGTTGGATAATTTAATTTAAACGATATGGTTGGATCGTTAGTTTATTAAAGTTTTTGAAACGGTAAAAAAACAAACAGGGCATCCTGGTAATGCCCTGTTTATAGTTTGTATTCTGAGATCCTGAAACGATCCCGAAACAAGTTCGGGACAGGATTCAGGATGAAATCTTATTGAACGAAGCTGAATGCGTAACCAATTTCAACCTGCCATTGCTGCATTGAAATTTCTATTGTTTGCTGGTTGGGAGCTTCCAATGGATTTGCACCGGTTACACTGTTATCGAGTGCATACATAAAAGCCAGACTTATTTCGTGCTGAGTTCCCAGGTGTTTTGTAAATCCTGCAGTAATATGATTCTGAATAACAGCAGGAGCTAAAATGTTAAAGAGCACTTCAGTGTCAGGAATCGGGTTTTCGTTATATGAATAACCTGCCATAAAATCCCATTCATTAACGCCGGAATACATAACTCCAAATTTCACTGCGAGAATATCTTTCCATCCAAAGCCGGCTCCGTCATCTTTTCCAAGCTGGCTTTCCATTATGTTTGGCATAAATGGATTGCCAACAGATTTAATGGAACTGTA
>JACAFA010000072.1 GCA_013388525.1 Ignavibacteriaceae bacterium | reverse complement strand
GAACGAAGCACTTTAATATGCTTAACTCCTCTGAACAAAAACCATAATTGTGTAATAACGCCAATTCCTCTGCCTATGTTTGTTGCAATAGCAGCTCCTTCAACTCCTAATTCAGGAAACGGACCTAAACCGAAAATCAACACCGGGTCGAGGATAATATTGATTCCGTTTGCAATCCAGAGAACACGCATTGCAATTGCTGCATCGCCTGCGCCTCTGAATACTGCATTGATAATAAACAGAAGCATGATAACTGCATTGCCGCCGAGCATCCATTGCATGTATCTATAACCATGTTCAATAACCCACTGGTCTCCGCCCATTAGTGCCAGCAGATCTTTGGCAAAGAAAATTCCGGTAAATGCAAAAGGCAATGAAACGAGAACAGCAATCATTATTGCCTGAACTGCTGTTATGCCGGCTTTCTCTTTTTCTTTCTCTCCGATTCTTCTTGCAACGATTGCGGTAACTGCCATCGACAAGCCCATTCCAATCGAGTAGAGCAGGAATAAGTAAGTTTCAGTTAAACCAACTGTTGCAACAGCGGAAGGACCAAGCTTTCCAACAAAGAATATATCAACCACTGCAAAGGTAGATTCCATTATTAATTCCAGAATCATCGGGACTGCGAGAAGAAAAATGGCTTTGCCGATTTTTATTTCTGTATAGTCTGCTTCACTGCCGCGAATTGCATCTTTTAATTCGCGCCATAGTGAATTTGCTTTTGAGGTTGTTTCGTCGTTATTATTCTGTAGCCCGAACTCCAATTCGTCTTTCAAATATTATCCTGATTGATTATTTAATTGAGGGTGGCAATTTAGTGGTGACTACTTTTTCTCTGCAAGCTCTTTAAGTTTCTGAAGTGCTTTCGGCCACATGCTCTCAAACATTTCTTTGTACTCTTCATTTATATCCGTTTCTACAAGTAATTCAGTTTTGCGATTTTTTTCTTTGAAAGTATAATTCTCAAATGCAGGTGTCCATTTCTTAACTTCCTCACTCGTAGTATCTTCAACTCCGTCATTTATAATACCGAGGTGTTCAATAGATATAAATTCATAGAGTTTGTTTTCAGCAATTCTGCTTACCATCCCGCCTTCTTTTCCTGTTTCGGGATCGGGACCTAAGAAAATTATTTTTGATCCTTTACTCCAATCCCCTTTGTAATACGAGCCGGGATTAAATGGTTCTGTCCAAATCCGGTAGGTTTTATCTTCCAGCATTGTATTCCAGACTTTTTCTTTTGGGGCGTTGATTGTAAATGAGAAATTTAGTTTTTGCATATCACTACTCCTTATTTTTCCCTAAGTTTGATTCAACATAATTTTTAAAATTATTCAGAATTGCCTTCCAGCCGGTTCTCTGCATCTCAACAGGATTTTCGTTTTCAGCATCGAAAGTTGTGATTACTTTGGTTTTACCGTTCTGATTTTCAAAATTAGTTATTGCCCGTCTGCCGTCTGTCATTGTATATGCGATTTTCTTTTGATGGATTACTTCATCATATATTGCTTCGAAGTCAAAACCAAAGCTGCCATCTTTGGCTTCCATTCTGGCGATGTATTTACCGCCGACACATACATCATTTTCTGCATTCGGACAGTGCCAATCATCCGAAGCAAAATTCCATTTTGT
>JACAFA010000099.1 GCA_013388525.1 Ignavibacteriaceae bacterium | reverse complement strand
TCTTGGAAAAGATATTTCATCTGTCGAAGAAGCAATTTCGCTTTACTCAAAAGTTCGTGGACATATGATGGCAAAAGCCGGCCTGGAAGCAGCTTTGTGGGATGTATTTGCTAAATCAAGAAATATTTCTCTTTCAAAAATGCTTGGAGGAACCAGAGAAAAGATTGATGTTGGCGTGAGTATCGGTATTCAGAATTCTGAATCTGAACTTATTAAAAAAGTAAGCAGCTATCTGGATGAGGGATATAAAAGAATAAAAATAAAAATTTCTCCTGGTAATGATATTCAGTACGTTAAAGCTCTGAGGAAAGAATTTCCAAAAATTCTTCTGCAGGTAGATGCAAATTCAGCTTATGATTTAAAGCATGTTAAACTTTTTAAAGAGATGGATGATTATAATTTACTGCTGATTGAACAGCCACTGGGATATGAAGATATTTACGATCACTCAAAACTTCAACGTGAACTTAAAACACCAATTTGTCTTGATGAAAGCATTCATTCACTTGATGATACCCGTGCTGCGATTAAATTGGATAGCTGCAGAGTAATTAATATCAAACCGGGAAGAGTTGGCGGATTCACTGAATCAAAATTAATTCACGATTATTGTAAAACTAAAAATATTCCTGTCTGGTGCGGTGGAATGCTCGAATCCGGAATTGGTCGTGCAGGAAATGTTGCACTCGCTTCTCTTCCGAACTTCACTTTGCCGGGAGATATTTCTGCAAGTAAAAGATATTATAAGCAAGATATAGTTGAACCAGAGTTCACTGTAAACAAAGATGGAACGATGGATGTTCCAACAAAACCAGGGATTGGTGTTGAAGTGAATATGAAAAATCTGGACAAACTAACCGTTAACAAAAAAGAGTTTAAACCCAGCAAATGAAGTTTCTAAAACTCTTTCTACTTGCATTCTTTTCTTTCTTAATCGTTTTTATTAACGGATGCACCTCAAACAAATCACAATCCGCAGATCTTGTTTTTAAGAATGGATTTATTTTTACTGTTGATAGTCTGAACAGCATAGCTGAAGCTGTTGCAGTAAAAGAAGGTAAAATTATTTTTGTCGGTAAAGATGATGCTGTCAAAAATTTTATAGGAGAGAAAACTAAAGTCATCGACCTGAATGGGAAAATGCTTCTACCTGGCTTTATTGATTCACACGCTCATCCGATTAGTTCTTTTCGTTATTTCTATGAGTTAAATCTTTACGGAATCAAAACAAAAGAAGAAATTCAGGATGCAATAAGAAAATATTTGATCGATCATCCGGAAGCCAAATTCATAAAAGGCAGAGGCTGGAGTAATACAGATTTTCCTAAAACTGGTCCTGATAAAAAAATTCTGGATGAAGTTGTAAAGGATATTCCCGTTTCGTTCTCATCAGAAGATGGACATTCAAAATGGGTAAACTCAAAAACACTTGAACTGGCAGGAATAAATAACTCAACTAAAAATCCTGATGGTGGAATCATTGAAAGATATCCTGGTACAAATGAACCAAATGGAACTCTCCGTGAAAATGCTGCTGATCTTGTGTACGATATTTTCCCGGTTTATTCTGTAGAAGAATTAATGAAAGGACTTGAAAAATATCAGGAGATGGCTTTAGCATTCGGAATAACAACCGTGCATGATGCTTACCTTGATGCCGG
>JACAFA010000114.1 GCA_013388525.1 Ignavibacteriaceae bacterium | reverse complement strand
GAACGATAGACACCGTTTTCAGTTCCTGCAAAAAGAACTCCATTGTGATCTACAGTAAAAGCATTCACAGTCATATTTGGTAAGTTGGTTTGAATCCACTGAGCATGCAGTGGCGACGCCAAAGCAAAGATTGCAATAGCAATCAATAAACGGGACATAGACTTTTTCATACAATTACTCTCTTTAATAATTATTTATTCTGATAAATCTTATTTGATAAAGACCATCTTTTTATTTTTAAAGATCAAAATTCCTTTTCATCTTCAACGCACAACTGTCACTGTATTTGTGTGGTTTGGATCTTCAGGTGCGCTGTCAATCGCAACTACGTCAATCTGCTTGCTGACGCCGTGAAGCTCTATCAACGCGTGATTGTTAGTTCCGCCAAGTACAGGTGGGTTGGCAAGTGACCGACTGCCGAACGTTTGAAAATCAATATTCTGATTACCGTAAACCTTTGTGCCCCAGAGTCGCACCGTAACAGTGTTGTTGAACGTCACATCAGGGCCGAATGCATCAGCACCAATTACCAGTAATCCACCGGCATCGTTGAAGTTTGGATCGATCGGTCCGGTATTATTGATGAATTTAGAACCGTGTGCTTCAAAAGTTGTGGAATTTGAAACAGATGTATTTGTTGCTGCAGTTCCACCCATGATCAAACCACCAAGACCATTTCCCTCAAATCGGTCACCATGGGATGTAACTTCAACTATTGAAGAAGTACATCGGTTATTGTTCACGATTATACCAAAATAAAAATCATGAGCCCGGTTGTTACGTAGTTCGGCATAGATTTGTGCCTGGTTTGCACCATTAGTATTTAATATTCGTAAGCCTTCAACAATACCAAAGCACTCATTATCAACTATTTCTGCATCAATCCGACGTCCAACCATCGTTGCTCCTATGTTTCTTACGTCAACACCACGCAAACTTCCACCAGAGACAACATGGGCAACCCTGATTCGAGTTGTTGGCGTTCCAGACAGATCAGTTTCTATCCCACCGGCGGCGCGGTCGTTGCCTAATATTGTAAGCCACTCGATAGAATTATTGCCAAGCCCAATTCGAATAGGTCCGGTGCGACCAAAAGCAACTAAGAACGAAGCATTTGGCAAGCCGGATGCATTGATGACAACAGCGGAGCGGTCGTTAGTAACTCCCGAAAGTGACATATCCTGTTGAAGTTCCAGTCGACCGCCATTTGGTCTAGGATTTCCCGATGGATCATTCACTGACAACACATAGGTGCCGGCATTCAGGCGAATCATCTTGCCGCTATTCGACGTATTGTTCACTGCGTCATATAGTTGTTCTACGTCGGAAACGGAAATCTCAATCTTCTGAAGGGTACCACTCTCACTCGTAGCTACCGGTGTTTCGACTTTTTCACAGCCGAAAAGAATACTGGCCAAAATAGCCATTGCAATTATGATCGAAGAATTTTTCATTACAGCCTCCTTGAATGAATTAGTGTAGGTTCAGTTCAAGATACGTTGATTCGCAAATGAAACTGCAAAATCGTATACACGGTACTTGATAAAAATTGTTGATTATATTTTTTGCAAATAAACAAAATTGATGAGGGAGGTAAATATCAAATTTGTAACAAAAGCTTTTATTTTTGTAACATTTTGGAAAATTGAGAGTTTTTTTGGTCAGAAAGGGGAAGGATTAAAATTTTAGATTTGAGTTAATCTGATATCTCGCTCGGCGGATAGCCAAATTCTTCCTTGAAACATTTTGTAAAATAAGCGGGACTTCCAAAGCCCAACGAATATGCTATCTCAGAAATGTTTCCATTTTTCATCTGGATCATTTTTCTTGCTTTATCAAGCTTAACTTTCCTGATATACTGTATTGCTGATTTTCCTGTTAATGCTTTTAGTTTTCTATGTACCTGCATTCTGCTCATTCCAAGTTCTTCACCAAATTCTTCTGTGCTGAAATCTTCTTCCGAAATATGTTTTTCAATTACTTCCATTACTTTGTACATAAACTTTTCATCATAACCAGTTAGTTTTTTGTTTTCTCTTACTAAAGAATTAGTTCCAAATTTGCTAAACTTTTCCTGCAGCTTTTTTCTTACTGTAATTAAATTTTTTATTCTTATCTGCAGTTCTTTTGTATCGAATGGTTTTGTAAGATAATCATCAGCGCCTGTTTCTAATCCTTCAATTTTATTCTCCTGCCCTGATCTTGCTGTTAACAATATTATTGGAATGTGACTGGTTATCTCGTTGTTTTTCAAAGTTCTGGTTAATTCAGCTCCATCCATTTTCGGCATCATCATATCGCTGATAATAAGATCGGGAATAATTTTTTCTGCTTTCTTTACTCCCTGTTCTCCGTTAACTGCTTCTTCAATTTGATAAGCGTCACCAAGCGATTCTTTTATATATTCTCTCATATCATAATTATCTTCAACAACTAGGATGATGGTTTTCTCAAATGTTTCTATTTCACCATTCTGATTTTCCATTGTCAAACTGAGCTTAGCCTGCCCCGTAATAGCGGGGTCGAAGTGTGACCTAGGGTTTTTTCTATCTTCCAAGCTTGTTATTGCATCAGTAAGATTCTTTTTCTCAGATTCATCGGGATTCAGAATTACATTGGACTCAATCGCTTTCTCAGCAATAATCTCTTCATCTTTAAGATGATCTCTGCCAAGCGGAAATTCGAGAGTAAACTCTGTCCATTCACCGATTTTACTATCTACACTTATGTTTCCATGGTGTAATTCAACTAACTATTTTGTCAGAGCTAAACCGATACCTGTTCCTTCATGCTCTTTTGTAAATGAGTTATCTACCTGATAAAAGCGATCAAAAAGCTTTGGTATTTCATTTTGAGGAATTCCGATTCCTGTGTCTCTGATTTTAATTTCAACAGAACCTTTCCATTTGTCATTCCGGACCTGATCCGGAATCTCCTGTTTTTTGAAAGATGGCAAAAATAATTCAGCAGGATTTTCATTGATCGATACTGTAATCATTCCTTCCTCCGGTGTAAACTTAAAAGCGTTTGATAAAAGATTTGTAAGTATCTTTATCATTTTATCCCGGTCAAAGTATAATTCTATAAAATCTTTTTCGGACAAAAGTTTTAGTGTAATTTCCTTTGATTCAGCTAAAGATTCAAATGATTGAGTGACTCCTTTTACAAATGAAACAATGTTTCCCTTCGAGGCTTCAAGTTTTAATTTACCGGCATCCAGTTTCGATAGATCGAGCAATTGATTAATAAGTTGTAATAACCGATTCGAATTTCTTTGAATTATATTTGCATCCT
>JACAFA010000213.1 GCA_013388525.1 Ignavibacteriaceae bacterium | reverse complement strand
GCAAAGCATCGAACTTCATAACCAGTTAAACCGATTTGCATCCAGCTATTTCCTTCATCTGTAGAACGGAACGCTCCTCCGTTTACAGTACCAAGGTAAATATCGTCATTGGGACTGATTCTGAGTGTAAAAATATTAGCAGTGGTTAAACCATTATTGCATATATTCCAGGTAGCTCCATTATCAGTTGATTTGTAAACACCCACAGTATTAGCAGCAGCGAATATCACTCCATTCGTATTTATATCTATAGCGTGGATAAACATGGCATTTAAATTTGTTGGTGACCATGTATTTCCATTGTCAGTTGATTTGCAGACATCTAGGTACAAACCCGCATAAATATCATCATTCTGATGTGTAGCTAAAGAATAAACATAAAGATTTGTAAGGCCATTATTTATTTGTGTCCAGCTTCCACCATTATTTGTTGATTTATAAATTCCATCCCCATTAGTTCCAACAAATACATGATCGCTTGAATTAATAGTGATTGAAATTTCTCCAAAATTGCTGGGCTGCACACCAGTCCAGCTTTCACCATCGTCTGTTGAACGCAATAAACCACAACCGCCTGAAATAAAAATATATCCACTTGAATTTATTGCATAGTGATTTACTGTTCCGGTAGGTCCCGGAACTCCCTGCCAGAAATTTTGTGAATAAACGAAACTGGATGATATCAGAAGATTAAAGACAATAAGTGGTTTCAATATTAAATTCATTTTTAATCCTTTAATTATTTGTAGAGACGGGATGCATCTCCCGTCTCTGTTAGCTAAATAATATTCTTACTTAGAATTTCTTTCTATGTCAGGGTTGCGCATATTGTTATCTATATTTTTGTCTTAATACTTTTAAAACCTATTCTTTTCTTAAATGCTTAGCTTTTTTATTTTCTTTTTCTTTCTATTATTTGATTAAAGAAATCGATTCATCATTTCCTCCTGAACTTTCTTTTATTGATGTAACCCCACCATATGCCGTTGGATAATATATAGCACGAAATTGCGTAATATATAAATTTGTGGTTGCCCCCGGAACATTACTACTCACAGGCATTGCTTCAAGATAAAATGTATAAGTACCGCCTGTACTTTTAGTATAAGTTCTTTGGCAACTTACAGGGAAAAATGCCTGCCCGGTAGAAGCATAAGCCTGTAAACCTGCTTTTGTCCAATATGGATTTACTATAGTGCCACCTTCTGTTTCATCAATTTGCATATAAAGTTCATTTTGACCTGTAACACCACTAAACCATGCAATAGATTTACCTTCCAAAACAATGTATCCCGCTGCAGGAATTGTAATAGATAATGTGGCAATAGTTGTCATAGCTGTGTTTCCTGCAATCGAGAATGGGGTTTCGTTTCTAACCTCCGCAATTCCTGGTTCATCTAATATCTTTACGCTAGTAACAGAATTATTACTTAAATCTGAAGAAGTAATTGTATTGTCAACTATCTTAGCTGAGGTTACTGAGTTATTTGCTAAATCACCGCTTACAATTGTGCCATCCAGAATCTTTGCAGAAGTTATAGAGTTATCCCCAAGATCTGCTGTTGCAACTGTTCCATCTACTATCTTTGCACTTGTAACAGAATTGTTCTGAAGCATTGCAGTTGTAATACCATCGTTTGCAACGCTGATTGTTCCTGTTGTTGTAATCGGACCGCCGGTTAATCCCGCACCGGTATTAACCTGAGTTACAGTTCCGCCGCCTCCGCCGGCTGCAGAAATTGTCAGGTTATTGCCACTTGGCGTAATTGTAATATTACTTCCTGCAACAAGGTTAACATCATCCTTCAAGGAATTGAGGCTTTTAACTACTGTGTTATCCATTACGTTCATTGCCATAAAAGAATATGGTGATGGCGTTAATAAAGTTCGCGGAGAAAGTTCAGGATCAGCGCCGATAGTTATTCCGAGAAAATGAATTCTGTTAAACGGAACTGTTGTAATTGGTGTTATACTTCCAAGATGAGCCGAGAAAATTCCATTAGCAACTGCCACCGTTTGAGCCTCAGACCAAAGCGGAGTACCTCCGGTTGGGTCATTGTAAATTTTGAAGGTTAATTGATAATTTCCGTCCGGAACAATTGTTCCTGCAGATGTTTTAAGAACACCCTGGTAATCAATTTGTTTTGGTATCGCCTGACTGAAAATGTTTGTAGAAGTGAAAACAATAAAAACTGCAAGTAATAAAAGCTTTTTCATTTTTTTATCTCCTGTTTAATTATTTTAATTAAAAAATATTTTTTGATAACAAATTCTTTTATTTAACGAGCAACATCTTCTTTGTGCTGATATAATCACCAGCCTGCATTCTGTAGATATACATTCCTGATGCATATCCGCTTGCAGTGAAGACTTTCTCATACCATCCTCTTTCCATCTCCTCGTTTACCAGAGTTTGTATTTCACTGCCGAGCACATCATAAATTTTAAGAACAACAGTACTCCTTTCAGGAACAGCAAACCTTATAATTGTAGATGGGTTGAATGGATTCGGATAGTTCTGCTCAAGTTTATATTGAACTGGCAGAACGTCCTGTTCCTCCACATCTACAATTACATCCTGGTAATACGCATTCCAGAAACCGGATTGTATGTGATGATTGGTATTTGTAATTAAATCAACACCTACCTGCCCGACTGACCCGACAAGTATGTAATTGGTGCTTGATTGTTTTTCACCTCCATTACTCATAATGGTAATGGTTGTATGGTGTTGTGCAATCAATACTGGTGAAATGAAAAAGAGTAAAACCAATATTGATGAAAAGAGAAAAACAATCGGTTTTTGCTTTCTCATAAAGATCCTCCTTTTTTTAAGATTATGAATTAGTTGACTAAGCATTTATTAGAGAACTTTTCAGTTAAATTTCCTGATGATTTTCTTAATTGACTTCGTCACCATTCTATAAAACATTAAACAGAATTAACATCAGTGCTATTGTTATAATCATTATTAAAATGTATATCCCGACAGAAAAAAATTTTTCTTTCTTTTGTAACTTTGATTCCATTTCATTGCTAAAACCTTTTCTATCTGTTTTGCTATCCTCAAAAAGTTTAGCTTTGCGACTGTACTTCATCCTCTCTAAGCCTGTTAAAAAAGTTTAGTTATTATTGAAAAGAAATAATTATCAAAAAATTTTTACAGTAAGAAACTTAAAAAATCGAAAAGGTGGCGAATTGCTGATTTGTGTCTATGTTTTGCTGTTTTGTGACAAAAGAGATGATAACCAATCAGTAACACACATTGAGTAAAAAGCTGATATGAAAAAAGATAGCATCTTTTTTTCTAAGTTGAAATACGTTGTGAACGAAATTTCAATTAAAAATAAAAAATCATTCTTTTAGATTTCGAAAGATGCTATCTCTCAGTCTGCATGTAATGACTTAAAGCACTATTAGCTACTATTGATTGATGCCGGTTCTTTCAAGATTATTTAACTGTCAGAAATACCGGTTTTATGGTGGATGTTTTGATTGAAATCTGATGGAAGAACGTTGAAATGTTTCTTGAAAGCTCTTGTAAACTGAGCAGGACTTTCAAAACCAACTTCGTAAGCGATTTGTGTAACACTAAGATTTTTTTCGATTAGCATTTTAGCTGCGCGATTTAATCTTAATGTCCTGATGAACTCACCGGGACCCTGTCCTGTTATTGCTTGTAGTTTTCTATGAAGCTGGCGTCGGCTTACAAACATTTCTTCTGCAAGCTTTTCAGTATCAAATTTTTCATTGCTAATATTTCTTTTAGTGATAGTTATTGCTTTCTCTAAGAATTCGCTGTCAACTTTGCTGCTGGTTACTAACTCGGGCTGTACATTTATTTCTTTGCTGAATTTTTCACGGAGGCGTTTTCTTTGTTCGATAAGATTTTTTATTCGAATTGCAAGTTCTTCATAATTAAAAGGCTTGGTTAGGTAATCATCTGCGCCGGTTTCAAGTCCTTCAATTTTACTTTCCTCGGTTGCTTTTGCTGTTAATAAAATGAATGGAATATGACTCGTCTGCCAATCAGATTTAATTTTGCTACAGAACTCAATTCCATCCATTCCGGGCATCATCAAATCGCTGAGAATAAGATCGGGCATATTTTGCAAAGCAATTTCAATTCCTACTTCGGCTCTTTCTGCCAGCAGAACTTTATAATCAGGTTGTAATAAATCATAAACGTAACTTCTTACATCCGGTGAATCTTCAACAAATAAAATAAGCGGCTTACTTTCAGCTTCGGATTTCTCTTCAATTCCGGAAATGAATTCATCATCACCTGATAAAGGCACAACTTCCAACTTTTTATCTGGTGACTCTTTTAACGGAGAAATTAATTTTTCATCCTGAGCTTCCTCAATTTTTTCAAGAGGAATTTTCAGAATAAAAACTGTTCCATCTCCTTCTCTGCTGTTTACGGAAATATCCCAGTTATGCAGCGATACCAATTCTTTAACTAATGCAAGACCTATTCCCGAACCGGTTTCACCTGATTTTGAAGTATTATCAATCCGGAAAAATCGTTCAAATATTTTCGATTGATATTCTTCTGGTATGCCAGGACCTGTATCAATTATTTTGACAATTGCCGTTTGATTTTCTGCTGATGATTCGGTTGATAAATCAACTGACACTTTTCCACCGGAGGGAGTGAACTTGAAAGCGTTGCTTAGCAAATTGTTTATAATTTTTTCCAGCTTATCTCTGTCTAGATTAGCAGATATTTTTTCAGCAGAAGAATTAAAATTAAGTGAGATAAATTTTTGTTCAGCCAACGGCATAAAGGAATAAGTAAAACCTTTCACTAAACTAACCAGTTCAACCTGCTGCTTGTTAAGTGGAATAGTTTCTGCTTCAAGCTGTGATAATTCTAAAAGCTGGTCAATAAGGTTTTGCAGCTTTTCAGTATTTCTAAGAAGCATTTTATAATAATCAACAAGATTGTCTCTAATTCTTCCACTGATTAATTGTTCCAGAGGTCCTTTAATTAATGATAAGGGAGTTCGGAATTCGTGAGAAAGGTTTGCAAAAAATCTTGATTTCATCTTCTCTATTTCGCGGAGATGATGAGCTTCAAATTCCTGCATTTTAAGTTCGTGCTGCAATCGTGTGCGGTATTCCTGAAATTTTATAATACCCCAAACACCCAGAACAAATATTAAAGCATACAAACCGATTGCCCATGGTGCTTGCCACCAAGGTGGTGTAACAATAACATTTAGCTGAGTAATATTATCAGTCCATACTCCATCGCTGTTTGTGGATTTAATTTTGAAAACATATTTCCCCGGATTAAGATTTGTGTAAGTAGCATATCGTCTCGATCCGCTGTAAGTCCAATCATTATCGAAGCCTTCCATCATATAAGAATATTGAATTGATTTGGGAGATGTATAATCGAGCGCGGCAAACTGAAATGAAAAAACATTTTGTGTGTAAGAGAGAATAATCTCTTTCGTAAAAATTATGCTTTGCTTTAAGGGAAAATCTTCACCTATCTTAACTGATTCATTGAATATTTGAAAATCGGTAATAAGAACAGTCGGGATGAACTCAGACCTATAAATATCTGATGGATAGAAGTAATTCAAACCTTCTGTGCTTCCCATAAAAATCATTCCATCTTTATTTCTGGCTGAAGAAGATAAATTGATATCGCTGCCGATTACTCCATCTGCTTTACTGAAATTAGTAAACTTATTTTGCTGAATATCAAAGAAAGAAATCCCGGAACTTGTCCCAATCCATAAATTTCCATTTTCATCTTCGATTAAACTTTTAATCGAATTATCTGCAAGACCTTGTTCAATCCCATAATGTATTATCTCTACATCAGGCTTTGTCAAAGAGTTTTTTTCTTGAGAGGAATTTTTTATAACAAACTTGTTCAATCCATTATTTGTTCCAAGCCAAAGAACAATCTCATCTTCTTTAATATTTTTTAAATGACCAGATTCGAAAATGGAGTAAATACTGTTGCTGCTCAGGCTTCCTTTTTCATCAGCCATCCATCGAAGAAATTTTCCGCCATCTTCATCAATAAATAAATTTAATCCTCCACCATCGGTTCCAATCCAAATCCGTCCTTTTTTATCCTGATGAATTGACCAGACATCGTCATAGCTAAGGCTCAGAGAATCCTCAGGATCATTTAACCAGCCCTTGTATTTTCCTGTTGAAGGATCAAGACGGGCAAGACCAAATCCCCAATAGCCAATCCAGATTTTATTATCTTTATCACAATACACTACCTTATTAAACTTTATTGATTGAGTGTTTATCCACTCAGTAAACATCTGGACATTTTGAAGTGATCCGCTTTTTACATTCAGCTTAAATAATCCGGATCCATAAGTACCTATCCATAAATTTCCAGAGTGATCAGATGTTAGAGACCAGACATTTGACTTTTCTGTTTGTCTGAATTTGTTGATTGTTACCTTTCCGTTTTTCTGTGTTGAATAATACAAGCCTTCTTCAGTACCGAAGTAAATATTATTTTCATTATCAATAGTGATTGCTTTAATATTTTTTTTGCTTAATTCTGAAGAGTCATTTAACCTGAATTTTGTTGAGAAAGGGTTATTGAACTTAGTGCTTTTTATTGAAAAATAGTTTAATCCTTTATCCGTAGCTATCCAAAGAACTCCGGAATTATCTCTGAATATCCGGTGTACTTCATTACTGGAAAGACTTTGGGGATTATTTTTGTCAATGGTAAACCGCATATAATTATTTCCATTTAGATCAATCCGGATTAAACCACCATATGACTCAATCCATAAAATCTTACTTTCATAAGAAATTTCTTCAATTACAGCTGCTACGGAATTACCAAATTGAAGGTTTTCAGGATTCGGAATTTTAATCTGAGAGAAAGTTTCTGAATTTATTTGAAGCTTTGTTAATCCGTTATTTGTCCCAACCCATATTATATTTTTATCTGATGGTGATTGAGTTAGCTTCCAGATGATATTCCCGCTTAAGGAATTATGATCACCTAATGATTTTATGAAATGTTTAAATTTGTGAGGGTAAGATTCAGGATTGAATTTATTTAAGCCAAAGTATGTGCTAATCCAGAAATTTCCGTGGCTGTCTTCAATTATGGAAGAGATATAGTTACTGCTGATTGAAGTGTTATCATCGGGCTTGTTGTACCAACGATCTAAGGCTCCTGAATTTTGATCGAGCCTGTATAATCCTTGACGATAAGTTCCTATCCATATTTTTTCTTTACTGTCTTCATAGATAAAAGTTATAGCGTTTTCTTTGACCTCATCAGTTTTGATTTTCCATTTGGTAAATTTTTCAGTAGCGGGATCAAAACGGTTCAGCCAGCCGTTTTTTGTTCCAATCCAAATATTTCCTTTTTTATCTTCAGTCAGAACCCAAACAGAATTATCAGAAATCGAATTGGGGTTTTCAGGTTCGTGGCGGAATACCTTAAAATCATAACCATCAAACCTGTTTAAACCATCATCAGAAGCAAACCATAAAAATCCTGATTTATCCTGGATGATATCGAAAACATTGTTATTCGAAAGTCCGTTCTCAGTTGTGAGATGGTTGAAGTAAATTGATTGGGAGAATACGCCTGAGGTAAGCAGTAGTACAGCTACAAATATTTTTAGCCCCCGATACATAGTCGATTAAGATTAACAATTTATGTTATCTAATAAGAAAATAATTTTTATTTCATCTAAGTAGTATCATTTTTTTTGTTTGGATAAATTCATCAGCTTTCAATTGATAAAAATATACGCCGGAGGCGGATCCGCCTTTGGCGGAAATTCCGCTGGACAGACTAATAGTCTGTCCTACATTAAACTCAACTTCATAACTTCCTGCTGGCTTATATTCATCAACAAGTGTTGCTATTTCATTTCCTAAAACATCATATACCTTCAACGAAACGAATGACGAATGACCAATGACAAATGACAAAGTTGTACTTGGATTGAACGGATTCGGGTAATTTTGATAGAGCACAAAACCTCCCGGAAAATTTTTTTCCGTGTTAACATAAACAGGATTGCTGGTGTTGAGGAATAAATAATTTCCTTTATTCTGATCCCAGTTTGTAATTCCCAAATCAATATCCCAGGAAACTGAAGCTTCGACAATTATAATTGCCCCGGAATCAGGCTGCGTTGCAAGGCTAACCCAGCCATTCTCAAGGTCAAAGCAATATTGACTATACAGTAAAGTATCTGTATCAACAATAAATTTGCTCAAACTCTGTAAGGGAGTTCTCGGCAAATAAAATAATTTCTTCGCTCCATCGCTTATAAAAATTTCCTGAATATCCTGCACGGCATCTTTGTCAATATCACCCATAACAATTACTTCAACAACGCTGGTACTTGTAGAAGTGTATTCAGGTGAAGTGTTAAAACTTCCGTTGTTATTCAAATAAATTCTTACCGGCTGCCACCAGCCACCGGTTATTAAATCAAGATCGTTATCATTATCTATATCAGCAAGATTAATACCTGAACCATATCCTGAAAAAGCTGATGTCCAGAATGGAGTAGTATTCAAAGTGCCATTGTTGTTTAAATATATTTTAAACTTTCCCGTTCCGCCTAATTGATTGTTATCAGAAATTGCCAGGTCGAGAAAACCATCATTGTTCACATCACCAACGAAAAGAGAATTTGCATACTGACTTGCATCCGTTGATTGCCAGGTTGGAGTAAGGCTAATCGTTCCATTTACATTTTCAAAAATTCGGTTCGGGACACTTTCACCTGCAAAGACAGGATCAAGATCACCATCGTTATCAAAGTCAGCCCAGTTTACATCATAACTGTACTGAGAAGCTGTGGCTTTCCAGGAAGGAAGAGATTCTAAAACTCCACCAGTGTTATAATAAATTCTTGGCTGCTCAGGATTATTCTGGTACGATTCACCACCGGCTACAGCAAGATCAAGGTCACCATCACCATCTGCATCGCCAAATGCACAGCTAAAAGTATAAATATTATCGCCTGATATCCAGTCAGGATTTGAAGAAAGGGTTCCGGAATTATTCAAATAAAGTTTTACTCTGCCAGGCGAACCAAATCCCGATGGACCGATATAAACCGAAACAGCAACATCAGGCCAGCCATCAGCATTTACATCACCAATATCAAGATGACCGTGATAATCAATATCTGCAGACTGCCAGTTTGGTGTCGTTGGAAACGTGCCATTACCATTGTTATAATAAACAACAAGTTTTTGCCGGGAAATATCGTTCCCGTTAGCAACCACAAAATCAAGCCATCCATCTTTATTGATATCAGCAAATGCACCACCGGTTGATACGCTGGAAACATCTGTTGAAATCCAGTTTGGACTTTGCGGAAAAGGTACCTGTGAATAAATTAGAGTTGAAATAATTATGAAGAGAATAACCGGAAAGAATTTTTTCACTTTAAACCCCTATTTGTTGTTTAATATGAAATTTAATTTAAGCTGATTCTAAAATAATAATTTTTTATATCAAGCACATTTAAAATAAAAAACCCCTCCTTCAGCGGAGGGGTTTAACGAATCATTGCTTATTACTTTATAATTATCATCTTCTTAACGTCAACAAATTTATCGGCTTCCAGTCTGTAGAAATAAATTCCGGATGTTAAAGAACCGGCATCAAATTCTACTTCGTGATATCCTTCTTTAAGTCTGCTGTTTATTATTTCTGCAACTTCCTGACCTAAAGTATTATAAACATTTAAGCGGACATCGGTTTCGAACGGTATAGAAAATCTGATTAATGTACCCGGATTGAAAGGATTAGGATAATTCTGTTCAAGCAAAAATGTGCTTGGTGTTTTTATTTCAAGTTCAACTATACCTGAATGGCTGAAAGAACCATCGTAATCAATCTGTTTCAATCTATAAATATACTTTCCCGAACTAAGTTTTGAATCAACAAATGAGTATGATTTTGGTTCAGTGGTGGTTCCAAATCCCGGAACATAACCTACCTGTAACCATTCCTGAACCGGTGCATTCGATGATGCAGCTCTTTCAATTTCAAAACCTTTGTTGTTTGTTTCTGTTGCAGTAGTCCATTTAAGTTCTGCATCGGTGCCATTCACTTCAACTGTAAAAGAGGTTAATTCAACCGGAACAATGTATTCAACACACATATTATCCCAGTATATATAATCTATATTGAATGAATATCCATCATAGGTAATTTCTAATTGAGTATTCTCCGAACCGGATGCCGGAGTAGTAAAGTTGCCGCTAACTACCAAAGGTCCAATATCTCCTGTGGGATTATTTTGAGAATACAATGGAGTTGAAGTTGCTCCACCATCATAAGTAACGGCAACTGTAATTATTCCACTAGGGTTTGCATACCAATCTAACATAAAATTAAATGAATAAGTCATCAACTGATTGTTTGGAAGAGTAATAACTGCAGATCGGATTTTTGATACACCAGTAAATGATGGAGTCCAGCTCATTCTTAATTCAGGTGCCGTTCCTCCTGCATTAGCAGAGTTATTTGAAGTCCAGTTTGTTAATCCCATTGGTCCGACAATCGTCCAGTTACTCAAATTATTGAATGCATCACACCACTGAACTAAGTTCGGATCCTGTACGGTTACAAAACTCCAGACAGGACCGTTCGTATTACAACTATCTCCGATTTCGATTACTCTCCAATAATAAGTTGTACCATACGTCAAAGTATATCCGGTAATCGTCCAGCTAGTTGCAAGGGTTCCACTTTGAACGAGAGTTAATGAAGATGGATTTGTTCCAAAGTAAAGTTCATTAGTAACAGCACCTGTACCATTAGACCATGTTAATTGTGCAAGGTTGAGCGGAACACCAGTTTGTCCGTTTGTTGGATTTGGATTAGAAGGCAATTCAACGGGACAGCCACCTGCTCCTTGTTCAACAGCATTCCAGAATGCAGTATGAAATAAACTTGTTCCATTATTATTTCCGCCTGATGTTGAACAGCCACCGTGTGTATGAACACCAACGGCAACATTAGTCAAACCATCAATAACCGGACTACCCGAATTACCGCCTTCAGTATCTGTTACGTATCTCATAGTAGTTCCACTGGAACCTGCATTTGGGCCAATGTGTGTCTGCTGAACCTGAGTGTAAGTTGGATTATTATAGTCTACTCCATAGCCGGTTATTCTGATTGAATCCGGACCAAGATTTTGTACCAGTGGCCAGTATGCATTTTGTGCTTGCTTGGGCATCAATCCTGTAACTGAGTTTGGATATACTTCAAATACTCCCCAATCATTTCCTACTCCACCGTTAGTAAAGATTTTGGTTGATACATTTACTGAATATTGATCCTCCGGTCCGGGGTGTTGAAGAGTACCATTTGGTAAAGATAAAGGAACATTAAATTCAACAACAGTAGCACCACTTCCATCAAGACAATGCCCGGCTGTGGCAAATTTTCCATTCGGGATAATCCAAGCAGTGCAGCCAACACTTAGTAATCTGGCAGTAGCAGGTTGATTGGAAAGAATTCTGTCATCAGTTGGACCACATTGTGACTCTGTAAGACCGCCCTGAGACCATTCGCCCACGATAACTTCATTAATTTTAATGAATACCTGTCTATCTGTTTGCGCGAGGAAAAGTTTTAATTCAACAGCGTTGCCATTAAAAAATGCACTATAATTATTCCATTGCCTCATAGCATTTGCATCAAGCTTTTGCCATTTCTCATCGTATAAAGATTTGATGATGATATAACTTTCGTTGCCAAGATTTACATCAGAGAAATGTAATTGAATCCAAGGTACTTCGTGTAACTCAATTGTTCCTAGTGGAATTTCAACAGGTGCGGTATTCAGTGTTCCGTTACCATCATATATCTCTGATTCAAAATCGTAAGACTGAATATAATATTGCAGTGGTGCTGTCTGAGCAAAGCTATTCGAAAGAAAAACAATGGAGGATAACGCTACAGCAATGAATAAAAAGTGTAGTTGTGTTTTCATATTTTACTACCTCTTATTGGTTGATGAAAAAGAAATGATTAATTGCTTCAAAAAAATCAGAATCTGGTATTTAAGCTATAAAATTTTTTTAGCAGATTCAACTTTTAAAATCAAAAATATATTAGCCAAAAACTATTAAAAGAAATTAAACTTGATAAAGGTTACTTTTAATAATCTTTATCGAAGGAGACTCATCTTTTTAGTTTGAACAAAGTTTCCAGCACGAAGCTGGTAGAAATATACACCGGAGGCGTATCCACCTCTGGCGGAAACTCCTCTGGATGGACTAATAGTCTGTCCTACATTGAACACAACTTCATATTCTCCTGCTGCAAGTTCATCGTTAACCAGTGTTGCAATTTCATTACCGAGGATATCGTATACTTTTAAGGTCGTAAAGACGACCCGCCTGGTCGTCTCTACTGCTGAAATAGTAAATTTTATTTTTGTCGATGGATTAAATGGATTCGGATAATTCTGATGAAGAATAAATTCCTCCGGAACTTCGTTCTGCAAGTCTTCGGCAATTACCGGTACACCAATAATATAAAATCCTTCCGGAGTAATCGTCGAAACACTATCTGTTTGAGTGTAAACAGTATAACGGATTCTGCATTTTTCATACGAAGCCATATTTTCAGGAACGCTCCACTGATAATGTCCGTTATTAGGTAACCCTTCCGCTATAAGATGCCAGGGACCAATTGTGTCATTGATTGATAGCTCAAGTTTAACCAAAGAAGTTTCACCAACAGGAACTTCGCTGATCCATTTAATTGTTTGAACTGAAACCACATTCACCTTTCTGTTCGGAGAAGGATAAAACGGTTTAATATTAAGACTATCCGCAAGCGAATTTTCTTTAAAGAAGCGAAGATGATTCTGATAATTAATCCAGGTTCCCTCTTCATCAACTAAAACAATATCAGGATATCCGTTATGAT
>JACAFA010000232.1 GCA_013388525.1 Ignavibacteriaceae bacterium | reverse complement strand
TTGGATTAAAAATTTTAACTGTCCGAAAGGACTCCTTTGGAGAAAACAAAGAAGAGAATTTATTAATTAATAATCACAGAGTTGCTTATCTTGCTGTCTAATTTTAGGGGTACAGTTCATAACGACCAATGACCTACAATAAACACATCATCACCACCTGAGTAAACTATTTCAATTAATTTTCTCACTTTGTAATCAAATTTTTTATAATCTTCTGACAACCCTTCTTTAGGATCCCAAGAAAAATGTTTTAGTTTATTCAAGTAATGATAAAAAAAGAAATCAAGCATAGATGATAATTGAACAACTCTACCGAATGTTGCCTTTGTACCTAATCCATCTTTAAAGATTAAACCAAGATTATCAACATCTAAGCGTAAAACTCCAAGCCTTTGAATACCAACTCCATTTTTTATAACATCTTCGTAAGTGTCTGGTATTCTCCAATCGCCGCCATAAAACTTAAATCCTTTTTCAGTATTTCCCTTTAAATTTTTTAATTCTACATCATTTACTAAAAAATGTCTTACAACTTGTGCATTGTATTTATTACCAAATTCATCTGTATCAAGTATTTCAAATGAGTTTAAATCCATTACCGAGTATCCGGCTATAATGTCGTAAATAGCAATAGTATTGTTTTTCCTTTTCAATTTAGTCCCAATTTGCTGCGATAAAAATTGTTCAGCGGAAATAAAATCATTGGTTTCTTTTCCTTCATTGTCTAAAACCTGGTAGAATATCTTTCCATCAACTTGATATTTTTTGAATTTGTTCGGAGAATCTTCAACCAATTGTACAGTTGTTGAATTTGTTGTTTGAATTTTAAATTTACTTGCTAACTCTTTCCCGGTTGCTGCACATCTTTCGACATCACCATCAATACCAGTCGGTGTTAATAATTTATAATCCCAGTTATTAGAAAATTTATGTTTTTTATTTTGTTCAACAATTTTATTTAATTCATCCCATTTTTCAGAAATCAGATGAACTTTTTTTGATTTATCATATTCAAGATCTTCTCCGCTCAAAGGAATTGAACCAATAATTACACCTAAATCGCCATCATATTCTTTTAAGAATTTTTGTTCTAATTCTTTTTGAGTTGCTTTGATTTTATTTCTTATATCTTCAGTATTTGGAGCGAAGATATAGAATTTACCACCACTCGAATAAATTAGATTGGTTATGGGTAACTCAAATTGTTTATCTAAAATCCAATAAGCAATATTGTCCAGCATTTGTTGAAGATAAAACGATCTTCCTTTTAAAGCTTTTGATGCACCTTTATGGCTAATGTTATAAATGTATTTTTGAATCCCTGTTATGTCTGCAAGCATCAACAAGTATTTTTCATCTTTTCTGTTTTGAATATCAACGGATTCTATTTTTTCAATTTTCCCTTTTTTTTCCATTAAATACTTAAACATAGAAATTGCAATTGCAGCTGTAATTCGTGAATGCTCAAATAGGGAAACATCGGAACGAGTTCTCCAAGAGGATGAAGGGACACACCACAAATATTTTTTTAGAACATAAATAAGTGTTTCAGTTTCATCAATATTTACATTTTTAATTTCTTCCTCAAAACTACTCCACCATTTCTTATAAGATTCATTAAGTTCATCTGAATTTAATTTATCTTGTACGAACTTGTATTTAGCATAAGAGATTTCAGAAATAGGTTGATAAATTTTATTTAATGTTAATTCTTTATCATAGTCCACTTTTGAAAATATTGATTCCAATGGTTGTTGTTGCGTAATCCTTTGGTCAGGTTTACGCTCCATACTTGCAATGTTGTCAGCTTCGCAAATAATTTCGGCTAATATCTTATCTGTGTTTTTTAATTCACCTTTTTGAATTGATTCTCTTAGATCTTTCTCGTGATGATTTTTAACTATGTTAGCTAATTTTTCATCACTGAATAATCTATTAACAAATGCAGCTGATAATGTTTGATGCTTATCTTTGCTATACATATTTCCTCTCTGCTCAAACTTCCCAATATCGTGAAAAAGTGCGCCGAGGATTAGTGTTTTTTCTTCTGCTGTCATACTTTATTTCCTGATTTTTAGTTCAAAATTATTTTGTTATCTATCTGCTATCAATCTTCAAAATATTTCCGAAATGTTTCTCTTCTCTTAACTAACTATAAATGACCAATTTCTAATGACCATTTATTACTTCTACCATCCCGAAACCCATTGAGTTTTTTTCTCCGAAACCGCACTCATATCCGACTTTTATTAAATCAACATTACCGCTTAAACTAAATGGCGCATTTAATGCAATCACGTCTATCGGAAATTTGCCGTGCTGGTTTATTGTAATTTTTTTAGTTATACGCTTGTTAACTAAAAGATATCTGTCATCCCAGCTTAACTTTAAGTCATCCCAATTTTCCTGTTTGCTGTAAATTGTTTCAAATTTATTCCTAAGGTTCTGGCTTAATATTCTGTTGATGTCCTCTTTATCATCTTGTCTGAGGTAATACTGACTGATTTTTCCGTTATGTTTCTTTTTGGAGGATAGCACCATCGGTGATAACATCTTAAAATGCATTTCACTTTTAATGTCTGGTAAAGGAATCATCTCGGCAAAAATGATTTTAAATTTTATCGGGAAGTTTATTTCAGATAGATCAATTACTTGATTCTCGAATGTTCCAATAATAAAATGTTTAATAAAATCATCAATCATCGGAGAGCTGATGTACAGTTTTGCCTGCGGCTCATCAAGTTTAATGGCATTCTGAAGATTTGTGTAATTTTCAAATCGAAGAGCAAAAGTGAATAGTTTATATGAACGTCCGTGTAATTTGTATCCATTATCGTGAAGAAAGGAAGAAAATTCCGGTGATCCAAATCTTAATAGATTGTAAATCGCTGAGGAAAGATGGTATTGATAGTTAAAAGAAATTAACTGACCCGCTTCTGCTTTCAAAGTTAATTTGAGCCGCACAGTTATTCCCGTATAATAATTGAAAATTATGCCTTACCCACCAACTCGGCGCCCCCCTATGGAACACGGTGTCGCTATATTAAAGAAGGGAGTGTAATTCGATTAGAATCTGCTTTTCCTAATTACAGGGTCAATGATTTTCAAAAATTACAGTCTAATTTAGAGAAAGGAATTTAAATAGTCTACTAAAAAATATTTTTTGAAAAAATAATCCGTAAATCCAGTTTAATGACCTGTTTTACTATAGTATTAGAATTAACCTCTGCCATTTTTTCGCCTCGCTATAACTTCGCTATAATTTCGTCATGATTTCGGTATAATTTCGGTAAAGCTTTTCAGAGTGATTTAAGCTGTTATATGACAGAATGTCACTCCCGTCCGATGGAATCTTTAATTCAATTTTTTCTCTTAAAAGTGCTTGAGAAGTTGATTTATAAAATAACAGGAAGAGCAATTCATTGTGAATTGAGAAAGGTTTTATCAGTTTGTGCCCGGAACAGGACTTGAACCTGCACCCACGTACGTGGACTAGCTCCTGAAGCTAGCGTGTATACCAATTTCACCATCCGGGCATACGAAAATCAACAAATCAAATTTACAAAAAATCCTTTATGTGTTAAACTCTCCGCTAAAGAATTTACCAGCGTGAATCGCCGCTTTGATCTTCCTTTCTTATCCGCTGAGCACCTGAATGTAAATCACATTCCTGCGGAAGGTTGTCCTCATTTACAATATCCGTAAATGTTTCCCGGCAATTACCGGTCGCAAGTCTTGTATCACCTATATCCATGGATTCTTTACAAAACTCAGCAGTGATTACACCTTCAGCAAGTTCAAAATATTTTAAAGGAATTTTTAATTCTTTATAAGCTGCTTCCATAAATCTGGCCCAGATAGGAAGTGCTGCACGTGCACCCTGTCCATACCAGTTTGTAAATTTTACCCTGTGATCATCAAAACCAACCCAGACACCCGCGGCAAGCGAACCGGTGAATCCAACAAACCAGGCATCTGAAAAATTCTGTGTCGTGCCGGTTTTACCTGCAGCAGGATACTGAAAGAATCTTCTGACCGATGAACCTGTTCCATAATTAACTACATCCTGAAGCATATCAACCATTATTGAAGCTGTTTGAGGTGAAATTGCCTGAATAGTTTCAGGTTTAAACTCATCAATCAAAATTCCGTTTCGGTCTTCGATTCTTAATATTGAAATCGGTTCAACGTGAATTCCTTTATTTACAAATGTTCCAAACGCTGATGTGATTTCAAGCGGACTAACTTCCGAAGTCCCAAGCGCAATTGATGGATAAGGAGTAAGAGGTGATTCAATTCCCATTCGTTTTGCAATCTGAACAACCTGCCAGGGCGGAGCTATTTCGCTGATAGTCATTCTTCCGGTCATAACGTTTACTGAATTTGCCAGTCCCCATCTCATTGTTTCATATCCGCTGTAATCAAATCCTGCATTATCAGGCGACCATCCTTTGTATTCAAATTTTTGATTAAGCAAAGTGTAAGCCGGAAAATATCCGTTGTCTATCGCTGTTGTATAAGTGAATGGTTTGAATGCCGATCCGGGTTGTCTCCGGATTCCGGTAACGTGATTAAGTCCCCTTCCGAATTCCTGGTTTTGTCCACCAACCATTGCTTTAATTTCTCCTGTCTCCGGATCGATTACGACAAATCCAACCTGAACTGTACTCTCGGCAGTTTTAACAGAATCAATAAATTTAGGATCGTATTTAAGCTTGTTGTAAATCCTGGTTTTTTCTTCCTGCGTTGAAGTAGAATTATATCTGCCCGAATTTTTAATGGCTTTATCCAGAAGTGTTGAAAGCAGACTTTTATTTTTTTCCCAGCTCCAGTTCTGATTAAATAATTTCTGATATTCCACAAGATGAGCTTTACTGACACGGTTTGCTATACGCTGCATTCGTAAATCGAGCGAAGTATAAATCGAAAGTCCATCCCTGTATAGATCATAGCCGTATTCATCAGACATTGCAGCCATTTGCTGCCGTACATATTCCATAAAATGAGGAGCTTCAGATCTTAAACCGCTGATTCTTTCCGAGGTGAGGACAATTGGCAGATCTTTCAGTCTTTCGTACTCAGCTTCGCTTAACATTTCGGTTACAACCATATTCTTCATTACCAGGTTTCGTCTCTGTATTGCAGCATCATATTTTTTTATCGGGTCATATTGCTCTGAAGATTTGAGCAACGCAATAAACAGCGCGGCTTCAGGAAGAGTTAGCTGGCTTGCTTTTTTATTGAAATACACTTTTGCTGCTGTTTCAATTCCATAAGCACTTCGGCCGAAATAAGAAACGTTCAGATACAATTCAAGAATCTCTTTTTTTGTAAAGTTCTTTTCAATTTGTACAGCTGTTATCCATTCACGTATTTTTCTGATTCCTGTATCAAAGAGATTTTCTCTTCCTTCTTTTAATCCATAAAGATTTTTTGCAAGCTGCTGTGTAATTGTACTTGCGCCTTCACGTGAGAAAGTAAAAATATTTTTGAGCATTGCCTTTGCGAATCTTAAAAGATCAACTCCCCAGTGGTCATAAAATCTCCTGTCTTCTGTAGCAATCAGTGCATCAATAACAAACTTAGGAATGCTGTCAATATCAGTTTCAATTCTGTTCTCAATGAAAAACTGCCCGATCAGTTCACCATCAGCGGAGTAAACCTTGCTTGCAAGCTGAGGTTTTGGATTAGCTAATTCCTCAAGTGACGGTAGTCCTGCATAGGTATAAATGATAAAGAATATTATGATGAACGAAACAACCGAAAGAATAATAAGTTTTCTTTTACGTTTATCCTTTTGATTGTTTTGCTTGCCGCTTCCCCTGTATGAGTTAGGATTTTTTTGCTGATTACTTGCCATATCTTAAATAAAAAGTTTTATTTCCAGTTTATAATTTCAAAATTTTCTTTGTAAATCCCGTAGCATGGAGATTCTAACCAGGTGCCCAGGTTTATATAAAATCCATTATTATATTTTATAAAGCACCGCTGATGAAGATGACCAAACAAAACAAAATCAAAACCTTTATCGATATATTTTTTTGCTGCATCAAACAAACCATCACCTTCACCATAATCTTTTTTGGTAGTGTAATCTCTGCTTTTTTTACTCGTTTTGCTTGCAAGCGCTACACCGAGATCGGGATGAATAAGCGAATATGCTTTCTGCAGAAACCTGTTTCTTAAGATTTTTTTCAGGACAAGGTAACCATAATCATTTTTTACCAATCCATCACCATGTCCGATAAAGAATTTCTTATTGTTCAAATTAAAACTTGCAGCATCTTCATAAAGGATCGCCCCGTATTCTTTCTTGAAAAAATCACGGTGAAGAAAATCATGATTTCCAATAAAATAATGAATAACTATTCCCTTTTCTGATATATCTTTTAGTGCACTTAAAGTTCTGTAAAATCCTTTTTGATAAACCCTTTTATACTCAAACCAGTAATCAAAAAGATCGCCGACAATAAATAATTCGTCACAGTTGTCTTTTGCGAAGTTCAAAAAACTTACAAGAGATTTCTCTTTTAAATCTTCCTTTTCCTTTGATTCCAGCCCGAGGTGAATATCGGAGATGAAGAAATATGTTTTAAGTGAGTCGATGCTTTATTTACCAATTATTTTTTACTTCGCAAATCTAATAAATTCTTTTTGACTTCATCAGAAGCCAGCTATCGGGATCGGGAATAATTTCGGTTGGTTCTTCCATAAATCTGAAAGCGACCTTTTGTTTTCTATCACTGATATAAACAGTTCGCTTTTCAATTTCTCCATTCTTGAATGCAAATTGTATTTCCAGTTTAAATTCATAAACCTCATATCCTTTTTGAGTCTGTTCAAATTCAAGTTCAACAGAACAAGAATCATTTACCCGGTTATACTTTGCTGAATAATCGAGTTTAATTATATCCTCACCATCAAAAACCCATTGCTTAAAAAATTTATCCAGGCTTTTATTTGCAACCGATTCGCAGATCCGCTGAAAGTCTTTTGTGTCAGCAGCAGAATATTTATAATTGTCAAAGTATTTTCTCAGGATATTAAAAAATACAGAGTCACCAACTTCCCAGCGGAGCATATGTAAAACCCAACTGCCTTTATCATAAACCAACGAGCTGAATAAATAATCGGGATTATAAAGCTTCCCATCAAAATTTTCATCGAACTTTGAAAGCATGGTTGAAATAAGTGCTTTCTTCCCCGCCTTATGTTCGGAATACAAAGCTTCAGAATAGGTTGCAAAACCCTCATTTAACCAGATGTCTTTCCAGGACTTAGGTCCAATTGCATTACCCCACCAATGATGAGCAAGCTCGTGAACATAAGTATCATTGAAGAATTTATTGCCGCCAATCATATTATAACTCATTCCGGTAATTGTTTGATGCTCCATTGCACCTATCAACCAAAGAAATTCAGCAACTCCATACTTTTCTTTAATAAAGGGATATTCTCCAAATGTCTGGCTGAAGAAACGGAGCATATCAGGATGCTCTTCAAAATCAACTTTACCCTCTTCTAAATGTTCAGGGGTAACATAATAGTCGATCAGCATCGTATCTTTTTTATCAAGCGAAATATACTTATCTGTGAAATTCACATAATCAGATGAGTAGAGCGCAACCAGATAAGTTGAGATTGGATAAACCGTGTACCATTCGTAAGTTTTTCTTTGTCCTGAGTGATTGATCGATTTCAAAATACCATTTGAAACAGAAACTTTATCCTGATCATTTGTAATTTTTATTTCAAGAAGAAATTTATCGCCGGGTATATCATTACACGGAAACCACGTCGAAGCATAAGTCGGCTCGCTAAGGTTATAAATAAGGGAGCGCCCATTGACTTCTCCGAAAACAAAAGAGGCAAATCCTAATCTTTTTGGTGTCCCCTCATAATCAATTCTTATTTTAAATGTATCCGTCAAAGCGGCAGGTTTTGGGAATGAAATATGAAATTGGGAACGAATGTAGCCGACTTCTTCTGAATTTAGTGAAGCATAATTTATTTTCAGATTGTCATAGAAATTCAGATCTATACTTTTGATATTTTTATCCTTAATTAGACCGGTGATCAGGCATTTCCCTTTCAGAACTTTTTGCTGGGGGAATAATTCAATCTCCAGATCATACTTAAGAATATCAATATCAAATTGATTTTCGGTAATATACCCCGGCTGGTTTCCAACCGAATGCATCATTTTCTGAACGATTGTTTTTCTGCCTTCAATTAGCTCACGGAAAGAAATCTTCAGCGGCGAAAGCCCGAATTCCCAACCAGCAATGAAAATTACTGAAAATAATGCTACGGGCAGGAAATGTATTTTATATTTTTTAATAAATTTCATATCAACCGGTTATTCAGGATAGTTCCTGATTTGAATCTCTTCAGCCTTAATGAGCAATTTTTTCTTAACCATAATTTAATTAAATGGTTAATTGCCAATCAAATCATATTTCAATATATTCGAAGTGAACTTTAAGGATTGCTTATGACATACCCCGGTTCTTCTATCTTACGCGAAACAATTACTATGATTCTTGCCGGCGGGCAGGGTGAAAGATTGTATCCATTAACTGCTTTCAGATCAAAACCAGCAGTACCTTTCGGTGGGAAATACAGAATAATTGATTTTGCACTTTCTAATTGCCTTAACTCAGGCCTGAGAAGAATTTATGTTCTTACTCAATACAAATCTGATTCACTCAATCAGCACCTGTTTGAAGCCTGGAGTATTTTCAACCCGGAGCTTGGAGAATTTATTTATGCAATTCCGCCTCAGCGAAAAATGAACAACGACTGGTACCTTGGTACAGCAAATGCCATTTATCAGAATATGAATTTGTTTTCCAGCGAAAGAAAGGCTAAATGGGTTTTAATTCTTGGCGGCGATCATATCTATAAAATGGACTATCTGAAATTCATTCTTTACCACATTGAAAAAAAATCTGATCTTTCCATCGGCTGCATTGAGGTACCGGCAGAAGACGCATCAAGATTTGGAATAGTTGGTGTTGATAGCAACTATTCGGTAAATTCTTTCATAGAAAAGCCAACCAAACCTCCCGAAATTCCTGATAAACCGGGTTATTCATTTGTGAATATGGGAATTTACATTTTTAATTCAAATATACTCAGGGATGTTTTACTGGAAATGGAATCCAAAAAAATCCCCGGGCATGATTTCGGCAAAGATGTAATTCCCTACATGGTAAAATCAAAACTTAATGTTATTGCTTACAAATTTGAGGACGAAAACAAAAAGCAAAAAACTTATTGGCGTGATATCGGAACAATTGAAAGCTACTTTGATGCAAGTATGGACCTGATAAACGTTACTCCGGAATTTAACTTTTACGACTTAAGCTGGCCAATGAGAACTTATCAATATCAGTATCCTCCTGCAAAAACAGTCTCTCACGAGGGCGAAAGAGTTGGACGAAGTCTTAATTCCCTTATCTGTGATGGGTCGATTGTTTCAGGAGGTCTGGTTGAAAGATCAATTTTAGGACCCGGTGTGCGTGTAAACAGCTTTTCGTATGTAACTGATTCTATAATTATGGCTAATTGCAATGTAGGAAGGCACGCACGAATAAGACGAGCAATTATTGATAAAAATGTTAACATTCCGGAGGGATATGAAATTGGATTTGATCTTGAGGGCGACAAGAAAAAATTTACAGTTTCAGAAAGCGGCATTGTTGTGATTGCCAAGAACCAGGTTTTGTCTTAATAGCTAATTCACTCACCCTATAAAAATCTTTTTTAGAATTCTCTTGTGGATTATATTGTCCACAAGCTTAATTATTTTATCGAATTTTTATGAATGATAAACTCGGTTCATTATTAAAGAATCTGCCCGACAGCCCGGGAGTGTATCAATTCAAAGACGACAAGGGAAAGGTTATTTATGTCGGTAAAGCAAAAAATCTTAAACACCGCGTAAAAAGTTATTTCCAGGGAAATTCAGATTCTGCTAAAACACAGGCTATGGTTAATAAGATTAACGATCTGGATTTGATATTGACTGACTCTGAGGTCGAAGCTTTGATTCTTGAGAATAACCTGATCAAAGAGAATAAACCGAGATATAACATTAATCTTAAGGATGATAAAAGCTATCCTTTTATAACCGTAACCAAAGAATTATTTCCACGGGTGTATGCTACCAGGCGGGTGATACGGGATGGTTCAAAATATTTTGGCCCCTATACAAGCGTGAAAGCATTACGAAGTTCTTTAAGAATGATCAATCAGATATTTAAGATCAGAAGCTGTCAGCTTGATATAACCCAGCGCAATATTGAGAGAAAGAAATTCAAGGTATGCCTCGACTATCATATTAAAAAATGTGATGGCCCTTGCGAAGGTCTTATCTCTGAAATTGAATATAATGAAATGGTTAATGAAGTAGTTAAGCTGCTCAAAGGACGAACCGATGAGCTGATCAAAGACCTCAAAGCAAAAATGGAAATTGCTGTTCAGAAGCTTGAATATGAAAAAGCTGCTGAGTATAGAGATAAAATCAATCAGCTTGAAGTTATTTCTTCAAAGCAGAAAATAGTAAGTGAAGATTTTGAGGACCGTGACGTAATCAGTGTAGCTTATGAAGGCAAAGAATGTGCGTGCTCGGTTTTTAATGTCAGAAACGGAAAACTTGTCGGCAAAAAACAGCTGCGGCTTTCAATAACCGAAAATAGTTCCGCCTCAGAAATTTATTCTTCGGCAATAAAGTTTTATTATAATGATTATGTTGAAATACCTAAAGAGATAGTAGTTGAAACTGAACCGTCTGATATAGAGGCACTTGAAGACTGGCTCAAGCAAAAAGCCGAAAGGAAAATTAAAGTTATCATCCCCCGGCGTGGAACTCTGAATGCTCTGGTAAAGATGTGTAAAGAAAGTACTATGCTTCAACTGAAAGAAATTCAGCTTCAGAAAATGAAAGCAAAAGGAAATGTCCCATATTCACTTGCAGCATTGCAGAGAGATTTGAGATTGAAAAATCTGCCCCGGAAAATCGAATGCTTCGATATTTCTAATCTTCAGGGAACTGATTCGGTAGCCAGCATGGTTGTATTTCATGACGGAAAGCCAAAGAAAAGTCTTTACAGAAAATTTATTATAAAAAATGTTGAAGGTCCCGACGACTTTGCCAGTATGAAGGAAGTAATTGGACGGAGATATAAACGTGCACTGGAAAACAATGAACCTTTCCCCGATCTTATTATGGTTGATGGAGGAAAAGGTCAGCTTTCGAGTGCAATTGAATCTTTGAAAACGCTTGATATAAAAAACTACTCAATCATCGGACTGGCAAAACGCCTTGAAGAAGTGTATTTGCCGGGAGAATCAGACCCGGCTTCAATTCCAAAAACTTCCTCCGGACTGAAATTATTACAGCAAATAAGAGATGAAGCTCATAGATTTGCGGTATCTTTTCACAGGCAAAGAAGAACAAATAGAACTATAAAAACAGAATTAACAGGTATCAGGGGTATCGGTCGGGAAACGGCACAAAAATTATTAAGAGAACTGGGCAGTGTTGAAGCAGTGAAGAACGCAGACATTGAAACACTTTCAAAGTTAGTTGGTAAAAGCAAAGCAGAATTATTGGTATCTTATTTTAGTTAAAAAGAATTTATGAACTCATTAAAATCAATATTATTTATTCTTACGTTAAGTATCAGCTGCATCGCAAATGCCCAGATGATGAGAATCAGCAATGGACTGACAAATTCCAATGAAAAAGCTGAGAGCATTCCTGATTACTCTAAATTGAAAGATACTCTCTATACTGATAAAGACTATTTTATTGAAATCGATTTGAATACCCAGATGGGTTACCTGCATTCCAGATTTGAAGGTATAAGAGAATTTGGAATTTCAAGCGGAACTACACGATTAAAAGACGGGATTAAAACCAATGAAGGCGTTTTTGTTATTCAATTTAAAAGCCCGAGAATGCACTCGGTTCAGTTTGACAGCACACTAATGCTGAACTGGATGGGATTTAACTATGGTATTGGATTTCATGCATTGCTCGGGAATTCATACTACAAATATCTCGGTGTAAAGGTTTCTTCGCACGGCTGTGTGAGAGTTTCAAGAGAAGACGCCAAAGATATTTATTCAAAGGTGTCGGTTGGCACCCCGGTTCTTGTCCGGTCAGGAAATAATAACGCTGTTGCAATAGCATTCACAAACAAAGGGGAATATTTCTCTTATCTCAGTTACGGAGAATTAAAAGGAAGTCTTAACGAAAGGTTCAGGCATCTTTACAATGGAAATTATCTTTTAAAAAATCATCCAAAACTGCGAATCGATCAGGGAAACGTTACACACGCAGGTCTTCCCATAGGATCTTCAGGCAAAATTCACCGCTGGCAGGCATTTAAGCCATTTTATAAATTTATTGCAAACTCTCTCCCCGTTTCCAAAAAACCTGAGCAAATTAAGTTTGCTGGAAACAGTTATCTGAAAAAGTTCAGGCTGAAAAAAATAGCTGCATCAAATATCAATCCGGTGCAGGTTTATCTCTCAGAATAATTTTCGCAGCGATAGTTCAGACAGATTTTGTTTTATAAGCATTGCGTTTTACATTTTTCAAAAGTATCAAGCAAGTTGAATTTCTTATCTGACTCACCCTTTTAACATTTAACAAGTCAAATAAAAGCAAACATATTTTTATATTTGCTGAAGTAAAATGAATTCTCTTATGAAAAACCTTTTTATCGTCACAATAATTCTGATAATTTTCTCCGGCTGCGGAGAAGAAGTAAAACAGGAATCTGTAAAGCTGACGACTAATAAGCTTTCTGAAATTGTTAACAAAGCAATTGACGGAGATTCTGCTGCAGTTAGTATGCTGCCCGGCTTATTCAATCTCTCAATATCTCCTGAATATGAATATTCAAAAGTTGAAATCGACAGTTTTAATCTTGAGAATTCCCAGGTGTTTGTTGTTCTGCTTGAAAATCCAAATCCGTTTTTCAACAGGTTTGCAGTTTATGATAGCAATCTTCTGGCATTACTTATTGATAAATCATTGAACGGGAATCTTTCAGTTGAGTTGAAGACAATTGGTCAAAAAAGATTTTTTGTTGTTGCTGAAAATTTTTTTGTAAAGGATGATTTCAAGTTAAGAAGAATTTCCCTTTACTCTGCTAAAGGAAAAGTAATTCAGCCGGTATTCAGAACATTAACCTGCTTTTCTTCACCTTCAGGAGAATACTGGCAGTCAATAAGTGAAGTGACGGATAAACTGATAAGAACTTCAATTACAGCCACCAATCAAAGCGTTATAAATAATCTGACTGATGAGTTTGTGTTTGACAATTCGACCGGAATTTATAAGAGCAGTTCAGATTTGTTCTTGAATTATATTTCAGGCGAAATTGAGTCATACAACAAATCGTTCAGCAGGAAATTAATAACTGATGAAAAATCTTTTCTCAGTGAGCTTGGGGTTAAAAAAGATATCACGGGAAATAATCGTTTAAGTACCTCTGATATGAATTCATTCTCAATGACCTTGGACAGCGATTGGAAAGAATTAAAAGATATCTCGGTTTCTAAAAACCTGAAGAAAGAATTGAGAGGGGTTAAATTTCTCAATAACAAAATAGGAGCCAATTTTACGGTTATCAGAATTCCGTTCAATGAGTCAGCAGAAGCTTATGTAAATTATGAGTTGAAGTATAACCTTGGCTCCAGATACAATATCAGGTACAGCGATACGATAATTTCAGGAAAATCATTATATGTTTTCTATGAATACTCTTGCAGCGATAAAAAGTTTTTAATAATGTTCGAAGCATCCCAGTACACTTTCAAAAAATACGAAGACTATTATTTGAAAATTATTAACTCAATTTCTATCGATTGCTGATGTATAAAATTTTATTTTTTCTAAAGAAAGAACACGACGATTCGGTTCTCGACCATTTCAAAAATGTAACTCTGAAACTACTTTCAGATATTGCCGGAACCGAAATCAGGCTTGGTAAAATTGAGAGCAACCTGCTTTCTGAAGTGAAGTATTCACATTACTGCGAGATTATTGCAAGATCGAAAGAGGAAATGGACAGACTGATGAACACTAAAGCAGGGAAGGAACTTAACAAAGATTTAATGGAATTTCACAATTTTATCACGACCTATTCCATCGACTATTCAAACTGATATGAATCTCTATCTTGTGCGTCATGGCGAAGCTGAAAAAATGTCTTTCAGTGTAAAAGATTACGAACGAAAACTAACTGATGAAGGAAGATCCAAAATAATTTCTACCACGAAGTTGTGGAAAGCCCTGATTATTTGCCCTGATAAAATCTTCTCCTCGCCTTTAGTAAGATCGCTGCAAACCGCTGAGATGATCAGAGAAATATTCAATCTTCCTGAGAGGGTTTTAGTTGACAATAATCTTGCACCCGGTTGTAAAACGTCAGACCTGATTGAAATTGTAAATCTCACTGATGTTCAGAACATTATGGTGATTGGACACGAACCTGATATTTCAAATCATATATCAAATCTTATATCGAATAGTCCCGTTTCAGTAAGGATCCACCCCTTCACTATTGCAAAAATTTCTTTTGACCGGCAGGTAAAATATTCAAAGGGCAATCTCGAATTTCTAATCCCTCCCCTTTTATAGAACATTGTTAATAATATTATCTTAAAAAAATATTCACTGGCAGTAAATAAAAAAGGGTGACGATTACACAAGCATCGTGCTTACCGCTGCTTCCTTCCGGACCTGACGGGGTTGGGCATTTGCCTGTTAACCGCACCCAAAAGTCTGAGTGCAAAAATTATACTTTTCTGATTAGTTATCAAGATGTTTTATAGTAATACTCCTCTAACTTAAAAACCTGAATATTTTTCTTTCAGCATCTCAAGCTCTCTAATAATTATACTGTAATCATCGAGCAAATTTTTAAAGGAATCAGTCAGTGTAGAATCAAACCGATTATTTTGCGAAGCTTGTTCGAGCTTTGAGCATACCTCACTTATTTTTTCAAGCCCAAGTGACAAACTGCTTCCCTTCAGTTTGTGAGCATAAAAATGAAACGATTCTACATCTCCACTATCAAAAGCACGCTGCATTGCAGAAATATTTTCCGGAAATTCCGTGATATAAATTTCCAGCAGTTCCAGAAGGAAATTCAGATCTTCAGATTTTTCAACATCATAAACCTGGGTGATTTTATCTTCATCTATAATCACAGTTGAAAGTTTTTTTGCTTTCAGGTTTGTGAAAACTTCAATTTTTTCTTTATAAATAATTTCAGACCATTTTGACAATAATTTTTCAAGCAATTCAACTTTTATTGGTTTGGCAAGGTAATCATCCATTCCTGCTTTTAGTGCTTCTTCTTCATCGCCAACCATTGCATTAGCGGTCATTGCAATAATTTTAGGTCTTCTCTCATCACCCAGTTCTCTTATAATTATTCGGGTAGCTTCATAGCCATCCATATCAGGCATAAGTAAGTCCATCAGAACAATATCATAATGAATTGATTTTACGGCAACCAGAGCTTCATAACCATTGGCAACAACATCTGCTCTAAAGCCAAGCTTTTCAAGCATTCGAATTGCAACTTTTTGATTTACTACGTTGTCTTCAGCCACTAAAATTCGCAGCGGATGTTTTGCGGTTAACTTATCTGTCCAGATTTCTTCTGCGGTCTTTAAATCCTGAGTTGCCGGCTGGCTATCAGCAAGGATTTGTAATAAAACCGTGAAAAGCTGCATTGGCTTTAATGGTTTATTAAGAAAAGCTGAAACTTTCAGTCTTTTTATCACTTCAGGACTTTCTTTTTTGCCAATTGAAGTTAAAAATAAAACAGGAAGATTTTTACCTTTTTCTGTTTCTCTTATCTTCTCAAGTAAGCTCAATCCACTCATTACCGGCATTTGAAGGTCGAAGATTGCAAGGTCATAGTCATCCAGATGAAAAGATTTTAGTACTTCCACTGGTGAATCAAAGACTTTAGGAATCATTCCCCAGAACCTGGCCTGAGTCTGCAGGATTTTTATGTTAGTAGGATTATCGTCAACAATTAAAACTTTCTTCCCTGAAAGCTGAGGTGTAACTCCTTTTAAATATAACTTTGGCTGACTCGGAACAGAATCGGTGATGATAGTAAAATAAAAAATAGAACCTTCACCATATTTGCTTTCAACCCACATTTTACCGCCCATCATTTCGGCAAGTCTTTTGCTGATAGCAAGCCCAAGTCCTGTTCCTCCATACTGCCGTGTAGTTGATGAATCTACCTGGCTAAAAGATTTAAAGAGTTTATCCATTTTATCTTCAGGAATTCCGATACCTGTATCCTTTATTGAAAACTTTATTTCATACTTTTCATCTTCTCTTTTTACTGAACTTACAGTAATAAATACTTCACCCTGTTCGGTGAATTTTATTGAATTACCGATAAGGTTAATAAGAATTTGCCGAAGTCGGGTAACATCACCGTTGATTGTGTGAGGAGTGTTTTCTTCAATCAGGTAAGCAAGATCAAGTCCTTTTTCGCTTGCATTCTTGGCTAACAAATCAAGAGCATCTTCAATACAGTCTCTAAGATCAAAAGGATGCTGCTCAAGTTCAAGTTTATCAGATTCGATTTTGGAAAAATCAAGAATGTCGTTAATCACAACAAGGAGTTGATCGCCGCTTAGCCTTATAGTATTAACAAATTCCTTTTGTTCATCGTCAAGCTTTGTATCAAGAAGTAAGCCCGTCATCCCGATCACTCCGTTCATCGGCGTACGGATCTCATGGCTCATTAAGGCGAGGAATTCGCTTTTAGCTTTAACTGCTTTCTCTGCCCTTTTTACTGCTTCATCAAGCTCAGAATTTTTTCTTACTAATTCTTCCTGAAAAGAATTGTTTTTTATTACGGCACCGATTGTTGAGGCAAGTGCAATAAGAAGGTCTTCCTCATTTCTTGTCCATATCCGGTCTTTTGAACAATCATCAAATCCTATAAAACCCCAGTAGTAATGATCTATCATTATTGGAACTAAAATTAAAGATTTGATTTTCCCATCGATGAATACTTTTTGTTCAATTTCAGGAAGATTTTTTATCAAAAATTTCAATGTTTTGCCGGCAGACAGATTTTCGTAAAAGCCTAATGAAGCAAATCTTGAGTAAGATAGTTTTTTTAGAGCAGGATTGTTGATTTGTGCTTCACTGGTTTCCGAAACCCATTCGTTTTGAATTGCTACATACATTTCGCCGGTATTTTCATCTGTTTGATGCTTGTATATGTAAACCCTGTCAACGTCAACTGCCTCGCCCAGTATTCTAAGTGATTGGTTGAACGCATCGTTTAACTCCTTAACTGAAATCAGTACAATGCTCGCCTCTGCTATTCCTTCGAGCAATAAATCTTTTCTCTGAATTGCTCTTTCCTGTTGTTTGCGTTGGGTGATGTCTCTGAAGATAGATAGTATTTGTTTCCTTCCACCCGAATCAGTTATTATTGAAGTGCTTACTTCAAATTCAATTACTTTTCCGTTCCATAAAACTGCTGACGCTTCGAATTTCGGTTTGATATTTCCTGTCACAAAATTTTCTTTATACCTGTTGATTGCATATTCTGCAAATTCTTTCTGATATGCCTCTGTAAAAAGATGATTTTCAAGCTCGGATTTTTTCAACCGGACGAGATCTGCATATGCCTGATTGCAAAATGTTATTATTCCATTCTCATCTGTTAATCTCATTCCTTCGGAAGACTGTTCCCAGATGGTTCGAAAAGTTTTTTCTGAATCCGTCAGCTTTGTTTGAAATTCCTTTAGCGGTCTTAAATCCTTAATGATTCCCTGACCTATGTAACGTCCTGAGGAGGCAGTTATTTTCCCTGAAATCTGTACAGAGATGAATTCACCTTTTTTATTAAGCAAATCAATCTCGAATTCGCCGGATTTTTTTTCTCTAAATATTTCTGTGAACTGACCTTTTATTTTATCTGCCTGGCGGGCATCAATAAAATCGGTATAAAATCTGCCTGTTATTTCATGTTGATAGTAACCCAATAAATCGTAACACGATGGACTAATGAAAAGAATTTTACCCTGTGAGGAAATTTTAAAGATAACATCTACCGATGTCCGCGCAATAAAATTAAGCTCCTCTTTTTCTCGATAAAGTCCTTGAATCACTTCTTTAATTTCCTCAATTAAAGGAGTCAGCTCATTCTTGTCAAACTCAGTATCCGTGAGTTTTTTAAGAAGCGAATTGATTTTATTTTCCATGTGATCAGATGAATTCATTCAGAATCCTGATAATCAGAAAAAAGGGAATTTTTATATAACAATATAGAGTATAATCAGTAATTGCGAAACTAAAAGACATACATTCAAAAAGTTTATAGTTCGTCTGTAACTTGAATAGGTAATACGTATTGTCTAATTTTAGTGAGATAAAAAACAAAATTAGGAACCCCTTTATGAAAAGAACAATAGTTGCAATGCCCGGTGACGGCATTGGTAAAACAGTACTTCCGGAGGCAATAAGAGTTTTAGATGCAGTTGGTTTTGATGCTGAATATGTTCACGGTGATATCGGATGGGATTTTTGGTGCAGCGAAGGAAATGCTCTTCCGCAAAGAACAATTGATTTATTAAAACAGCATAAGCTTGGACTCTTTGGTGCAATCACTTCAAAACCAAAAGATGCCGCTGAAAAGGAACTTGATCCATCATTGAAAGGAAAAGGTTACACTTATTTTTCACCTATCGTTTCAATGAGACAGATTTTTAATCTTGATATTTGTATTCGTCCCTGTCAATCTTTTAAAGGAAATCCATTAAACTTCATTCGTAAATCCGCCTCGGGCGGAGATAAAGGCGGTTATGAAGAACCTATAGTTAATGCAGTTATATTCAGACAAAACACTGAAGGACTTTATGCAGGAATTGAATGGACGAATCCTCCTGCAAATGTTCGTGCTGCTTTTGAATCTCATCCAAAATGGAAAGCATTTAAAGATGTTCCGAATGAAGAGCTTGCAATTTCAACACGAATAATTACTAAACATGCTGCAACAAGGATTATCAAAGCTGCTTTTGAATACGCTAAAAAGTTTGGATATAAAAATGTAACCGTTTGCGAAAAACCAAATGTGCTTAGAGAAACTTCCGGTATGATGTTAAAAATTGGAAAGGAAATTGCAAAAGAATATCCCGGAATTGCATTATGGGATACAAACATTGATGCACAGATGATGTGGCTTACGAAAAATCCGGAAGACTATGGAGTTATTGTTGCTGAAAATATGTTTGGTGATATTATTTCTGATGGTTTTGCTGGTTTGGTTGGCGGATTAGGTTTTGCCTGCAGTGCAAACCTTGGCGATGAAGTTGCTGTTTTTGAACCGACTCACGGAAGTGCTCCAAAGTATCAGGAATTAAATCCATCAATTGTTAATCCGATTGCAATGATTATGAGTGCTTGCATGATGCTCGATCATATTGGTGAAAATGAAAAAGCCGACAGGATAAGAAAAGCAATTGCAAAAGTCATCGAAGAAGGAAAAGTTAAAACCTACGATATGATGAAATTGCGCGGCGGTCCCGATGTTTTTAGTAAAGGTGCATGCACAACACAGCAGATGACGGATGAGATAATTGCTAAATTGTGAAAAGTGAAAGGTCAAACGTCAAAAGATTTTAATCTTAATTAACTATTATCAAAATAATCACTTGGAGGCGTGATGTTAAAATTAAATCACAAAAAACTTGATGTTTGGCAATTAGCTGTAAAACTTGTTTCAATGATATATCAGTTCACCTCGAAATATCCGAAAGAAGAGATATATAGCTTAACGAATCAAACAAGAAGAGCATCTGTTTCGATTTCAGCGAATATCGCTGAAGGTGCCTCAAGAAAAAGTTTAGTAGAGAGAAAGAGATTTTACGAAATAGCAAGATCATCACTCGTTGAAGTGGATAATCATTTAGAAGTAGCAAATGAATTAAAATATTTAGATGCAGGTTCAATCAGAGTATTGGATGAAAAATTAAACGAACTATTTGCGAAACTTTCTAAGTTCATTGAAAAAGCTAAATAATATCATTTCACATTTAACATCTGACTTTTGACAGAGAAAAAATGAACGGCATAGAATTAATAATCATCGCACTCGTAATGTATATTGCTGCTTACAGGTTGTACGGTGGATTTATTTCCAAACGACTTGAAGTTAACAACAGCAAAGAAACTCCATCTCATACAATGTATGACGGAGTTGATTATTGTCCCGC
>JACAFA010000231.1 GCA_013388525.1 Ignavibacteriaceae bacterium | reverse complement strand
GGAAGTTTAAGTGCTGCAGCTTTTATCGGATCAACATCGCCTATTAGGTCAGCAACTGAAACATCAGGAGTTGCAAGCTTTTCAGTATATCTTTCTGAGCGATGAATCCAGCTTATTGCTGTGCTATCTCCGTTTCTGGCGATAGCTTCTTTCGCATAAAATGAAAGCGGATTCAACGGATCATCATTTAATTCTGAACCTTCGACAACAGGAATATATTCATCAAGAAGATTTATCATCATTCTTGCAATTTTAGTTTTTGCCTGACCGCGCAATCCTAAAAACAAAATATCGTGACGCGAAAGAATCGCTGTCTGAAGATCCGGGATAACTGTGTCATCAAATCCGATAATTCCTTCAAAAGGATTTTTCTTTTCTTTAAGGAATTTTATAAGGTTATCTCTGAGTTCATCTTTGATTGATTTCGGTTTATATCCACTTTGCTTTAACTCGCCAAGTGTTTTAATTGAATTAATTTTCATTTGTTATCTTTTATCGTTTAAAGTTATTCTAAAAAACATTTTCTGATTGTAATGTCAAAATTAGCTTCTTGCATTCACCCTCCCCTTAGGGGAGGGCAGGGAGGGACCTATCTTACTCTTTTTCTTCTGTTACGTATGTAATCCTCAAACAGAAAATCACCGAGTCCTGTAAGACTGCTGTAATAAGCTCTTCCGTTATTAATTTTAGTAAACTCCCGAACAAATTGCTGCAGATATGGGTCGCGTGCAATCATAAACGTTGTGATGGCAATATTGTGCTTTCTGCAAATAGCTGCCTGATCAAGTGTTTTATTGATTATTTTCCTATCAAGACCAAAACTGTTTTTATAATATTTTATTCCAACTTTGAGGCAGGTTGGTTTACCATCAGTTATCATAAAGATTTGTTTGTTGTTAGTTTTCCTCCGGCGAAGAATATCGTGCGCTAATTGTAATCCTGCAACAGTGTTAGTATGAAAAGGACCTACTTCAAGATAAGGCAGATCTTTTATTTCGATTGGCCAGGCATCATTGCCGAATGCAATTATATCAAGAGTATCCTTTGGATATTTTGTTGTGATTAATTCCGACAATGCCATTGCAACTTTTTTTGCTGGTGTGATTCTGTCTTCTCCGTAAAGAACCATTGAATGAGACACATCTATCATTAAGACAGTTGAGGTTAAAGCTTTATAGTCTCTTTCCTCAATCTCAAGATCTTTTTCAGTTAATTTGAAATCATCAATGCCATGATTGATTTGTGCATTCTTTATAGAATCAGTTATATCAATCTGATCCAGTGTGTCACCAAAGTTGTATTCTCTTCTGTCTGATGTTATTTCATCACCGTGTCCGGAGAAAGGAGTTCTATGATTTCCACGAACTGTTTTTTTTATCTTGCCAAAAATTTCTTCAAGAGACTGTTTCCTTATAGTCAATTCACTTTTTGATGTCAGACTAATTGAGTTGCCGTCTTCGTTTTCTTTTATGTATCCTCTCTCTTTTAACTCATCTATAAAATCACCCATTCCGTATTCTTCACCGGTTAAATTATATTGACGATCAAGCTCATTCATCCAGTTTAAGGCTTCAGAAACATCACCGGAAGTAATAGTAACCAGTTGCAGGAAAACTTTGAGCAAATTATCAAAGTTGCTCTTGCCGCTGTTATCAGGAATATAATCTGTAAATCTATGACCTATCATAATTAATTGTAAACAATGAAAATGAATTATTAGTTCGAAATAAATTCGGATTGAAAATAAATTAAACTTTTAGTTAAAACAAGAATAATTTTTAATTTGAGAAAGGGAAGGGGGAAAAATTTCCCCCATCAAATTATTTTTTTTCAGAAGGAATTCGTGTTTCCAAAACATTATCAATCAGATTATAATCTTTTGCTTCTTCAGAAGTTAAGAAATAATCTCTGTCGCAGTCTTTTGTAATCTGTTCGATAGTTTTACCTGTGTGCTTGGCAAGAATTTTATAAAGTGTATCTCTTGTCTTTAACATTTCTTTTGCGTGGATTTCGATATCCGTCGTTTGACCCTGTAATCCGCCAATCCACGGCTGATGAATCATAATTTTAGAGTGAGGAAGAGCAGAACGTTTTCCCTTTGCACCGCCGGCAAGAAGTATTGCACCCATACTTGCTGCCATACCAACACAAATAGTTGCTACATCCGGTTTTATGTATCTCATAGTGTCGTAAATCGCCAATCCCGATGTAACACTTCCACCGGGAGTATTGATGTAAAGATTGATATCTTTCTGTGAATCCTCTGCTTCAAGAAAAATTAGCTGCGCAATTGTCAAACTGGCAACGTGGTCGTCAATTGGCATTCCGATAAAAATAATTCTTTCGCGAAGCAAACGTGAATAAATATCCATTCCACGTTCGCCGCGACCGGTTTGTTCTATCACATACGGTACGAGCTGATTATAAATTTCTATTTTGTTTTTCATTCATTTTCCTCTTTTTGTTTCTATGATCCCGACACTTTCGGGACTGGATTTACTTTTTTAATTTCATTTTTTTCCCTAAGGAAGTCGAACAATTTTTTATCAAGCATTCTTTCAGTCTGGTTCGATGACTTATAATAATTAATCAACTTTTCAACCGGTAAGCCGGTTTTTTCAGCATCTTTTGCAGCAAGTTCTTCCAGTTCTTTATCAGTTATCTCTAGATTTTCTTTCTTCTGAATTGCAGTTTTCAGATGATACCATTTAACTTCATTAACTGCAGATGGCTGTAAATATTCTCTTAAATACTTAGCATCAATTTTTTTCATTCCCTGCTTTTTAAGTTTTTCCTCTTCACTCTTTACCATCTCATCAAGAACACTTTCAACCATAAATGATGGAGGAGTAAAATCATTATTCTTGATTATTAATTCGATAAGTTTGCTTTTAATAAATTCATCAGCTCTCATATCATAATAATTCTGAATATTCTTCCTGATATCAGACCTTAGTTCAGCTTCTGTAGAAATTTTATCCTTTGTTACTTTTTTAATTAGCTCTTCATTCAATTCGGGTAATACAATTTTTTTAATTCCAAGAATCAATACTTCATAATCATAATGGTCAAGTACTTTTTCCTGCTGTCCTTCTTTGTTTGTAATCATCCTTTCATCGTGAAAGTGAAACTTAAATTTCTCACCAACTTTTTTTCCTTTTGAATTGGCTTTTATATCCTGATGAACATTTTCATCAGACAGATCAATCTGCATTTTTTCAGACTTTGTATTTTCAACCGGCAGACCATTTTCACCGATTCTTTGCAGTTCAACATCCAGAATAAAATTATTATCATCACCAACAATGTCAGTCTCTTCCTGTGTGCTGTTTGAACGAAGGATGTAATCAATTTCTTTTTCAACTTCAATATCAGAAACATTCAAATCAGGCACTTCAATAAGCTGGTTAGTGTAATCCTTGACATCAATTTCAGGAATGACTTCATACTTAACTTTGAACTTGAAAACTTTTTCTACATTAAAATCCAGATCAGTCATAACCGGTTGACCGATTGGGCGTAAGTTATTTTCTTTTGCAATCTGCCAGAACTTAGTATTCGCTATCTTTTCGGATGCTTCAAATTCAAGAGAATCACCAAATCGCTGCTTCAGGATACTTTTTGGGACTTTGCCTTTTCTGAATCCGGGGATTTGAATTTTGCTGGCTTCTTTTTTTACTTCTGCTTCAATATCATTTCTTATTTCATCATAAGTAAGTGTAACTTCAACTTCTCTTTCAGACTGTGAAATATCGTTTACCTTGAACTCCAAATTAACCTCAGTTTTTGTGTATCGTTTAAGTGAGTGCGAGAACGGGGACTCGAACCCCGACACCTTACGGTACTAGATCCTAAG
>JACAFA010000262.1 GCA_013388525.1 Ignavibacteriaceae bacterium | reverse complement strand
TTCCACTGCAAAGGCTTACCTTCGCTATAATATTCAGTCAGCTTAATAATTTCAGGTCTGTCTTTTCTTGCAACCGTGTGACAATTCATACAGGTTGCTGTTGGTGGAACCATTGCATGACGTGATTTCTCAACTCCAACGTGACAATACTGGCAGTCAATTTTCATTGTGCCCGCATGTAGTTTATGAGAATAATTTATTGGCTGATCAGGAGTGTATCCAACCCCATCTCTTTCTGCTCTTGAAGCAAAATAGGTTAGAGCAAAAGATGCTAATACCACAAATATGGTGACAGGCAACCGGTTTCTAAGAATATAATCAAGGAAAGATTTCTTCATCATCTACCTGTTAAATTTCCCGCAGAAACAATTTGGAGAAGTTTGATCAACACAATTGAAAAGAGTCCAGATAACAATATTTGTAATAATTAAATACGAAATTAGTTAAGTAAAAATGAAGCGCGGAGGCTTAATTTATCAGCACTACTGTGCTGAATAATAATTCAATTCTCGGTGTGCTAAAATCTTAAATTTATTTATTTAAAGCAAATTTTTTATGTTTCTTTTTAGTTGACACTAAATAATATAAATCTAAACAAATATTAAACAACCAGCTTCAATAAATTATAGACAACAAAAGCTGCTATGATCATTAACAAAACATAAAGTAAAATTCTCTTAATTGACCGTTGCTCAAAATAAATATTCATTTTCCAACCTCGCCAGCCGCATTTCTTGCATCTGTATAAATCAAACCAGCTAATAGTTTTGATAACTTTTTCTTTGGTGTTTCTTGCGCGGGAGCTCCTCAGAGTATTTCCACTTTTACACGATGGACATTCTGACTTTTTCATTTTAACTGTAATCATTAATCCATTCAACCAATTTTAAATAGTATCCGGATAATCGCAATTATTAATATTCCCGCAAAAACTCTTTTTATCACTGCAGATGTTGACTTTAAAGTGAGTTTTACACCCACAAAAGACCCAAGGATAGCTCCGATTCCAAGAGGAATTGCTGCAGCTATAACAATGAAACCTAATGCACCTGAATGAGTTACTGAATTTGCACTCTGGAACAGATAAGAAATGGTTGCGGTCAGCATAGTTACAGCAGCAATAATAGAAGAAGTGCCAACGGCTTTTCTTGCTTCAACTAAAAACAGATTCATTAAAGCCGGTAAATAAATAACTCCCCCGCCAAGTCCGATGAAAGACGAAAATATCCCGACAAACATACCAAGAGGTAAATAATATTTTTCGCTTAATGGTTTTGACAGCACAAGCCATTTACGTTTTTCTGATTCGAAAAGCATGCTAATCAGAATGACAAACAAAACTGATGCAAAAATAATTTCGAGAGTTTTTGATTCAACTTTAACCACAAAGAAAGGCGTAACTGAAGCCGTTAACAATGAACCAAGTGAAATAAAAATGGCGGGCTTCGTAAGAAAATTTTTTGCTCTTATGTGAAGTATGGCTGAATTTGTTACCGCCATTGCACCGGTAAATAACGAAGTGCCTATTGTGTAGTAAGCCAGCATTGATTCCGGTATTCCAAGAAGAGGTAAAGTGAAGTAAAGCAGAGGAACGAATACTAAACCACCGCCAATACCCAGCATTCCGATTAGAATTCCTGAAACGAATCCCGAGCTTAAAAAAATTAATGAAGATACTAACTCATTCAACGAGTTTTCAGCAGAATATTATAAACTTCTTTGTTCGATAAAATGTTAATCGCAGCCTGAACCTGCAAATCAGAATCCAATTGTTCTTTAATTCTTCCTTCCATTCCAAGATAACGGGCAGCAAGTTCAGATTTAATTTCTCTTAATATTTCTGTCATATAGATTTGCAATTCTTTTTCATATAATCCCTTTAACTCATTCTTTATTTTAAGCAAATCACTTTTGATTTCTGCTTTATCTTCAGCGCTTTTCAGCAGATTGTCTATTTCAATTTCAGTTTTTGATTTATACTGAAAACCTGCTTCACCAAGATATTTTTTGAATTCGGCAAAAAGATTTTGATCATTAATCTTTGAATAGTTAGCTGTCGGATTATTGAAATAGTAATAGTTAGCAAATTTGAAAAACAAACCCTTTGCCAGCAACTCTTTGGTTAACTCACCATTAATATTGAATTCCACCGTTGTATCCGGAGTAATACCCCCTTTTGAGTAAACTTCTCTTTTATTATCTGTAAAGAATTTTTGATCGTCTTCAGTCTGTTGCGGAATTATTACATCGTTATCCTTCGAGTAATCGATTCTTTGAATTGACCGACCGCTTGGTGTATAATACTTTGCAGTAGTAATCTTCAAAGAAGTATTGTAACTAAGCGGAGTTATGGTCTGAACTAATCCTTTTCCAAAAGATTTTGTACCAAGAATTACTGCTCTGTCATGATCCTGCAAAGCGCCAGCAACAATTTCGGAAGCAGATGCACTGCCACCGTTTATCATTACAATAATTTTTACATCATTTGAGACTATTGGTTCTTCAACAGAATAATATTTTTTCTCACTGCTCTCATCTCTGCCTCTGGTCGAAACAACAAGCTGGTCGCGCGCTAGAAATTTATCGCAAATATCAACAGCAATATCAAGTAATCCGCCAGGATTACCACGAAGGTCAAGAATAATTGATTGAACTGCTTTCTTTTCTTTAAGTTCTTTAATTGATTTCTTTATTTCATCACTTGCTGACCTGCTAAAGTTAGATAACTTCAGATACACCGTGTTGCTGTTATCCGGATAGAATGCAGCATAAGGAATATTTTTAACGATGACTTCTTCTCTTACTAAATTGAATGTCAGCGTATCTCTTAACTCATTTCTTACTACTTTGAGTTCAACGGTTGTTCCGGGTTCGCCTTTAACAAGGGAAGAAACATCATCAATATTATCAGCAGAAATATTTGTTCCATCAGCTTCGATAATGATATCACCGATTTGAATACCTTGTCTTTGTGCAGCATATCCATCCATTACTTCAACAACGGTTACATCTTCACCACGCAAACCAATTGATATTCCAACACCACCATACTTGCCGTTTGTAATTAAATCAATATCTTCAATCTTTTTTTCATCAATAAAAATTGTGTAAGGATCGAGAGAGGATAACATCCCCTGAATTCCGGCTCTTAAAAATTTTTCAGGATCTACTTCATCTACATAGTTGAATGCAATTTCTTTATAAACTCTGCCGAGTAAGTCTAAATTTTTTGATATTTCAAAATAGATATCACCTTTTGAGGGATAGAACCCAACAAGGATAATCCCCATCAATAATAAACCTAAAATCCAGAATAATTTCTTCTTCAATTTAAATTTTACCTCCGGTCTACTAATTCTAATTCCGATATAATTTGATTTCTAATTGTTTCAATTGTTTGAGTACCATCAATCACTTTAAAGCGTTCTTCTTTTTTTGCTATTTCAAGATATCCGCTTCTGACACGATTAAAAAATTCAATGTCAGCAAGTTCAATTCTGTCAAGTTTAACTTTTGTCTTTTTCTTTTTTCTTTCATTCGCTATTCCAACCGGAATATCAATGAAAAAAGTCAGGTCAGGTATTGTATCACCGATTGCAAGCTGGTGAACCTTCATAACAATATCCAGCGGAATTCCTCTTCCGTATCCCTGATAAGCAGTTGAGCTGTCATGAAACCTGTCCGAAATTACATAAATACCTTTTTCAAGGTAAGGGCGTATTTTTTGCCGAACCAATTGTGCTCTGCTGGCAGAAAACAAAAGGAGTTCTGCTTCAGCAAACATTTTTTCATTTTTATTATCGAGAAGAATGCGTCTTATTTTCTCTGAAATTTCAGTACCGCCGGGTTCTCTGAGAATTTCTACTTTCTTATTATGCTCAACTAAATAGTCCTTTAATAGTTCTATCTGTGTTGATTTTCCGGAAAAATCTATACCCTCGAAAGAAATAAACATAAAATATTAATAGTTTTTGATTTGAATTTATGGTGTTAATATAGCCAAACTTTTAGCTGTAATAAAATCGTTAGAGCTGGTGGTCAATTCAAAATGACCTGATTACATATCGTAATCTTTCGGGTTTTAAAAACTGAAGTGTAACATTTTTCGGCAGAAGTATTTCAGGAGAGACACTACCAGTAGTATCCTGAACAACATTTTGATATCTTACAAATGCACGAAAATCTTCCGGCTTCAATTTACCCAGAATTACAATGCCACCTCTGATATTAACATTAACTGTATTTGGGAGGAGAACCACTTCTCTGGTAGATGGTTTATCAAGTACAATAACCGTAATATTATCAAATTGTTTGTCAACAATTCTCTGAACATCAAGGATAACATCAATACTATTCGAACTATATGTAAAACCGCGTAAAGAAGGTAAACCTGCTACTGTGGCAGTTCTTGAATCGAGAGGTCCGGGAATCCTGCCAATGGTTCTGATTTCATTCATTCTGCTTAATAAACTTTTAGGTCCCCAGACAGTAATCGAATCAGGTGTAAAGGTTATATCAGTAGCTAATCCATATCCCGGCTTGAATTCAATATCAAGTCCTGAAGTAACCAAAAGTTTTTTTGAGATGATTTTTTCAACAAAAAATTTAATTGAATCAGGATGAAGATTAATAATATCTACATCCGACAGAAGCCAGCGATTTGTTTCAATATAATTGTAAAGACTAATTTGCTGCATGCCACTGTCACCGCCAACCGATACTCTGAATTCTGCTTCAGGTCCGATATTAAGCGAAACAAGTTTCCAACCCTGACCTCTTACTCTTAATTTTATTTTTTCAGGAACAGGTGAACCGGTTGTATAACCTTGCGGGAAATTTGTAAGAGTAAGTTTAACGTAAATATTAGTGTAATATAAATCAGATAGTGAAATTGCGCCCCAGAGAATTACTGCGAAGATGACTGAAGCAATAAAGATGTAAATTTTTTTTCTCACACGTAAATTTACTTATAGTGAAGGTTAATCAGGAAGCAATTAAATAATCGCGGCTTATTTAAGAAGTCCCTTAAAGAAATCCAGAAGTTCGCCTCTGTTAGCACGGGATATTTCCCTGCCTTTAATTGGAAAATCATCGAAGCCTCTTGCAAATCTTCTTAATTGGTGAACGTTCATAACTTCAAGTTCCGCCATTGTAAATCTCGCCTCACCTGATGATTTGGGTTTTTCAGTTTTCTCAAGAGTAATTGCTTTACCCAGAGCTTCTTTTTTTAATCTTTCTATAGTTGAAGATGGACCTGGTTTATTAACTGGTTTGATTTCTTCAATGTTTTCTTTTTGTTCAGCAATTTTCTGCTTTTGTTTTCTTTCAGGTTTTTTTTCGGATATTAATTTTTCATCAACCCTTACAGGTATTTCTTTAACTGAAACAGTTTTTGTTAAAATAAATTCTACCTGATCATCAGGTCTGGGGATTATGTGAGTTGAAACTAACTCACCAATTCTTTGTGCTGCTGCTGCACCTGCATCAATAGCTGATTTAACAGCTGCGGTTTCTCCTTCAACAAGAATTGTAACAAGTCCACCCTGAACTTTTTCTTTACCGAGGAGTTGAACTTTGGCAGCTTTAACCATGGCATCTGCGGCTTCAATTGAAGCTACCAAGCCACGGGTTTCAACCATACCCAGTGCTCTATCAGACATAATAATTTCTATTTAGATCTTTTTGGAAGAATCATTTCTACATCTGAATGAGGACGTGGAATTACATGAACTGATACCAGTTCGCCAACTCTCTGCGCTGCTGCAGCACCAGCATCAGTAGCAGCTTTTACTGCTCCCACATCTCCACGAACCATTACAGTTACATAACCACCACCGATGGTTTCTTTACCGATTAATTCTACTTTTGCTGCTTTAACCATTGCGTCCGCAGCTTCGATGGAACCAACTAATCCTTTAGTTTCCACCATTCCGAGTGCATCAAGTGACAATGCTGACATAGAAATGCTCCCAATTTATTGATTTATGTATGAAAAAATAGTTTTTTACAATGATAATGTCAAACGTTTGCACAGATAATTTTTTATAGCATTTAAACTTAATTCAATGTCTAAATCTTTTCCGGGAGAAGTTTCTGCTTTCATTTTGAATCCAAATACTCCTGCAAAATCACTGCAGCGGAATGTCTGTCCAGTAATTCTTTCATTTGCCTCTTTGACTTCTTTGTTACCGATTCAATAACTTTTTCACTTGCTATTGCCGATGAAAATTCCTCGTCCCATAAAACGACATCAACTTTAAATTTAATTTCAATATCAGTTTTTAACTTCTGAACTTTTTTAGCTAGTTCAGAAGATGATTTGAAATTTGATGATGGCAGTCCAAGAATTATTTTCACTACATTCTTTTCGAGAATAATTTTTGAAAGTTCATCGTAAAAGGATTTGTTATTAGTAAGAGTTGTAAACGGATAAGCGAAAGTCAGTAATGGATCACTAAGTGCAATACCAATTCTTTTTTCACCATAATCAATTCCCATTATTCTGTATTCTTTATTTTGCTGCTCCAAAATTTATCAGCTGCCCTCAAATCTTTCCACTTTAAAAAGTCCTTTTAATTTTTTTAATCTATCAATAAGATTATTAAGATGCTCCAAATTACTCACATAAACCATTACAGAACCTTCAAAAGTTGAATCGTTAGTATTTATGTTGATGGATTTTATATTTGTATTCCTGTAAGAAACAATAGTATGCGCAATTTCATTAAGAATACCAGGGCTGTCTTCGCCTTTCAACGTTAAACCAGCTACGAAGAATGTTCCGTCAGTACCCGGCCACTGAACTGCAACCAGTTTATCAGAATCAATTTTAGAAAGATTAAGAAGATTATTGCAAGTCTTTCTATGAATTTTAACGCCTTCACCAATTGTTATGTAACCAATCACCGGATCACCGGGAATTGGATTACAGCATTTAGCATAAGAATACATTATTCCTGAAGATTTACCATCAACGAGGATTCCGCCTGCATCTTTACGAGCAATATCAGCAAACTTATCAAACTCAAGTATCTTCTCCTGTTCGTCAGCGGTTTTGTCGCCTGCATTAAGCAGTATTCGATCAAGGTTAACAGCGCCCTGCGCAATCGCCTGGAAGAATTGTGAATTATTATCAAATTTTAATTTTCTTGCAATCTTAGAAATATCACTGGTTGAAAATGATAATTTCAGCTTTTTTAATTTTTTGGACCATATTTCTTTTCCCGCTTTAACAACTTTTTCTTCTTCTTTATTTAACCATTTCCTTATAGCAGCTTTTGCCTTTTGAGTTTTAACAAACTTCAACCAGTTTTTATTAGGGTGTTGATTTTTGGAAGTTATAATTTCAATCTGATCACCGCTGTGTAAAGGAGTATCAAGCGGAACAATCTTGCCATTTATTTTTGCACCAATACACTGGTAACCTACATTGCTGTGTATTTCAAAAGCAAAATCTACAGGAGTTGAATCAATAGGAAGCCTTCTTAATTCTCCTTTAGGAGTGAACACATATATTTCATCCTGATAGAGATTAAGCTTAAAGTCTTCCAAAATTTCTTTTCTGGTTTCATCCTTTCCTGCACCTTCAAAAATATCTCTAATCCAGTTAAGCCAGTTTTCAAGATCTTTATCAGTTGTTGCCTTATCTTCTTTATACTTCCAGTGTGCAGCCAGACCGCGTTCGGCAATCTCGTGCATTTTCTTTGTTCTGATCTGAACTTCAACAAGTCTGCCTTCAGGACCTATCACCGTTGTATGAATTGACTGGTAATTATTATTCTTCGGAATTGAAATATAATCTTTGAACCGGTCAGGAACCGGCAGATACATCTGGTTGACAATTCCAAGAGTTGTATAACATTCATTTGTATTTTCAGTATCCAGAATAATTCTAAGGGCGAACAAGTCATAAATTTCTTCGAAGGGTTTGCCGCGTTTTATCATTTTACGATAAATGCTATAAAAATGTTTGGGGCGTCCACCCATTTCGTATTTTAGATTATACTCATCTAATTTTTTTCTTATTGGCTCTGAAAACCTTTTGATATATGCTTCTCTTTCTTTCCGTGAACTTTTAACTTTCCCGACAAGTTCATCGTACATTTCCCGGTTCAGATATTTGAATGATAAGTCTTCCAACTCCCACTTAACTCTTGCAAGACCGAATCTGTTTGCGAAAGGTGCATAAATCTCAAGAGTTTCCTGTGCAATTCTTTTTTGTTTATCTGGACTTACAAATTCCAGTGTGCGCATATTATGAAGCCTGTCAGCAAACTTTACAAGAATTACTCTCACATCTTTAACCATCGAAAGCAACATCTTACGATAGTTTTCTGCTTTAGTGATATCCTGGCCTTTAAATATTCCGCTGATTTTAGTAACGCCGTCAACTATTTCTGTTACTTCTTTGCCAAATTCTTTTGTCATCAGATTTAAATCAAAATCTGTGTCTTCAACCACATCATGCAAAAGAGTGGCTACAACAGTAATATCATCCAGTGGAAATTCTTCAACAACAATTCTTGCAACTTCGTAAGGATGGTAAAAGTATGGTTCACCGGAAGCTCTCAAGTCGTGCTTGTGTGCTTCTAGTGCAAACTTAAATGCTTTTGTTATGAGAGCTTCATTAACCTTTGGCAAATTTTTATGACAGGCTTCAAGAAGATCTGCCAATAGTTTTTGGTCGTCCGGGCGTTCTTTATTCATGATCTCTTAAAATAATTAACTCAACTATTCAGTAATAATTTACTTTAAATTAACGTTATGTTAAAGTCAGGCTGATTAACAGGACTGAACTAGTTCTCTTTACTAAGTTCATTTTTCAAAGATTTAACCCTATCCAGCCTTCCACTAATTTCATCCAGAGTTTTCTCAGGTATATTTTTTAAAGAAAGAATCTCATTACAATAGTTCAGAGCCTGTTTTTTATTTCCAAGTTTAGCGTACTGCTGAGCGATTAAATGCTTGAGTGTGATTTTATTTTTGTAATTATTTTTCAACGATTGAGGATAGGAGTCGAGGATTTCCAGATAAAGTTCGATTGCTCTTACAGGATTTTTATCCTCATAGGCTCTTGCCAAACCCCACTTAAAATTTCTTGATTCAGGAAATTCTTTCAATGCTTTTGCAGCAAGAGAAATTGCCTCATTATATTTTTTCTGATCAATATAAATCCAGATAAGTGAATTAACCGCAAGATGCGAGTTATAACTCGATGAATCTACTGCAATAGTCAAAAGATCAATCCCGAAATTTTTTGTATCATCACTAAAAGGTAACCAGCTCATAAACTCCATTTTTCTGCTTTTCCAGTATTCAAAAGTACCAATTGCAATGTACGCTTCGTAAAAATTTTTGTCTTCATTTAATATGTCTTCAAACCCTGAAATTGAATTGATACCTTTTGATAAAGCAGAAAACCAGCTGCCTTTTAATGCATCGTAATAAGAAATGTATCCTTCAGTAAGAGAATAGAAGTAACGATACCAAATATTGTTGTTATCTGAATCAATCAGATTTTCAGATTGTTGTTTTGCTGTTTCAAGATTTGAAAGAATATAATTTTCATCAAAATCTTGAGCATAGTCGTAAGCTTCGGCTATTCTGTTTGCAGCAAGATATATTTTACCAAGCGGCAGATGAGAATATTCCTTATCAAGAACGGTGAATATTTTTTCAGCAGAATTATAATTCTGATTAACAATATTTTTAATTCCGCTTTTCAGGAGTGAATCAACCTTTGCATCAGGATAAGTCTGCGCCTGAATTTTGTAACAAACCAGAACTATTAAAGAGAAAAAAATAATTTTATAACGTGCCAAAAGTGCGATCTCCTGCATCACCCAAACCGGGAAGTATGTAGCCTTTTTTATTTAGTTGACGATCAACTACTGCAGTGAATATCACAACATCTGAATGATCCTTCAATATTTTTTTAATTCCCTCTGGTGCTGCTACCAGGCAGGCAAAGACGATAATTTTTGCACCGCGTTCTTTCAAAAAGCTGATTGCTGCAGATGCACTTCCACCGGTTGCAAGCATTGGATCAAGTAATATCACTTCTGCTTTGCTTAAATTTTTCGGTGTCTTGAGATAATAGTTATTTGGCTTTAAGGTAGTTTCATTTCGTTCAAGACCTATATGACCGAGTTTAGCGTCTGGTATGAGTTGAAGAAATCCATCAACCATTCCTAATCCAGCTCGGAGGACAGGAATCAGAACTACTTCCTGTTTCAAACGATATCCTTTGGTTTTTTCAAGTGGCGTATCAACTTTTAACTCAACGAGAGAGAAAGCTGAGCTGATTTCAGCGGCAAGTAGATTTGATATTCGAGTTACGGCTGCTCTGAACATTTCAGTATTTGTTGTCTTATCCCTTAGAATGGTAATGTCCTTTTTAACTAATGGGTGCTCGATTAAAACAAGGTTTGGATATTCTGATTTCTTTTTCAATGCAAGGCTCTTACTTAATTAATAAATTTTTTACCAAGTAAACTCAAAATATTAACAAACGGTGAAAGCGGCGGAGTATAGTTATAATTTATTTTTGAAAGAGTTGATGCAGGAGCTTTTAATTTTATTAATGCTGATAATAAGTCAGCATTACCTGAGACTTCTTTCCCTCCAAGAAATGAAACGCCAATTATTCGATTGCTATTTTTATCCGACAATACTTTACCAAAGACTAAATCACTATCAGGCATAATGGAAACTAAGTTTCTTGCTTTTGCAAATGATTCTTCAATTGCAAAGCCGCTTTGCTTTGCTTCCTTTGATGTCAATCCAACTTGCGCAAAGAACTTATCAAATATTTTCACGCTTATATTTTTGACGATCGGTTCGTATTTAACATTACCACCTGCTGCATTTTCTCCGGCAATACGTCCCAAATCGTAGGCATGAGTTGCAAGAGGAAAGTAATCCGGTTTACCGGTAACAGCATTAATAACTTCAACATTATCCCCTGCCGCAAAAATAAATCTGTCTGAAGTTTTTAAGTGTTGATCAATTTTAATGGCTCCAGATTTACCTAGTTCAAGTTTTGCAGATTGAGCGAAGTAAGTATCAGGTTCAAAACCAACTGATAATAGAACGAGATCTGTTTCAAGAAATTTGTCACCAATTCTTACTGCAACCAACTTATCTTTCGTTATTACAGGCTCAACTTCCTTCAAATCACCAATAAATTCAACTTTATTTTGGTGAAGAATCTTTAATACCTCATCAGAGAACTCTTTATCTGCTACCGGCAGTGGATTGTTTTCTCTTTCAATAATCTTAACCGAAATATTCCTTCTTACTAAGGCTTCAGCAGCTTCAATTCCAATGTAACCTGAGCCAATAATTATTGATTTTGTAACATGATTTTTTTTGACGTATTCATCCAAACGAATCAAATCATTAATATTTTTCAAAGTGAAAATATTTTCTAGTTGAGTGTCAAAGCCAGGTAAAGTTTTTGCTTTTGATCCGGTAGCAAGGATTAGTTTGTCATAATCATGTTCAATTATTTTATCTTCGATTAAATCTTTGACGGTAATTTGTTTCTTCTTTACATCAATCTCCTGAACAAAATGTTTTACAAAAACTTTCACACCTTTTTCTTGTTGAAAAGATGAAGGTGAGAAGAAAATAATTTTCCGGTAATCAGCAATTTCACCTGAAAGTACGTAGGGCATCTCACAGGTCCCCGTTGAGATGAATTCGCTGGCTTCAAAAAGCAATACTTCAGCATTTGGATTATATCTTTTAGCTTTTGCAGCAGCAGCAGGACCAGCCGCATTTCCTCCGACAACTATTATCTTAACTTGTCTTTTCATTTATTCCTGCCTGGAAGATTTGGCTTTAAAACTTAGCGTGATTGGAACACCTTTAAATCCATATTTATTTCTGATCATCTTTTCAAGAAATCTTTTGTAGTTATCGGGAACATGATTGGGATAGTTACAGAAAAAAGCAAAGATCGGGTAATGTTGTCCGATTTGAGTTATGTATTTGATCTTCACCTCTTTACCGGAAGGTGATGCAGGTGGAGGCGACTTTACAATTTCATCCAGCATAAAATCATTCAAATCTTTTGTAGGAATTTTCTTTTTCCTTTCGTCGCTTACATGCTTGCAAAGATCCACAAGTTTAAAGATGCGCTGCTTTGTCAATGCAGATATGAAAATTACCTCAGCATAATCTACCGCACCCATTTTTTGATGAATGGCTTTTTCATAGAATGAAGCTGTTTCCGAATCCTTTTCTACAAGATCCCATTTATTAACAGCGATAATTAATCCTTTCCTCCAGCGAACAACTTCATCAATTATTTTTTGGTCCTGTTTTTCCAGACCAATTATTGAATCGATTAGAACAACAGCAACATCGCACTCACCGATTGCTTTAAGAGTCCTGATTGTGGAATAGAATTCAATGCTTTCCAGAACTTTTTTCTTTTTACGAAGACCGGCAGTATCAATTAAAATAATTTCTTCGCCGTAATATTTCAGAATTGAATCTATGCTGTCGCGTGTTGTTCC
>JACAFA010000251.1 GCA_013388525.1 Ignavibacteriaceae bacterium | reverse complement strand
GGAGGAAATTCCGGCAGTCCTGTAATTAATACCAATGCAGAGGTTGTTGGTCTTGCATTTGACGGGAATATGGAAAGTCATTCAGGCAGGTATATCTACACAACTGAAGCAAACAGAACGCTGAGTGTGAGTACCGAAGGAATGATTGAAGCGATACGCGATTTATATAAAGCCGAACGGTTAGCTGATGAAATATTGAATGGTAAAAGAGGAGAATGAGGTATATAGGAATACAGGTATAAGGTATAAAGGAATATTTAATATTTATTTACTAATCAACAGTAGGAGACAAAATGAAACTTGCGGTGCTGATTTCTTTTTTCCTGTGTGCTTATTTATTTGCACAAACGGATCCTGATACCCACATTATTCTGGAAAATGATCCTGTAAAAATTGTTGAAAGGATTTCGTACAATCTTGAAATGCTTGAAAGAGAATATTTAACAAAGCTCAGCTATCGTGATTATGTAAAAGCTAAAAATATTTTTATCGAAACTTATAACCTTGTGCTAGCTATTCCGCTTCCTGCACCGCCATCGCCGGTTGGTGAAGGACCTTACCCGATGAGCGATACGGAGTTTAATCAGTTTATTGAAAGTCTTAAGCAGGAATCATTCGAAGAAAACCAGATTTCAGTTGTGGAAATTTCATCGCAATATAATTTTTTTACTGTTAACCAGGTTGTTGGTGTAATAAATGAATTCACATACTCAAGCGGAAAATTAAAATCACTTGAACTGCTTTATCCGAATGTAATTGATCCGGAAAATTCGCATCTTATAATTAAAGCATTTACTTATTCTTCCGACAAAGAAAAAGCGAAAGAAATAATTAATAGGAATTGATCATGCCTTTAACTTATTCAGATTATCTGAAGCTCGACAAGCTTCTCAATATTCAGGACCGGCTTTCTGAAGGACCTGAGCACGATGAGATGCTGTTCATCGTTATTCACCAGACGTATGAGCTGTGGTTCAAAGAAATGCTTTATGAACTGGATTATCTAAAAGAACTTCTTCTGAAAAATGACCTTCCAAAATCACTTCACACAATGAAAAGAGTTTTAACAATACTTAAAGTTCTTGTTCATCAAACTGATATTCTGGAAACGATGACTCCGCTTGAATTTTTAACTTTCCGTGACAGGCTTGAATCTGCAAGCGGATTTCAGTCATTTCAGTTCCGCGAACTTGAGTTTGCTCTTGGACAAAAGAACGAACAAATATTAAATCGTTTTGATGAATTGAATGAAGAAAGAGCAAAGCTGCAGAAAAGATTTGATGAAAAATCTCTCTGGCAGGTTTTTCTTCATTACCTCAAAATGAACGGACACAGAGTAACTGATGAAATGATAAACGCAGATAAAGATGAAGAAATTCCTGAGTTAAAAGAAATTCTGATTAATATATACAACAGTAATTATATGATTGCTCAGTTCTGTGAATTGCTTGTCGTCTTGATGAAGGTTTCCAGGAATGGCGATACAGGCATGTTAAAATGGTTGAACGAACTATCGGAACAAAGCAGGGAACAGGCGGTTCCGATGGAGTAAAATATTTAATGAAAACTTTATCGATTAAATTTTTCCCGTTACTCTGGTCAATCAGAAAGGATTTCAGCAAATGAAATTTAAACCTGAGGATCTCTACGCTTCACCAAATAAGCTTTCAGAACATTATTCGAAGTTCAAGGTTGGAGAAAGATTTTTGTTTACAGGTCATTCACATCAAGCCTGGCCTGATTGCGGATTTGAGGCTCAGCAGGAAGCATGGCTCGATGCTGCAAATCTTGTTGATGATAAATGGGACAAAGTTTTTGAAAAAGCTGAAGAAGTTAAACAAGGTTATTCAAAACTGCTCGGAGATGAATCAGGTAATATTACCCTCGGATCAAATACTCACGAACTGCTGATTAGATTAATCTCAGCTTTACCTTTAAAAGAGAAGCCGAGACTTGTATCGACAGACGGAGAATTCCATTCAATTCGCAGACAGCTTGATCGTTTGTCAGAAGAAGGAATTGAAATTGTAAAAATTCCATCTCAGCCTGTTGCAGAAGTTGTAGAAAAGTTAATTGCAGCCGGTAATGAAAAAACTGCAGCGGTTTTGGTATCGTCTGTTTTTTTTAATTCAGGTTTAATTGTTCCCGGGTTGAACGAGCTTGCTGAGTCCTGTGATAAAAACGGTGTTGTGCTTATCATAGATGCATATCATCATTTGAACGTTGTTCCGTTTTCAGTTGAAGAGTATAAATTGCAGAATACTTTTATAGTTGGAGGAGGATATAAATACTGTCAGCTTGGAGAAGGTAATGCTTTTTTGAGATCTCCGAAAAACTGTGAAATGCGTCCTGTTATTACAGGCTGGTACAGCGAGTTTACTGCTTTGTCTTCAAAAAAGAAATCCGATGAAGTTGTGTATGGAAGGAAGGGCGATCTTTTTGCAGGGGCTACTTACGATCCGACTAGTCATTATCGTGCAGCGAGAGTTTTTAAATTTTTTGAAGAGATGAATATTACTACTGAGTTTTTACGGGAAGTTAGTCGTCACCAGATAAGAATAATGATTGAAGAATTTGAAATGCTTGACCTTGATCCTGGTGTTATTAATAGAGATAAAAACGTATACCGTGAAAACATTGCCGGCTTTCTTGTTCTTTATTCTGATTCTGCCGGTGAGCTTAGTGAAAAGCTGAAAGAAAAAAATGTATGGACAGATTACAGAGGTAATGTTCTGCGTTTTGGTCCTGCACCATACATTTCCGATGAGCAGATTAAAGAAGCTATGAAGATACTTGGGGAAGTTGTGAAGAATATTTAGCTGGCACACATTGAGAGCACAAATAATAAAAAGCCCCTCGAACGGGGCTTTAAGAAGTTCATAGAAATAATTATTTGAGAAGGATCATTTTCTTCGTATTAATATAGTTTTTTGTTTTAAGCTGGTAAAAATAAATTCCACTTGAAACATTTGAAGCATTCCACTCTACTTCATAACTGCCAGGTTGTTGATGTTCGTTAACTAACCTTGCTAATTCTCTTCCGAGAATATCATAAACAATAACATTCACATCTTGTGCTTTTACAATGTCGTATTTAATTGTAGTAACAGGATTAAAAGGATTCGGATAGTTTTGATACAATTGAAATTTTTCAGGTAGATTAGAGTTGAATGATTTTCCAACTTTGCCAAATAATTTGATTTTACCATTTGAATTTTTATCAAGGGTAAGTTTCTTAGTTAAAAAAGTAATCTTGCCAAGTCCGCTGTCACTTAGAAAAGAATATTCAATTCCGTTTGCAGGATTTATTTCCCAACTTAATGTAATGGGATAAGCATTTGTCTGAACATCTATTTCCAAATCAACTTCACCACTGTCGACTGATACTGCTTTTATAAATTCTCCATAGTTGAACCTTGCATCAAAATCTATTTCGGGTACGGGAGGTGGCAAACTTCTATCTATTTCGGTAATAACAGTATCAATATCCACATTAGCAACATACAATTCCTGAGTTCTTCCTTCTGAATCTGTTACAATAAATTTATCCATTCCAGCTAAATCAATTCCTTCGCCTTCAGGACATTCAAAATTTCTTAATAATATCACATTACCGTTGCTATTCGATTTAAACCAGTATCCTACACTTGGTTTCAATGTGTCATCCTCTTCTATATAATGATAACCACCGTTATAGTAATATATAGTATTAATAATTCCGGGAGGCTCAGTACAAATATTTAGATAAGGTACACCAAAAGAAATTGATCCGATTAAATTCCAACCACTTGAAACACGAATATTAACTGAATCTAATAGTTTTCCTTTTTGAACTAGTGTTTTTGCGGAATCAAATTTTACCCAGTAACCAGGTCCATTTTCAAGTGTGCTTCGTACTACATATCCCTGACCTGGTACATATCCGTAAACAGGAAGTGTGGCTGTGGGAAATACAGATGCTGCAGAATAATCAGATACAATAGCACCGACACTGACTGTTTGCCAGTTAACCGCAATCTCGTTCAAAAGAGTAATCTGATTTGGTCTTACTTCACTTATTAATGTATTACCATTAGAAATTTTTTGAATACCATCTAATGCAAAGTAAGCTTGTCGTTCGTTGCTAAATAGTGGAACAGGAATATAAATTTTACCAAGAGTCGACGCAGGTGTTGTAAGATCATTTAAATCTTGAGTATTCGGATTTAAAGTCCCTGGAAAAAAATCATTTAATTGTGTTGTTTTGTTCAAGGTATCGTCTGCAGGTTTGATTAGAATTCTGTCCGTTTCTGTTGTATATGGATAAGGATCAATATCATGATGCCAGACTAATAATCTGCCTGGTTGATCCACAGTATCAGCCGGGTCAGAAGGAATGTATAAATCAAATCCTTCCCGGTCTCTGCTTTCAATTATGTAATGTTCACCATTTGTAGCATCTACTGGATTAATTCTGTACAACTTTGGATTTACATAATCATATTCAACTACAAAATCATTTGTGTCTTCCACAATTGTAATAGAACTAACCCAATTTCTATTTATTCTATGATATGGAGACAATGTAGCGGGACACTCACCCTTTACAAGGGGTCCGTTATATATTCCACGGGCCATTAAACAGAAATTATAAATATCTGTCCCATTACCAAAATTAGTTTCCAATTCTGATTCAATAACATATTCATCAGGAAAACCAAGATTATGAGCAAATTCGTGAGCATATATACCTATGTGAGTAAACGACCAGTCCGTACTGAAGTATAATCTTTCTGCACTCTGTTCAGCTAAAAAAATATATTTTCCACCTATCCTGTGTCCATTCACTGCAAGGGCTCCGCCCAATCTCGCTACAGTTGCATAAACAATTACTAACTTATCAAAATAGTTTGGTGAGCTGGTATTTGTTGTATCAATCAGTGAATCTTCTAGTGCTTTAGTTATCGCTTCATTTACTAATGTTGTATTCCATAAGGGCAAATTATAATAATACTCTTTTGTGCTATCTGCTACTAACCATTCAGGCACACCATTTTCATCAGTTGGGTTTGTAACTCGTCCTTCTATTCTTAATTTACCGCGAGACATTTGATGCCAGTAATCTCTGAAACTGCCAAATATTTTTTCGTTTTCTGGATGAGGAGTTGTGCCAGTTGTATCATACCAATAATTATTCGAAAACATCATACTATCGAAATCTGCTGTCAGATATCCGTTTGGTCTGTTGCCCCCTTGATAATGCAATGTATCTGTGAAACCGATTAAAATGACACCTACTTTTAATGTAACTGGCTGACCTGAAGCCTGAGCTTGTTTCTGTGCGAACCATTGTTTGTTTAATTCAACCTGTTCGTTGAATTGTTCTATTTCCTCAGCTATCTCGTTTAGCCGTGATTGTGATCTCTCGAGTTTAAAAGAAGATGATGGTGGTGAATCAATCCCAACCTTATAATTTGTTGCGGTATATTCGCCATTATGATCTAATGTCGCATAATAGTACCAACCTTCATAAGTTTCAACAAAGCGATAACCTTCTTCCGTTTCCATCCAATAAATAAATTCATCACCCCAAATTCTTCCTGTAAATGTAACATTGTTGGGTTGTGTAATTGTTATCATTCCTGTATCGAATGGTGCCGGTTTTATTTCGATACCAGCAGAAAGAAATAAGATGCCTAAAAATATTTTAAATAAATTTTTCATAGTAACCCCTTTCACTTAATGATTAATAATTTTTTAGTTAAGGATTTAGTTTCCGTTTGTAATTTGTATAAATAAATTCCTGATGTGAGTTTTCCAGATGAAAAATCAAAAGTGTGTGCTCCTTCTGAGTAAAAACCATCAACAAAGGTTTGAATATTTTCACCAAGGACATTGTAGAGCTCTATTTTTATCCTGCTTTCTTCCGGTAGTTGAAGTTTAATCTTTGTATATGAGTTAAATGGATTAGGAAAGTTCTGATATAAAACAATCTCATCTGTAAGTATTAAGTTCTTTTGGTCATCTATGTTTGTAATAACTTCACCCAATATTCCATTTTTGCTTACTTTGAAGGATCTGATTGAAAAATCAAATTGATGCCAACCAAGTCCAATAGCACCACCCATTCCATCTGTTATTGAATACAAGTCGGAATACATACCAGTATAAATAGGAACATCGTTTAAATTCCATAATTTATTATTTAATGTATCTTTTCTTTGACCAAATACGCCATCATCTGGTCTGTAATCCTGCCAAATGAAAACAACTGCTTCTGTGTCTGATGGTAAAATATCAGCCAAAAGAGCGTCAACAGGATAGTTACTTACGGCTATACTACCGTTAGAGAAAAGTTTTGTACTGTTTGGTCTTAATACCTGGTACTGAGTGACAAGTTCAATTCCATTTTTATAACCATACCAGTAATAATAGTAGTATCCATTTAATTCTCGGATGCCTACAGGGCTGTTTATATAAAGACTATCAGCAATTTCAACATAAGGCTCCTGCCAGAGGTTGTTGCCAAGTGAATCTCTTCTTTGTGCAACAAGCTTTGGTATCATTCCATTCCAAACTTTGCCGCTTAATACTACTCCTCCTGTTCCGTCTGAAATAATATTAAACAACCAAAAATCCAAACTATTATTGTAAAATGCATTTCCATTTTCATCAAAGTATTTAATTGTGTTTCTCTCAGCACTTACAACGTATTTGTTGTCTGTAGTTCTTGCAAGCAGTGCAGGATCGTACCATCCATTTAATCCTGCTACAATTCCACTGTCTCCCCACATTCTTTGTCCTTCACTGCTTATCCTGTTAACTTTATATTCTGCAAGTGTATTTACCCAAACGATTACTGCACCTCCTTCACCATCACTAACAATTTTTTGTGAACCCTGATTTATTTCATCTAATGTTACTTTTACTCCTGTCGGTCCCCATAGAAAATTGCCGTTGCTGTCAACTCTCTGTATTCTAATTCTTGCTGTCCAGCCTGTTGCTTCTTCTCTGTCTTCATAGCTAATTATTACTCCACTTTCTCCATCTTCAATTATCTGTGCTTTAGATTGTCCGGGCAGTTCACCAAGTATTCGTTTATTTATACCCCAGGGTTTGTAACCATATTTGTCCAATCTTTCTAATGCAAGCCAGCGTGGGTAGGAAGTACTATTGTAATCATAGGTAATATAACAGCCTCCTGCACTATCGCTGCAGATGTGCGGGTCTAAACCGTAACCAACAATTAAATTATTATTTGGGTCGGTAGACCATTGGGGAAAAAAATTGCTAGGCAATAATAATAAAACAAAAAAAGGGTAAATAAATTTTTTCATCTTATCCTCATATAAGTTTCAAATTATGGAAATTATTTTGGATAAAACGATAATAACCAGAGTGATTTTAATAAGCAACTTGGAAAAGGATGGAATATTTAGCCTCATTGTTTCTCCCTAGAAAATCTAAAATGTACTTAAGAAATTTTAATAAAAGATCAAAACACGATTATAAATTGTTGTCTAATGTTGATTAATTTTTATTCCGTCTTCACAACATCCCCAAACTTTGCTGCTTCATTAAAAAGTTGCTCAGTAAGAATTATGTTATCTTCTATTTCAAACCCTGCTTTCTTTAATCCTCTTGCCAGCCAGGTGTTGCAGGTGTTAAAGAGATGATAACTTCCATTAGCCTTAAAGAAATAAACTCGATTCAAATATTGGGTACTTAGAATTTCATAACTCCCGTTTTCATCTCTCCAAATAGTATCAGCAATGTAATTCAACAGAATTGTTAATTGTTCATCGTTAATTTTTAGTTGAATCACTATTTCTGAAATATCAAAGTACTGCTGCTTTGTAATATAAATTCCTTCGACTCTCAGAGTGCTTGGTGTTGGATGAAAGAGTGCGTGGTAAGCTAAATCCCAATCAAAATCAGGGTGCTGGTAAAATGCTTCATCTCCCCAGCCAATATCTACCATTTCTGCATTTCTGAAATATTTTATCTCCGGTAAAATTATTGAATCTACATCTTCGATGTGAAAAACTACAGCTGTATGCCATCTTTGTTTAATCAGGTAGATTATTTTCAGAGAATCATCCTGAAAAAATTCTTTCTCTGCTGCTTTTGAAAAACCGCAGCACTCCCAGTCAACTGGTGTAACCTGCAGCGCTGGTGAAGTGTGCAGAAAGAAGAAAATTATCGGAAAGATTACTATGTTATTCATGTAAATATTTAAAAGTTCTATTTAATACTAACTTAAAAGAAATTTTTATGAAAATCTTTATACAAAATAGAATTTCATCATTCTTACTCTTAATCTTACTCCTTCTCTTACTCTGCCAATCAACTTTTTCACAGGAACCAAACGGAAAATATACAATTGTAATTCATGGCGGTGCAGGAGCAATGGACCCGAACATGGATGAATCATTGAAGAAAGCTTACCTGAACTCTTTATCTGATGCATTAAATATCGGCAAAGAAATTCTTGAAAAAGGAGGAAGCAGTCTTGATGCAGTCGAAAAAGTTGTTCGTTTTCTTGAGGATGATTCATTATTCAATGCAGGAAGAGGTGCAGTATTTACTTCAGAAGGAAAGAACGAACTCGATGCTTCAATTATGGATGGCAGAGATTTATCTTCCGGTGCAGTTGCCGGTGTAACAATTATTAAGAATCCAATTTCATTAGCCCGATTAGTAATGGAAAAAACTCCTCACATTCTCTTTGCAGGCAATGGTGCTGATAATCTTGGCAGACAGCTCGGTGTTGAAATTGTAGATCCTTCGTACTTTTTTGTTTATGAGAGATATGAAAAACTCAAGAAAAGGATGGAACAGATTAAAGGAACAGTTGGCTGCGTTGCAATAGACCAATTCGGAAATATTGCCGCAGCAACTTCAACGGGAGGAAGAACAGGTAAAATGCCAGGCAGAGTTGGTGACACACCAATTATAAACGCAGGAACTTATGCTAACAATAAAACCTGTGGTGTTTCAGCTACCGGTATCGGTGAATTATTTATTAAGAATGCTGCATGCTATCAGATTTCAGTTCTGATGGAATACAAGGGTTACACACTTAAACAAGCAGCTGAAGAAATTATTTTTTATGTTTTACCTGAAGGCTCAGGTGGCGTAATTACGGTTGACAAAAATTACAATTATGAAATGACTTTTAATACTTCAAGCATGATGCGCGGTGTTGCAACTTCTGATGGAGTTTTTGAAGTTAAAATCTGGAAAT
>JACAFA010000092.1 GCA_013388525.1 Ignavibacteriaceae bacterium | reverse complement strand
GGTTCTGAATTTTCAGGGAAAAAAACTTCTTCGAGTCTCTTTGCGAGACCTATTATATTGTATTGTTTTAATCCGAGACTGTCTAATATTTCAACCGCACTTGATAACTGTCCTTTGCCTCCGTCTACCATAATTAAATCGGGAAAAGGATCTTTGTTTTCAAGAAGTCTCATATATCTTCTGCGAATTACTTCCTGCATACTTGCAAAGTCATCAGGACCTTCAACTTCTTTGATGATAAATTTTTTATACTCACTTTTCTTTGGTTTGCCGTCAGCGAACACAACCATACTTGCAACAGAATCGGAACCCTGAATGTTGGAAATATCAAAGCACTCAATTCTTCTTGGAAGAACTTTCAATCTCAAATCTCTTTGCAAAGCTGATAAGGAAAACGGAACATTTCCTTCCTTCTTCATTTTCTGTAATTGAATTTCTTTCAGTTGAAGGATTGCATTTTCCTTACACATACTAACCAGCGCTTTCAACTCACCTCGTTGCGGAACAAATATTTTCACCTTTTTTTCAGCTTTTTGATTTAGCCACTCTTCGAGCAGTTCTTTTTCAAGTGGTTCAACTTCAATTAAAATTTCTTTTGGGATTTCAACGTGTTCACCATAATAAAACTTAATTGCTGATGTATAAATTTCTTCCAACTCTTCACCACCGCGAAGACTCAAGTGAAGCTGTTTCTTTCCTACCAGCTTTCCAGAACGAATATTGAAAACAGAGCAGGCAGAATCTTTATCTTCAAATGCAATTGAGATAACGTCTCGGTCCTCAAAATCATTGCTGACCACTTTTTGCTTTGAAGATATGATTCTCAATTGATCAATTTTATCTCTGATCTCAGCAGCTTTTTCAAATTCCATATTGGAAGCAGCACTTTTCATTTTTTGGTCGAGATCTTTTATCAAATCATCTGTTCTGCCGCGGATTACTTTTACCACTTCATCAACCATTTCGTTGTAATCTTTTTCACTAATCAATCCTTCGCACGGACCGTCGCATTTTTTTATGTGATAATCAAGACACACTTTAAATTTTTTCTTGGCTATTGATTCATCGTTAATATCAAACTTGCAGCTTCTGATTTTGAATATCTGGTTGATCATCCT
>JACAFA010000297.1 GCA_013388525.1 Ignavibacteriaceae bacterium | reverse complement strand
AAAGGAAAAAACTGCTCAGTCTGCCACAGCGAACATCATGGAAGAAATTTCAGAATTGTGAATTTCAATGCAAATAGTTTTGATCACAATAAAACCGGATTCAGTTTAACTGGAAAACATAATCAGGCTGATTGTAAAAAGTGTCATAAATCCGAAAATATTTCGGATAGTAATCTTAAGAAAAGAAAAAACACTTACCTTGGTTTAAGCAGTAACTGTAGTTCCTGCCACGAAGATTATCATCAGAAAGCTTTAGGTGATAATTGTAACAATTGCCATAATAATGATGCTTTCAAACCCGCAGCAAAATTCGATCATTCAACTGCTGATTTCAAATTAACAGGTGCACATCAGAAAGTTGAATGCATTGGCTGTCATAAAGTTGAAACAAAGAATGGTAAAAAATTTCAGGCTTTTAAGAATATTCCTTTTCAGAATTGTAACTCCTGTCATCAGGATTTTCATAAAGGAAGTTTCGGACAGAATTGTTCAAGCTGTCACGTTACTTCAAGTTTTAAACAAATTAATAACTCTGCATTCGATCACAGTAGAACAAAATTTCCATTGATTGGTAAGCACAATTCTGTTGGCTGCAATAAATGTCATAAAGCTCCATCGGGTTATAAGATGAAGTTTGCACTTTGCACGGATTGTCACGCAGACTTTCATAAAGCACAATTTGTCGTTGAGAACCAGACGCAGAACTGTTCAGATTGTCATTCTGAGAATGGATTCAGACCATCCACATTTACAGTTGAGAGGCACAATAAATCTAAATTTCAAATAACCGGAGCGCATTTAGCTACACCGTGCGAAAGTTGTCACTATCAACAAACGAATTGGGTCTTTAAAGGCACTAAACTTGAATGTATTGACTGCCATAAAAATATTCACGAGAAAGAGCTAAAAATTGAATATCTGCAAGAAAATAAATGCGAATTTTGTCACCAAACGGAAAGTTGGAATACTATTAACTTTGATCATAGTAAAACTTCTTTTCCGCTGCTCGGGAAACATAGTTCAGTTAATTGCGGTTCCTGTCATCGTAAAACAGAAAATGAAACATCATCTATTTTATTTAGTTCTCTTAAAAAGGAATGTGAAACTTGCCATAAAGATGTTCATGAAGGACAGTTTAAAGTTGAAGGAATTTCAGATTGCAGTAGATGTCATTCTTTTGAAAATTGGAAACCTGAAAAATTTGATCATAATAAATTAGAGTTTAGCTTAGAAGGTGCTCATAATAATGTTGAATGTAGTAAATGTCACCCAACGGTTGAAAAGAATGGAATCACTTTCATAAAATTCAAATTAGAAGACTTTAAATGCGCTACCTGTCACAAAAAATAATATTCATTTTACTGTTTACGGTTTCAGCATTTGCGCAATCTCCTCATGGCGATAGCTTTGACTACGATTGCGAACTGTGTCACGTCTCTACCAGCTGGAAAATTGACTTAGAAAAAGTTAGGTTTGATCACAGTATAACAAAATTTGAATTAGCTGGTCAGCATAAAGCGACTGACTGCAGAAGCTGCCACACAAATCTTGAATTTTCAAAAATTAATTCTGATTGCATCTCCTGTCATACAGATCTTCACCAGGGAACGGTCGGTAAAGATTGTTCGAAATGCCATACGTCAAAAACCTGGATTGTTGAAGATATAAATGGACTTCACCAAAAAGGAAGATTCCCTCTGCTAGGAAATCATTTAAGTGCAGATTGCCAGTCTTGCCACACTCGTTATATTGATCTATATTTTGAACCACTGAATACTGATTGCTATTCCTGTCACTCAAAGAATTATAACTCAACACAAAGCCCAAATCACGTTTCAGCAGGCTTTTCAACTAATTGTCAGGATTGTCATGCAATTACCGCATCTTCGTGGACTGCAATAAATGTTGACCACGATTTTTTCCCATTAGCTGGCGGTCACGAAATTTCAAATTGTTTTGCATGTCATGAAGAAGGCGGAAATTTTACAGGACTTTCAACTGAATGTGTAAGTTGTCATCTTGATAATTATAATGCAACCACAAACCCAAATCATATTAATTCGGGTTTCTCTACTGATTGTATTCAGTGTCATACAATTTACGGATGGTCACCGGCTACTTTTGATCACGATGGACCTTTCTTCCCTATTTACAGTGGAGAACACAAAGGAAAGTGGGATAAGTGCTCTGACTGTCATGAAGTCCCGGGCAATTATTCAGTTTTTACATGCATAAGCTGTCATGAACATAATCAACAGAAAATGAATGACGAGCATCAGGGAGTTCAAGGATATATTTATGCGAGCGATGCATGTTTATCCTGTCATCCAGATGGTAAAAAAGGAAATGCTTTCAATCATATTAATTCGAATTTTCCGTTAACCGGGGCACACCTTAGTGTGAATTGTCAGGATTGTCACACAACAGGATATCAGGGAACACCAACCGAATGTGTTTCCTGTCATCAGGTACATTTTAATAATTCAACAAATCCTAATCATACACAATTGGGATTATCTACAGTTTGTACAACCTGCCATACAACCGAACCAGATTGGAAGCCTGCACTATTCCCTGTTCACAACCAATATTACGAATTGCTTGGAAAGCATCTTGAAATTGCAAACGATTGTGTCTCCTGCCATAATGGAAATTATACAACAACTCCAAACCTTTGCTACGATTGTCATACAGCAGATTATAACAATTCAACAAATCCAAATCATATTGCTTCTGGTTTTCCTACAACGTGTCAGGATTGCCATACTGCAAGCGGATGGAAACCAGCGACATTCGATCACGATGGTTTATATTTTCCAATTTACACGGGCGAGCATGCCGGTGAATGGAATCAATGTGTTGATTGTCATCAGGTTCCAAATAATTATACTGTATTCACCTGCATAAGCTGTCACGAACATAATCAACAGGAAATGGATAATAAGCATCAAGGTGTGCAAGGATATTTATATGAAAGTGGTGCTTGTCTTTCATGTCATCCGGATGGAAGTAAAGGAAACGCATTCAATCACATTAATTCTAATTTTCCATTGACTGGTGCACATATCAGCCTCGATTGTCTGCAATGTCATCAGAGTGGATATTCGGGAACACCAACTGAATGTGTTGCCTGCCATCAGACAAACTACAACAATTCAACTAATCCAGATCATACTCAATTAGGGTTATCAACCGAATGTTCAACCTGTCATACAACAAATCCTAACTGGCAACCAGCTACTTTTCCTATTCATAACCAATATTTTGAATTACTCGGTGCACATGCAAACATATCGAATTGCAGTGATTGTCATAATGGCAATTATACAACAACTCCTAACCTTTGCAATGAATGCCATAATGATGCTTTCACAAATGCACAGAACCCAAATCATGTTGCAGCGGGAATTCCGACACAATGCGAACAATGTCATAACTCAACTGCGTGGATACCATCAACATTCAATCATACCTTAGCCGGATTTGAATTGTTAGGCGCTCACTTAAATATTCAATGTTCAAATTGTCATCAGGGAACGATTACTGGTTTAAATTCAGAATGTATATCCTGCCATCAGGATGATTATAATGTTGCGCCGGAACATGTTACACAAGGTTATCCAACTAATTGTGAACTATGCCATAATTCTGTTGCATGGAACCAGGTTACTTTTGATCACAATGCTACGAACTTTCCATTGACCGGTGCACATATAAGTGTGAACTGCTCTGATTGTCACGAATCAGGTTTTTCAGGAACAACTACTATTTGTTATGATTGTCATCAACAAAATTATCAGCAAAGTTCTAATCCAAGTCATACAGCACTCTCACTTCCAACAGATTGTTCACAATGTCACTCAACCAATCCTGATTGGCAGCCGGCAACATTTCCGATTCATGATCAGTTTTATCAATTGATCGGAGCTCACGCAAACATTACAGATTGTAGTGATTGTCATAATGGAAATTATAATAACACACCTAATTCATGTATTGGTTGTCATCAAACTGATTACAACGGCACAACTGATCCACCGCATTTGACTTTAAATTTTTCTTTTGATTGTCTGACCTGTCATAATATGAACGGCTGGACACCGGCAAATTTTAATCATAACTTTTACCCGATTTCAAATCATCATAACAATGTTAATTGTAATCAATGTCACTCAGAGTCAAATTATCAACCTCAGTGTTTAAGTTGTCATATGGATGACTTTTTAGAAGAACACGATCCGGGTGATCCAACTGATTGCTGGAACTGTCACAACACATCGAATTGGGGTGATTCTCCTATTCTTAAACCACTGCACAGGATGGATTGATTAAGATGAAAATTTTGTTAACAATATTTATTTTTGTTTCATTCAGTTTTCTTAATGCTCAAGTAGAGAAAACCAGAACTGTAGAAGGATCAGTAAGCTATTTATCATCTCAGAACATATATATTAAATTCAACAGCACAGAAGGAATAGAAAAAGGAGATACGCTCTTTCTGAAAGACAAAAATAAATTTATTCCTGCAATTAAAGTTGAACATAAATCTTCGACTTCCTGTGCAGGTATTTCGATCACAAGTAAGAAACTGGAAGTAAATACAATACTCTATGCTTTCATAATGACGAATGAAGTTGAGACTGAAACAGAGAAGAAAGAACCTGACTCAATTTCAACATCACCAATTATTGTTTCAACTGTCGCTGCTGATGAAATAGTTACAAAAACTTCACTTGAACCAGTCCCAACAATTTCAGGAAGGATTTCAGTTCAATCTTATTCTAACTTCACTAACAACCAATCAAGCTACGATTATCAGCGCTGGAGATATACATTCCAATTGAATGCAGGACGAATTGGCGGCTCAGGTTTTTCGTATTCACAATATATCAGCTTTGCATATCGTGCAGATGACTGGAATAGAATTTCATCTGATTTGTCACAAGCTATTCGTGTTTATGATCTCGCAGTCAAATATGATTTCAATGAGAGAACACTTCTCTGGCTGGGAAGACATATCAATAATAAAATTTCCAACATTGGTTCAATTGATGGATTGCAGTTTGAAACAGGAGTTGATGAATGGTCATTTGGTGCGGCAGTTGGCTCAAGACCTGATTTCAATAATATGGGATTAAACTCCAAGCTGTTTGAGTACGGAGCTTACGTGAACAGAGCTGACTTGTTTGCTAATGGTGATATGCAGAATACTCTCGGTTACTTTGAGCAGACAAATGATTTCAATACTGATAGAAGATTTCTTTACTTCCAGCATTCCAATTCAGCAATTCAAAACACAAGAATCTTCCTATCATCAGAAGTTGATCTGTTCAAGAAAGAAATGGGTGAAAACAAAACTGATTTTTCTTTGACTAGTCTTTATACATCAATCAATATCCGTCCGAGTGATTTGTTTTCCATAATGCTTTCTTACGATGCCAGAAAAAATGTAATCTATTATGAAACATTTAAAACAACTCTGGATAGTATCATCGAAAATGAAACCAGGCAAGGATTCAGAACAAGATTATCTCTAAAGCCAGTTAGAAATTTATATTTTGGTGGTGATTATGGTTATCGATACCGGAGAGGAGATTTAAAACCTTCAAACAATTACGGCGGCTACATCACTTATTCACAAATACCCGGAATTGAAACAAGTGCAACTGTTTCCTTTAACCGATTGAGCAGCAGCTACACTGAAGGAGATATCTGGAGCGCAAGTTTAAATCGTCCGATTGTTTATGGATTTGATATTATGCTTGGATACAGGTTTACTAATTACAAATTCAGGTCCGGGATTGAAGAGCTCAAACAGAATTCTGTCTCGATAAATCTGAACACTTACCTGCTGAAACCCTTTCTTCTGAATTTCACGTACGAAGGAATTTTTGAGAATACCAGAACATCAGGAAGATTTCTCGCCAATCTTACTTACCGATTTTAATTAAATTTTAGAAAAGTGAGCATCGATCGTAGCACAACTCTCCATAACTGTGAAAAATTACACATTGCCGCCGACCTCTCAGTTCTGGAGACCTGAGCTACGAGATAAAAAATTTTGATTATTAAAATTCTCAATTTAAGTTTAATTAGTTCTTTAAAAAGTTTACGGTGTTCCCATCCCGATTTATCGGGGCAAGGGAAATTATAGGGAAGTCCGGTGCGATTTTCTTAGGTGTCATTGTGAGTCCTGCAAAAGGACGAAGCAATCTGTTAAATTGATAGATTGCTTCACTTCGTTCGCAATGACAATCTTATAATCAATTCCGGCGCTGTCGCGCAACTGTAAAAATCAGTATGCAATTGGCAGTAAGCAATAATTTGCATACTGCATATTGTCGCACCCTTTGTGCATTGCCTACTGAAAAAGCCAGGAGACCTGCCGTAGATAAAATTTAATCAACCTTCGCGCAAAAGGTAAGATTAACGATGGTCACTCAAAATCTCCATTCGTTTTATCTCAGCTTTTTTATACGCGAAGTTACTTTTTAGCCAGAGGCTGATGTGCCGATAGCTTACAATCTTTTTATAAAGGAGTAACTTCTATGATAAAAACAAATTTCATCATTCTTT
>JACAFA010000018.1 GCA_013388525.1 Ignavibacteriaceae bacterium | reverse complement strand
TACTCAACTGTAATTGCTCTTTCATTATAATAACCATTACCATCCATCGTCCAGTTCAATTTCAATCTCCAGAATCCCTTCTCGAGTCTTTCAACAGGTATGATCTGGTTTCCTTCAACCAATTGGAGCGGCAAAACAAAATCCAGTTTTGGATTTGATGGACGGTAGAAAAATATCTCGCCCGAAATATCTTTGTTCAGATAGTTAGATGGAACTGAAATTGTAATGACCTCTTCATTAAAATTAATCTTCACCTGCTCATCAAGTGATTTTGTTCTGCTTTGTTTATCAATTTCATCCTGGTAGCTGAGAGATTTTTCGTAATAGTTATCAGAGACCAAACTAACATCCTGAGTCATAAAAATCACTGTCATTGTAATACTGATTATAACAAAAACAATTATTCCGATAAGTATTCCCGTACCCCAGTTTAATTTTGCTTTCACTTCTTCACTCATCTTTCTTTTTCATCGGAGCTAAAAATGATGTTGTAATTTTTTTAATCAATCTATCCTCGCTGTAAATACCAATATCAATTGGCGTGCTCATCTTTGTTAATTTAGTTTTCGGAAGAAGAACTAAAAACTTAGCATCAATATTTCCCTGAGGTTCCATTACAATTTCATTTCCAACAAGCTTAAGCTCGCCTTCAATATTTTCCAATCTGAGCGTAACTGGAATTTCATTGAAAGTTTTATTTACCATATTCAGATCATAAAGATTGCTAACCATATCATTCGGCTGTTCCTGGAAAAGAAGCCCTGGTGTTCTTAGTACTGTAACACTAAAATCAGTTCTGTTCAACATAAGAATTACCAAAACTGTTAAGAGCACAGTCAGCAAAGCAGAGTAACCAATTGCACGAGGAGTGAATCTCCACTTAGTTTTCTTTTCAATTGAATTGAGAGATGCATAACGAACCAAACCTCGCGGTCTGTTTATCTTATCCATAATATCATCACAGGCATCAATGCAGGCAGTGCAGTTTACACATTCAAGCTGGATACCGTTTCGGATATCAATTCCTGTTGGACAAACTTCAACACATTGGTAACACTCAATACAATCGCCGCGATTCTCCCAGCCTTCATCTTTCTTAAATTTTTTCCTGGGTTCACCGCGAACATTGTCATAAGCAATTACAATTGAATCTCTGTCAAGTAAAACTCCCTGCAGTCTTCCATAAGGGCAAACAATTGTGCAAGCCTGCTCTCTGAAATACGAGAAGACAAAATAAAATATTCCGGAGAAAACCGTGATCGCAAACAATCCCTGAAGATGCTCAGATGGCGGGTCAGTAATTATCTTAAGCAGTTCATCAATTCCGATGATGTATGAGAGAAATATATTTGAGATGAAAAATGCTATTGCAAAAAATATTATTTGCTTGGTAAACTTTTTGAAAAACTTATTTGCTGTCCATGGTGCCGCTTTAAGTTTACGCTGATCTTTTGAATCACCTTCAATCCAGTATTCAATTTTGCGGAAGACCATTTCCATAAAAATTGTCTGAGGACAAGCCCAGCCGCAAAAAATTCTTCCAAACACAGCAGTAAATAATACAACAAATACTACCAGTGAAATCATTGCAATGACAAGAAGATGGAAGTCGTGAGGACCGAAGAGAACCCCGAAAAGTATGAACTTCCTGTTTAAAAAATCGAAAAGCATAAACGGATGACCGTTTACCTTAATGAAAGGTGTAAGGACAAGAATCAACAAAAGTATTGCAGAAACAACTAATCGAGCTCTGTGAAATCTGCCTGAGGGCTTTTTAGGATAGACCCATTTTCTTTTTCCGTCATCAGTAACTGTAGCTAATTGATTTCGAAATGTTTCAGCTTCTTCATCGTATAGCTGCTGTTCGAGTGTGTCTTTATTCATAACCTGTATTATAAAAGAGTTCAGTCATTCTGGCCCTGCCTGTCCGGCAGGCAGGTTGTCCAGAATCTGAGGATTATTATTAGGATTCAGATTCCGGCCTCTCCCGACTGAAGTCGGTATCACCGGAATGACATTAGTTATCTTAAATCAATAGTCATCAATCGCTAATCTGTTTTTTCCTCAACCCAGATTTCTCCCTCGGGTGCTTTTGGTGCTGCAGGAGTTGTTCCATGCAGACTTAAAACATAACTTGCTACTTCCTGCATCTGGTTTGGATTTAGCTGTGTCTGCCAGGCAATCATTCCTTTTTCAACAACACCATACTTAATCACTTTGAAAACATTTTTTATTCCGCCGCCGTGTATCCAGTAATCATCAGTTAAATTCGGACCAACAATTCCTCCGCCATCAGCAGCATGACAAGCAATACAATTTGCTTCAAATATTGCTTTGCCTGATGATAACCCGGAAGCGTCTGTTAAAAGTGTTACGGTTTCTTCATTAACAAAGGCACCGGATTTAATCAGCGCTTCTCTTTCAAGTGATGCGATTTTAACTTCCTGAGTATACTCTTCGTACTGTACCTGACCTGATCCGATTATATGATAGTCAATCATATAATATGCAGCAAAAATAATTGTGAGAATGAAAAGCCACGAAAACCATGGGGGAATTTTGCTGTCAAGTTCTTTTATTCCATCAAAATCGTGATCAAACATTATGTCTTTCTCACGTTCTATTGGAGTTGATTTAGTAAGTAACTGACCTATTTTGGATAATACCGATGCTTTCTTTTCTTTAACAACTTTGGGTTTGCCTTCGTAGTAAATTATGCTGAGCAGCGTAATAACAATAATAAGTAATAAGATCAGTGCAACGGTATCATAATAGTTCGGAGGGAAATCAGATTCACCCGCTGCAAACAAATTACTGACGAATGACAGAGCAAACGCAATCGCTAAAAGTAATTTCGAAATTCGAAATTCGAAATATGAATTGATATTCTTTATAAGATTAAAAAATTTAGAAGGCTTCATTTGTTCCACCTGTAAAATTTGAAACTTGATTGTTATCTTCTTTAAGCGGCAGTTCGCTCATTGTTTTGATATATTTTTTATCAACTTTAAATAACCAGATACTCATTCCGATGAAAAATAGAATAAAAATGATCATCGAAATGATAGTGTAAATTTCAATTCCTTCAATTGATTGTAATACTTCTTTAAACATTTTATTTACCTGCCTGTCCCGATGCTTTAATATCTGTACCAAGTCTTTGAAGGTAAGCTATTAAAGCTATTATTTCTTTATTTGGATCAGCGGGTACACCTGCATTTTGCAGATCCATTGCAATCCTTTGAGCCTGAGCAGTCAAATCATTATTTGCAATTTTTTCATAACCTTCAGGATAAGGAACACCGATACTGCGCATCACATTAATTTTTGATTCAGTTGTAGAAATATTTAAATCGTTTGTATGCAGCCATGGATACGAAGGCATCAAAGAACCGGGAGACATACTGGATGGATTTTCCATATGCAGATAATGCCAGAGGTTTGGATATTTTCCACCGACACGATGAAGATCAGGTCCGGTGCGTTTTGATCCCCAGAGAAATGGATGATCATAAACGTACTCACCTGCTTTAGAGTACTCACCATATCTTTCTGTTTCACTTCTGAACGGACGAACAAGCTGCGAGTGGCAGCTATTGCAGGCTTCACGAATGTAAATATCTCTTCCCTGTAATTCCAATGGTGTGTAAGGTTTAACTGAAGCAATCGTCGGAACATTTGATTTGATAAGAAACATCGGCACAAATTCAAACACAGAAGCTGTAATAACCGTAACAAAAGTTAGCAGAATAAATAATGCTGGCTTTCCTTCAAGGTAACGATGAATTACTCCACGCTTCAGAGGATCTTTGAATTTTTCGAGTGCAGGAGCTTCAGCATTTTCTTCTTTAGCAAATGAACCTTGTTTTGCCGTCTTAACTAAGTTGTAAACCATTACAATAACTCCAACATAATAAAGAGAACCACCAATCATTCTAATTATGTACATCGGAACAATCTGTAAAACTGTTTCCAGGAAATTAGGATATTGCAGAACTCCAAGCGGAGTGAATTGTTTCCACATTAATGATTGTGTAATTCCGGAAAACCACATCGAGAATGCATAGAAAACTATTCCGAGGAAACCAATCCAGAAATGGAAGTTGGCAAGTTTCTTAGAATACAAATTTGTCTTCCATAGTTTTGGAATAAGCCAGTAAAGAATTCCAAAAGTTAAAAAGCCATTCCATCCAAGTGCACCAACGTGTACGTGTGCAATTATCCAATCTGTGAAGTGAGCGATTGCATTCACATTTTTTAATGATAATGTTGGACCTTCAAAAGTTGCCATACCATAAGCCGTAACAGCAACCACCATAAATTTCAGAATCGGATTTTCTCTTACTCGGTCCCACGCTCCGCGAAGTGTGAGCAAACCATTTATCATTCCTCCCCAGGAAGGTGCTATCAGCATAACAGAAAAAACTGTTCCGAGTGATTGTGCCCAATCCGGTAAAGCAGAATATAAAAGATGATGAGGACCAGCCCAGATGTAAATGAAAACCAAAGTCCAGAAATGAAGAATAGAAAGTTTGTAAGAATAAACCGGTCTGTTTGCAGCCTTCGGCAAAAAGTAATACATCAAACCGAGATAAGGAGTTGTTAAGAAGAAAGCAACGGCATTATGTCCGTACCACCACTGCACGAGTGCATCCTGAACACCAGCATAAATCGGATAGCTTTTAAGAAAACTTGCGGGAACTTCTAATGAATTGACTACGTGAAGAACAGTTACGGTAACCCAGGTAGCGATATAAAACCAGATTGCAACATACATATGTTTTTCACGTCGCTTGATAATCGTTCCAAACATATTTATACCAAATGCAATCCACACAAGAGCAATTGCAATATCTATAGGCCATTCAAGCTCTGCATATTCTTTGCTTGTTGTAATTCCCATCGGAAGAGTTATTGCTGCAGCTACAATTATTAACTGCCATCCCCAGAAATGAATATTGCTCAACATATCGCTGAACATTCTGGCTTTACACAATCTCTGCAGCGAATAATAAACTCCCATAAAAATTGCGTTGCCGACAAAAGCAAAGATCACTGCGTTTGTATGAAGAGGTCTAATTCTTCCGAAAGTTAAAAAGGGAATGTTGAAGTTTAGCGCAGGAACAAATAATTGCGTCGCAATCAAAAGTCCTACAAGCATCCCAACCAATCCCCAGATTACAGTTGCAAGTGTAAACTTTCGGACTATCTCATTATCATAACTGAATTTTTCCTGGTTCATTTACAATTCCTTTATTTAGATTCAGAATTATTTTCTTTTGTATTTTCTTTTTCAGTTTCGTTGTCAAACAAAACTCTGATTGCAGGTGTGTGTGTATCTTTATACTGCCCTTTCTTCACCGCAATGATAAATGCCAACAAAAATCCAAGCGCAACCAGCAGACTAATGCCAATCAAGATAACAATTACTGAGATAGCAGACCCCTCTTTTTTGCAATAAGATTTGTTGAAAATGTTGCAAACAGAACAACTGAAATTGAACTCAGAGGCATTAATACTGCAGCTATTAGTGGTGAAAGCATTCCCTGTATTGCGAAACTCAATCCAATAAGATTATAAAAAAATGATATGACAAAACTAATATAAATTATTTTAATTGCCGACTGTGAATAGTTTAAAAATTTTGGAAGCAGATTTAGTTTTGAAGCATCAAGTATTGCATCGCAGGCAGGTGAAAAACTGCTGATATCTTCTGTTACTGCAATACCAACATCACTTTGTTTCAGAGCACCGGCATCGTTCAAGCCATCGCCAACCATTAAAACTTTTTTACCCGATGATTGAAGTGATTTAACAAACTCCAGTTTATCTTCAGGTGATTGATTGAATCGTAATTCATCTTCTTTGTTGAAATATTTCAAAAGGTTAAACTTCTCTCCCTCATTATCTCCGGAAAGCAAAGACAGATTAAACCGTTTACTTAATGATTTGATTATTTCACCAATTCCCTCTCGATAGGAATTAGTTACAGTGAAGAAACCAAGAACTTCATCATTTATCGATACAAAAGAGCGGGTTGCATGATTGGATGAATGCATGTCATCTTCATTGAATCCAACTTTGTTTCCTGATTCACCTACGAAATCTTTAGAGCCAACCTTTACATGATTTCCATAAACCACTCCCGAGATTCCAAGCCCCGGAATTTCATCAAACTTTGTAACAGGAAAGAATTCATCAGCTTCAAGTGAATTGTAAATTTTCAAACTCAACGGATGAGTAGAATTTCGAACTAATGACTTAATGAATTTCTGCTGAAATGAATTTAGCACAGCACCGGTAAAAACAAGATCGGATTTTCCAAGCTGAGTTATTGTACCTGTTTTATCAAATACTATTGAATCAACTTTCCCGAGATCTTCAATGACTGAGGTATTCCTAATATAGAATTTATTTCTTCCAAGAATCCTCATTACATTGCCAAATGTAAATGGTACAGAAAGAGCAATTGCACAGGGACATGCGACTATCAATACAGCAGTGAAAACATTTATCGTAGTTGCAATACTTGATGGGAACCAAAATGCAGCAGAAATGAAAGCTGTGAGTAAAACAAATGCTGTAAAACGCTTACTAATAACATTTGAGAAATTAGTAAAGTAACTTTCTGTTTTTTTATTGAAGATGTCATTGTTCCATAACTGCGTTAAATAACTTTGAGAAACTTCCCTGATAACTTCGAGCTCGATGGCACTTCCAAGCTGCCTCCCGCCTGCATAAATAAGCTCGCCTGAAACTTTGCTGACAGGCTTTGATTCACCTGTAACAAAACTGTAATCAATTCTTCCATCACCATTAAAAAGAATTGAGTCGGCTGGGATGATTTCATTTTTTCTTACAACAATTCTGTTCCCGACCATAAGCTTGTTAAGCGGGATTGATTTTTCAGTTCCATCCTGTTTAATAGTAACTGACAACGGGAAGAATGACTTATAATTTCTTTCAAAGTTGAGATAGGAATATGTCTTCTCCTGGAAAAATTTTCCAATCAGCAGCAGGAAAATTAAACCGGTAAGCGAATCGAAGTAACCTGCACCTGTTTGAGATAAGGCTTCATAAACACTTCTTCCGAATAAAGCAAGTATTCCAAGTGAAATAGGAAAATCGATATTGATTATTTTCTTGCGCAGACCTTTTATCGCCGAGCCAAAGTATTCCCAACCAGAAAAGAAAACAACAGGAAGAGAAAGAATAAAATTAAGAGTCACAAAAAAGTTTTTAAGAAAGGAATCGGAAACATCAATTCCCAGGTACTCAGGAAATGAAAAGACCATTACATTCAAAAAACAAAAACCAGCTACTCCAATCCTTAAGTGAAGTGTTTGTGAGACCTTGCTATCAGTTTTCTGTTCGACACTTTCCAGCAATATCTGAGGTTCATAGCCGATTGAAGTTAGAAGTTTTACTAACTCTTTAAGCGAAATCTTACTATGATTGAACGTTATGCTTAATTCTTTTTTTAGAAAATTAACCTGCGAAAAGCTGACTGCAGTATTCAGTTTGTATAGATTTTCCAAAAGCCAGATACAGGAGCTGCAATGCATCTGCGGAATGTGAAAAGTTGCCTTGCTGATATTCTCATCCTGAAAGTCTAATATTTTCTGAATGGTGGATGGATCGTCTAGGTAATCAAAACGATTTCCAAAATTCAGACCTGGAGAAATGCCGGGAGTTTGATCGAGGTTGTAGTAGTTACATAGCTTATTCTGATCTAATATTTCATAGACTGTTTTGCATCCGTTGCAGCAGAAAAGTTTTTCATCAATTCTTATTGAATCATCTTTGCATTCATCACCGCAGTGATAGCAACTTAGGATAGTTTCAGTTTTATTTTCTTTGTTCATTTCTATTAAATATTTCGGTAGAAAATATAACCATATTTCAAAACTATTTAATAAAAAACCCCGAACGCAAAGCGAACGGGGTTAAAATAAAAATTGGCGACTACCTACTCTCCCACACACCTGCGCATGCAGTACCATCGGCGTACTGGGTCTTAACTTCTCTGTTCGGAATGGGAAGAGGTGTATCACCCAGGCTATAGTCACCAAAATCTAAATTTATGCTGAACTCGTTTCAGTATCTCTGAGATTCCGAAATAAACCTGTCTGCCGACAGGCAAGATTCGGAATGACATTACAAAAAAAATAAAGATTGAAAGAGCAGAGCTTGTTGAGAACACAACTTTAACCTGTTTATAAAAATAAATGGTTAAGTCGCACGACTTATTAGTACTGCTCGGCTAAATATATTACTATACTTACACCTGCAGCCTATCAACCTCGTAATCTCCGAGGAGTCTTAAGTTACTTACGTAAGGGATACCCAATCTTGAAGCGTGCTTCGCGCTTAGATGCTTTCAGCGCTTATCACAACCGTACATAGCTACCCAACGATGCCACTGGCGTGACAATTGGTACACTAGAGGTACGTTCACTTCGGTCCTCTCGTACTAGAAGCGACCCTTCTCAAGTATCCTGCGCCCGCATAGGATAGGGACCGAACTGTCTCACGACGTTCTGAACCCAGTTCACGTACCGCTTTAATTGGCGAACAGCCAAACCCTTGGGACCTTCTTCAGCCCCAGGATGCGATGAACCGACATCGAGGTGCCAAACCTTGCCGTCGATATGAACTCTTGGGCAAGATCAGCCTGTTATCCCCGGCGTACCTTTTATCCTTTGAGCGATGGCCCTTCCACTCGGAACCACCGGATCACTTAGCCCTGCTTTCGCATCTGCTTGACCTGTGTGTCTCGCAGTTAAGCTCTCTTATGCCTATGCACTCAACGCATGATTACCAACCATGCTGAGAGAACCTTTGGGAGCCTCCGTTACTTTTTGGGAGGCGACCGCCCCAGTCAAACTACCCGCCTAACACTTTCCCAAACCCTGATTCAAGGGTTGTGGTTAGAATCCAGACAAAACAAGGGTGGTATTTCACCGTCGACTCCACCGAAGCTAGCGCCCCGGCTTCAAAGTCTCCCACCTATCCTACACATGCCCTGCCCGAACCCAATGTTAGGGTGCAGTAAAGGTGCACGGGGTCTTTCCGTCCATATGCGGGTAACCGGCGTCTTCACCGGTACCACAATTTCACCGAGCCCGTGGTTGAGACAGTGCCCAAATCGTTACACCATTCGTGCAGGTCGGAACTTACCCGACAAGGAATTTCGCTACCTTAGG
>JACAFA010000090.1 GCA_013388525.1 Ignavibacteriaceae bacterium | reverse complement strand
TTTGCAAGAAAAGAACAAAGCATTAATCCTAATCCGATTGGCGGAGTATTAATTCCACCAACAGCCCAGCGTTTCTTCTGATTAAATAATTCCCTGAGACTTGAAGCAGGTTTTGAAATCACCAGCGAATTTTTATTAATAGGATAAATTGCTTTGTATTTACCAAGCAGGTGAATTGAATTCAGCAGTAAGAAATCCTCTGTTACACTGAAGGGCAAACTTTCAAAACCTCCGACTTCTTCATAAGCCTTCTTTCTGAATGACATATTGTTGCCAATGCAGCTTACGGGTTTACCAAGATTGATTGTTCCGGCTGCAATAAATAGAAGGTAAACAAAATCAATTGCCTGCATTCCACTGAATGAGTCTTTTACAATTTGCGATGTGAATCCGTTCACAATACCAGCATTACCAACATAATAAGAAGCAATTGTTTTTACCCAAAAAGGATTAACAACACAATCAGCATCAGTTGTTAATATAATTTCACCTGATGAAATTCTTATTCCTTCAGCCATTGCTCTTACTTTACCTTTTAACTTTTCATCAATTTTTTCTTCAATTTGTAACAACTTAAAATATGGTTTATCAATTATAAAATTTTTTATTAAAGCGCCGGTACGATCAGTCGAAGCGTCATCAACTATGATTATTTCAATTTTATTTTCAGGATAAATTAGCTTGTTTAGTGATTCAAGACATGCGGCAATATTAATTTCTTCATTCCTGGCAGCAACAACAACTGAAACCGATGGTAATTTTTCTTCTGTTAATTGAGGAAATGATTTCTTGGCACCAACAACCAGCGTGGCAGATATTATAAAATAAAATGACAGAACTATCAGGAAAATTATTTCAAACATTCTTCAGGTTCTCCGAATTTCAAACCCTTCTTTTTTGCCTGTTCAATTGTGTAGTTCAATGCTTCTTCGATAATATCGCTGCACTTTATGCTGTCGTGAAAAACTATAATGGAATTTTCTTTCAGGTAATTATCAATTGCGTATTTCACTTTTTCAATATTATTCTCATAGTCATAGGTAAGCAAATTCCACATTACGCATTTTATTTTTAGTTCATTCAGAACACCATTTGTTCTAAGATTAAAGATTCCGTAAGGCGGTCTGAAAAATTTTACATCGTAATTAAACTTATCCTTCATTAAATCGTTGAAAGCAGTTATATCACTAATTAATTCTTTCCGATTCATCTTTGTCAATAATTCATGATTCATTGTGTGATTGGCAATTGTGTGACCATCCGAAAGTATTTTTCCAGCAAGTGCTTGTTGATTATTGATGTTATTTCCTACACAAAAGAACACTGCTTTAAGATGATTAGCGTTGAGAACTGTTAAGATTTTAAGTGTGGCAGCTTCTGTTGGACCATCATCAAAAGTTAGAAGGATTTTATTGTTAGAAGTTTTCCAGGTGAAATTACTGAATAACTTCGGTATCAACTTTGGTGAAGTAAAAAAATTTACCGATATATTAAACATAACTTTCCGCAATCAGGAAGACTGAGATTTTAAGTGTTCGTGATAAGCTGCTTTTAAGTTCTCCTCCAAATTATGGTATAAATCTTTTTGCTGATCTCCTTTAGCAAACAAATTTGTTACGCAATAACTGCAGAGGAAATATCCGATCAATGTATTCATATCATGATACATAAAACCATTTACCGATAAAGCTGATTCTTTACCCAAAAACACAGCATCTATTTTACGTTTATTACAACTGGGACATAAATCACCATCATAGAACCAGAATGTATCTATTATATCTCCATACATTTCCCTTGATTTAACGAATAGTTCAATGAGAGCATCATCAAAGTTATTTTCATTCATATGTTATTTATGATTATGTA
>JACAFA010000225.1 GCA_013388525.1 Ignavibacteriaceae bacterium | reverse complement strand
TCTTCCATTCTGTTTAAGAATCGTTACTTTATTTGTATCAACTTCAAACCCGCTTTCTTTTCCGGGAGAATTTAGCACAATCATATCAAGATGCTTTTCTTTCAGCTTTTTCTTCGCATTGTTTAGTTCGCTTTGTGTCTCAAGAGCAAAACCGATTACTTTCGCTTTCTTTGATTTCACTGAAGAAAGAATATCAGGATTAAGTTCAAGCTTTAAATCCATTACTCCTTTTTCTTTCTTAATTTTATTCGAAGCTATTTTGAGAGGACGAAAATCTGAAACTGCAGCAGACATAATCAGCAAATCATTTTTATTAATTTCTTGTTTTACTGCTTTTTCCATTTCTGAAGCAGAACGCACTTTAATCATTTTAATTTCAGGGTAAATACTTTGTGTTGAAGGACCAGAAATAAGTGTAACATCAGCACCTCTCAAGTAAGCTGCTTTGGCAACTTCATATCCCATTTTGCCGGAAGAACGATTTCCAATAAATCTTACAGGATCAATATCTTCATAAGTTGGTCCGGCAGAGACCAGAATTTTTTTACCGATTAAATCTTTTGAATATCCAGAAAGGATCAGTTCAGCTGTATCAATAATCTTATTTGTGTCAGCTAACCTTCCTTCCCCAGATAGTCCGCTTGCAAGTTCACCTGATTCCGGATAAATAATATAATATCCAAGTCTTTCCAGCTTTTCAAGATTTTCTTTATTGATTGGATTGTTGTACATATCAACATCAGCGGCTGGTGCAATAGCTAACGGGCATCTTAAAGCTGAAACTAATGTGGTCAAAGCGTTATCTGCAAAGCCATAAGAAATTTTCGCAATTGTATTTATTGTAGCAGGTGCAATCAGCATCAAATCAGCCCAAAGAGCATAATCAATATGCCAGGTTGAAAGTTTTGTCCCGTCTTTCTGACTGTGTGGAAATGTATTGACAATTACTTCGTTGTGCGAGAGAGTTGCAAGGGTAAGTGGTGCAATAAACTCAGTTGCAGATGGAGTCATAACAACTTTAACCTCAGCGCCTCGTTTGAATAATTCTCTTACAATTAAACAGGATTTATAAGCAGCAATACAACCTGTTACTCCAAGAAGTATTTTTTTACCTTTTAATGAATCTTTAATCATAGCAGTACTTTTGAATTGTTCACAATAAATTTAATCTAATTTGCAATAAAATATTTAAAAAAATAAATCCGGCATTGAGCCGGATTCATAAAAAAGACAAGTGAGCATTAATTCTTATACTCAAACTCTATTTTGCCATCTAAAAATTCCTTCAGTGCCTGAAGATGCGGTTTTGGTCTCTGTTCCAATTCCAGAGCAATCTTCAACTGAGCCGGATTATCAATATCTTCACTTTCGTCATCTGTGGTTGCTTCCGGGATAGTACTAAGCAAAGCATTGAACTCTATTTTATTTTCCGAATTTATTTGTCTGGCTCTTTTAGCTGTTACAATTATTCCTTCGTAAACATTGCTTGCTCTTTTATCAATCTCCCTTAGATCAATAGGGGTAATTTCCATTTAACTAATTCTCCTTTAATATTTTTTTTACTAAACTTTTTGCTTCTTTGATTGCTGTTTCAAGTTCTTTGTTCTCGATAATATAATCGAACTTATCTTTGAGGCTCAGTTCCATTTTAGCTCTATCAATTCTTTTTAAAAAATCTGACTGGCTTTCTGTTTTCCTTTGTCTGAGCCGGTTAACAAGTTCCTCGAAACTTGGAGGGGAAATATATACTAAATGAGCATAAGGGTAAAGTCTTTTTATTGTGAGTGCCCCTTTAACATCCAGTTCAAGCAAAACAGCTTTTCCAGCCTCAATATTTCCGATTATGAAGCTTTTCAAAGTGCCATAATAATAGTCGTAAAACTTTTCCCACTCAATAAATTCATCATTTTCAATTTTTTTCTTGAATTCAGCTTCAGTAAGAAAAAAATACTCAACCCCGTTGGTTTCTGTTTCTCTTTTAGGTCTTGTTGTGGCAGAGATAGAAAATATTATCTGAGGAAATTCTTTTAATATTTCTTTTATAATAGTTGTTTTACCAGCACCGCTTGGAGCAGAAAATACAATTACTTTCCCAGTAGCCGGATTCAAGATTTACTCAATGTTTTGTAATTGTTCTCTGATTTTTTCAATTTCTTCTTTTATTAACACCGATGAATGAATTATTGATGTTGAGATTGACTTTGAAGAAATTGTATTCGTTTCCCTGTTCATTTCCTGGCAGAGAAAGTTTAATTTTTTGCCAGGTTCTTTTTCATTCTTGAGTGTTTCCTTAAAGAATTTGAGATGACTTTTTAATCTTACACACTCTTCTGTTATATCAGCCCTGTCAGCAATCAGTGCCAGTTCAAGATGTAACCGATCCTCAGCTATTTCTACATTTTGGGTTAATTCCAGGATTCTCTGTTTAAGTTTGTTATAATATTCATTAATACTATTTCCAAGTTCCTTTTCAATTTCAGTTACCATCCTGCTGATTTTTTCAATTCTGTGTAACAAATCTTTTGAAAGTTCGGCACCCTCTTTTCTTTTCATAAGTATAAGTTTATCCAGTGCTTTAATTAAAGAAGATTTAACAATATCAAATTCGGTTTTACTTAATTCAGCATCCTGAGAAGTAAAAATTTCTTTGCTCTCAAGCAGGTGTTCAAGCTTAATATCTTCTTTTATACCGGCAGCTTTCTTAATTTTTTTAATCAGGGAAAGATGATTTGATAATTTATTCATATCAATGGAAACAAAACCATTCTCAACTCCATCCTTTTTAAAATGAATTACAATACTGAGTTTTCCCCGCTGGGTTTTGGTTTTAATCAGTTCTTTTAATTCATAATCATAAGGTACAAGCACTGCGGGCAGTTTCAATGATGTTTCAAAAAATCTGCTGTTAACACTTTTAACTTCAACATCAACGGATGTTTTGTTTTTTGTGATGCTTGCTTTACCATATCCGGTCATACTATAGATCATTTGCTATTTCCTGTCAATTAGTTTTATTCAAAAAATTTATATTCAACATTAAAAATAATTATAAGTCATCAAAAGAGTTAATCAGAACGCTTCACCGATTCCAAAATGAATGACCATTGTGCTGAAAAACTTTTTATCAAAAATGAATTTCTGATCATTCGGATCGTAAAACTTAAATCCGAAATCTATTCTGAACGGAGCAATGGGTGAATAATATCTCAAACCTGTACCAATAGCAGCTGCTACTCCATTTAATTGAATATCATTCACTTTGTTCCAGGTGTTACCATAATCAAAGAAAACAACAAAACCATAGTCTTCTGCAAATTTCCTCCTGTACTCAAAGCTTCCTTCCAATAAAATATTTCCACCTCTTACCTTCAATTGCTCGTTCAATGATTGAGGGAATATATTAAGCAGTTGATCAGAAGGTATTAACTCCCGACCTCTCCAGCCTCTGACTGAATTACTTCCACCAGCAAAAAATGTTTGATTGGGCGAAACAAGAACCAAATCACCACTTATCATCTGAATATATCCGGCTTTTGCTTTTATACCGAGCACTGTGTTTTTATCCCGTGAAACTGCCCGGTAAAATCCGATTGTAAGCTGCAATTTGTAGTAGTATCCTAAAGTATCAAGTACGACTATCGTTTGGTTTGTGGATAAGTTACTAAGAGTCCAGTTAACATTGGCTGAAGATATTTCCGAAATAAGTGAAATAATTCTTCCTCCCCTGGGATAAAAGAGATCATCGGTAGTTCTTGAACCAAGTTCGGCACCAAGCGAAGATGTTAATGTTTTCGGACTCACAGAAATTTCCTCATTTCCCACAGTGTAACTTAATCTGTCAAATCTGAGATATGGATTAAGAAGATTTACAAAAGTATAGCTTGGCATATCCACAGCCGAAGTGAAATTGGCACCAAAGTTTTGATAATCTACCGAAGATATATTATAAGATTTCAGATAGACTTCTAATCTGCCGGCAAAACGTCTGCTAAAAAGAAATGGCTGCTCAAGTATTGTTGAAAGATCAACTTCAGTTTGAAATGTTTCTTCAAACAAATCAGGATCTAAACTTATGTTGGTAACATCATTTATTCTGAAGCGCGCACGAATGGTCAGCTTTCGGGCATCGCCAAGAAAGTTTTTTCTGATGTAACTGACACCAACACCCACATTGAAATAACTAAATTCATTGTCGGCAAAAACTTCAGGTGAAAGCTCGTTTAAACTTCCGACTGTCCCCTTTATGAGCAACTGAACTTTGCTGCTTAAAGAATCTTTTGTTTCAGGAATAAGATTTATTGAACTGAATAAACCTGTTCTTGCAAGTCTTATCCTGCTTTTTGAAAGTTCTTCTTCACTGTATGTATCTCCAATTTTTATATTACTCAAATATTCTATAAGCTGATAACTCACCTGTGAGCTTGATTCGCCATCTTTCTCTATTCTAATATCATCATAAGTATATCTTCGACCGGTATTAAAATAATTAGTAAGATTCGCTTTTGCTTTCAATGTATCTATCTTTACAACCGTACTGTCATAACTTGCACGCATAAAACCATGATTCTTTAAATACGAAATTATGGCGTTGCTTTTTTTCTGAACATCTTCCTGCACATACCTTTCCCAATTTGGATATCTGAAATATTCATCAAGCTCTGATTTCATTTCATCGCTCAACTTTTCAAGACCGGATAATATTACATCTCCGTATGTATGCGGTTCATTTTCAGTTATGTAATAAGTTAGCTCTGCAGATTTTTTGATAGTATCAACAACAAACGAATAATCAATTTCAGCTTTGAAGAAACCATTAACTGCATAAAAGGATTTGAGAGAAATGATATCAACCGATATAGCTGTTGAATCGAAATAATTTGGAGGTGAACCCAAAAAGCTAAATGAATTCAGGAATCTCCATAACCAGAAAGGATTTTCTTCACTCTGGATAACTGTCTTTAATTCTGAATCTGTAAATGATTCATTGCCCACAAAATTTATTGAAGACAATTCAATTCTTTCATTATCCTGCGCATTATTACAAACAGTAAAAAGAAGTAAAAAAGTAACGCTGTAAATCAGAAACTTCATCAAGGAATGATATATTTTCTTAATTGCAGAATCAAAAACTTATCAACAAAATATGTGAAAAGAATTTTAGATTAAATTGCTTTTTCAACTAATCTGAGATTCGGATAATCTCTTCTGAAATAGCTGATAAAAAAGTTTTTAATCATAGGGTCATCAATATTTTGTGATAGATCGAGCGAAACCCTACCTTCAGAAATAACTGAAAGGTGAGCGCTGTAAACTTTTAGTTTTTTCAAATCAATAACGTGAGAATAAATATCTCCGCTCGCATTTCCTAAAAAGTAATTTTTTGAATTGTAATAAATCAGTTCAGTATCAAAGTCAGAAAACTTTATTTTATTAACCAGGCATTGAACAAATGAACCGTTAAGCAATTCTGTCTGATATTTGATTTTAAATTCTCCTTCCATCCAGCTAATCAGGTAAAACTTAATTCCCCAGTCATTTTTTTCTGAAACTTCCACCCCTGCAACAATAGATTTTAGTGAATCAGACTCAAAATATCCTGCACTCGTGAAAGAAACATTTTCTCCGACTAATTCTTTTGCGGTTTTAAGAACGAGCTGTTCGTTCTCAAACAAATTATGAGGCGGTGGTTCATAAGGTTTCTTGCAACCGCCGAGCACGAAAAGTAAGACAGTAAAAGAGATACAAATTTTAATTTTATCTGATAACAACTTCTGTTCCCTCCCTTATAACTGAATAAATTTCATCGATGTTTTCATTACTCATTGCAATTGAACCATCAGTCCAGTTAAATACAAATGGAAGATTTTTAAATATATAATTCAACTCTCCAATTCCATGTATTCCAATATTGCCACCGAGTAACTTGTGGAATTTTGTACATCCTTCATAATAATATTCAAATTTAATATCGTTGAATTCTTTTTGTGAAATCCATCCTTTTCTTAAAGCATTAGCACCGTCTTCAAGATTTGGATAATTGATCTGAAAAAATTTATGATATTTATGCTCTTTAAAAATCTTACATATTTTATAATTACCAACAGGTGTAGCTTTATCGCCTGCTCTTGTTTTTGGAGTATGCACAGATTTACCAAAACTGACTCTGTAATTTTTTATGAGAACACTATCTTCATAAATTCCCAGAGTATAGTTCTGCCTGTTAATAAATATTTTGGGATTTGTTATTTCAGTAAAGCCAGCCTTTAAAATAGCCTCAGAAAGAGGAACATCGCGAAGGTTAAGAACGATTCCATATACAATCACACCAAAAAAGAAAATAATTATAGCTAAAGTCAGATAAATGACATTCTTAAGAACATCTTTATTTACATACTCCTCAACTTTAATCGGACCAAGCCGAATTTTTTTTAGCTTTTCGGGTAATTTCAAGTTTAATCTTAAAACTTCTTCGGTTATTTAATTCTTATTTAATTGGATCAAAATTTACTTAAAAATCAACTAAATATTAATTGATGAGGCCGGCTTTGAAATGCGAATGCCTGTTAAGAAATTATTTCCGATCGAAGAAATCTGTTTGCTATTAAAAATCTGAACGGATTTAAAAATAAAAACCCGGTGCTGAGCCGGGCTTTCAAAAAATTTTGCAGTAATGGATTATACTTCCATTATCTCTTTTTCCTTATGTTTCAAAACTTCATCAATGAGTTTAATATGATCATCAGTTAATTTTTGCACTTCTTTTTCAGCATCCCGAAGCTGATCCTCTGTCAATTTTTTCTCCTTTTCTTCTCTCTTAAGATGATCGATGGCATCGCGGCGGACATTTCTGATTGCAACTTTAGATTCTTCACCAAATTTTCTGACAAGTTTTACGAGTTCTTTTCTTCTTTCTTCATTTAATGCAGGAATAGGAATTTTTAGATTCGTTCCATCGCTGATTGGATTCAATCCTAAATTCGCTTCCAGAATTGCTTTGTCAATAATCTGAACCATTTGTTTTTCCCAGGGAGTGATTGCAAGAGTGTGTGCGTCCAAAACCGAAACGTTGCCAACCTGGTTTAATGGAACCATATTACCATAGTAATCAACTTTAATACTATCAAGTAATACAGTTGTGGCTTTGCCGGTTCTTATTTTAGCCAGCTCGCTTCTTAAAGTCTCAATACTTTTATCCATTCTGCCTTTGGCATCTTTAATTAATTGATGCATAACTACCTCAGTTTGTTGTTAAGCTTCTTTATTAATTTTTTCGCCGTTGTTAATAAGGGTTCCAACTTCTTCACCCATAACAAGCTTTACTAAATTATCCTTTACATCCATATTAAAAACAATCATGGGAAGATTATTTTCCTGGCAAAGACTAACTGCGGTCAGATCCATAATGCGAAGGTTTTTCTTCAGGACATCAAGATAGGAAATGTTATCAAACCTGAAAGCATCAGGATTTTTTTCCGGATCGCTGTCAAATACACCGTCAACTCTTGTTCCTTTTATAATCACATCAGCATTTATTTCAACCGCACGTAAAGAGGCAGCAGTGTCTGTGCTGAAATAAGGATGTCCTGTTCCTGCACCAAAGATTACAATTCTTTTCTTTTCCAGATGTCTTATTGCTCTTCTTCTGATATAAGGTTCGGCTATTGCTTCCATATTGATTGCACTCATCAGGCGGGTATAAATTCCTCTTTTCTCTATTGCATTTTGCAAAGCAAGTGAGTTAATCACAGTTGCAAGCATTCCCATCAGATCTCCCGTTGCTCTGTCAATCCCCTGAGATTTTGCACTTAAGCCGCGATAAATATTCCCGCCACCGATTACTATACCGAGTTCCACTCCGGTATTGTAAGCTTTCTGAATTTCCTCAGAAAAAAACTCAAGCACATTATTGTCTATTCCAAATTCCTGCTTACCCATAAGGGATTCGCCGCTAAGCTTGAGTAAAACTCTTTTATATTTTAAACCCATCACAACCTATAAAAATTTATGTCTAAATATAAAAAAAGGTCTTAATATTTTTAAGACCTTTTTGCCCGAAATTATTTTTTCTCATCACTTAGATGAAATCTATCAAACCTAGTAACCCTGGTATTTGAACCATGCTTTTTATTAAATTCTTTAAGCAAGTCACCAACCGTTTTCGTATTATCTTTTATGAAAGCTTGTTCAAGAAGAACATTTTCCTGAAAGAATTTATTTAGTCTTCCGGTTGCTATCTTATCAAGCATTTGTTCAGGTTTACCCTCTTTCTTAGCCAGCTCTTTGTAAATCTCGATTTCTTTATCAATTATTTCTTTGGGGACATCTTCTCTTCTGATACTAATAGGATTCATTGCAGCAACCTGCATAGCAATATCTTTCCCGATTAAATAAAGTTCATCGCTGCCATTCTGAACGTCCTCAAATTTTATAAGAACGCCAAGTTTAGAACCCATATGAATATAATCCACAAGTATTCCATTGCTGGCTTCCATTATATCAAAGCGGGAGATTTGAATTTTCTCACCAACTTTTCCTAAGACTTCATTCAGCCTGTCCTGAACATCAGAAATTTTTAAGAGTTCTTCAACATTTTTGGGTTTATTTTTATGAACTTTATCAATTACAAACTTTGCGAGATTAACGAAGTCTTCACTTTTTGCAACGAAGTCCGTTTCGCAATTTATTTCAAGGATAGTTGCAGACTTTTTATCATCAGAGAGTTTAGTTACAATCAAACCTTCGTTTGCGTATTTTTCAGCTCTCTTTGCAGCAACAGAAGCTCCTTTTTTTCTTAGTATTTCGATCGCCTTTTGAATATCTCCGTTAGCTTCCTCAAGCGCACGCTTGCAATCCATCATTCCGGCGCCGGTTCTCTGTCTTAAATCATTTACTTGTGCAGCAGTAATAGCCATAATTATTTCCTTTCAAAATTAATTTTCTGAAGATGGTTCTGTTTGTTCGGAATCTTTTTTGTCTTCAGAAATATCTTCTTCTTTTTTGTCTTTTCTCTTCAAATGTTTTTTGGATACTTTTTTCTCTTCACCCTGCTCTGTTTCTTCGTGATGTTCTTTTCTTGCTCTTTCTCTTTCAGCAACTTCCTCAGCTTTTCTTTCCTTGAACTTAGCCTGTCCTTCAATAACAGCATCAGCCATATATTTAACTATCAGTTCAATTGTCTTAACAGCATCATCATTTGCAGGAATTACGTAGTCAATAGGATCAGGATCACAATTAGTATCAACAATCGCAAAAACAGGAATGTTCAGCCGCTTCGATTCTTTAACTGCTATATCCTCTTTTTTAATATCAACAACGAATACAGCCCCGGGAAGCCTTGACATTGTCTCGACTCCTTCAAGAATTTTTTTCAGTTTATCTCGTTCGCGGGTAAGAAATAATCTTTCTTTCTTTGTAATCTTGTCAAAAGTTCCATCAGTTTCCTGTTTCTCAATATTCTGCAATCTCTTAACACTTTTTCTAATAGTTGAAAAGTTTGTAAGCATTCCACCAAGCCAGCGTTCACTAACCCAATTCATTCCACAACGCCTAGCTTCTGATTCAATAACCCCTTTTGCCTGTTTTTTAGTTCCGACAAAAAGTACAGAATTACCCTGAGAAACAGCTTCAACCATTTGCTGATAAGCCTGATTAAGCAATCCAAGACTTTTCTTTAAATCGATAATATGAATCCCATTTTTTTCCATAAAGATGAATGGTTTCATCTTGGGATTCCAGCGGCGGGTTAAGTGCCCGAAGTGTGCACCTGCTTCAATGAGGTGCGTCAACTCTATAGTTGCCATTAGTATATCTCCTGTTTTTGTCTTCTATCCTCGTCGTCTTTACCTTTCATTCCTTACTGGAACACAGGAGGTAAATCGGAAGATATGAATGTTAATAAATTATTTTAGTTAATGTTTTTTGGTTAATAGTTTTAGTTTAGGTGTCTTCAGTTATAGTTAATTAGTTAAGCTGATATTTTTAATTTTCAAATCAGGAATGATAACAAAGTAACCAGAACAAAAAACAAATAAACCAATAACCAAATTATCTTTTAGAAAACTGAAATCTTTTTCTCGCTTTTGGCTGACCGTATTTCTTTCTTTCAACCATTCTTGGGTCTCTTGTTAAAAGACCTTCTATTTTCAGAGATTGTCTGAAATCAGGATTAATATCAATTAAAGCTCTTGCAATTCCTAATCGTATTGCCTGAGCCTGACCGGTTGATCCACCACCTTTAACATTAACATTTACATCATACTTTCCTTTTGTCTCAGTCAAGTCAAATGGTTTTGTTATATCTTCACGGCTAACGAGCATCGGGAATGCTTTTTCAAATTCCTTCCCATTAACTATTATCTTTCCGTTTCCGTTTTTTAATATTACTCTTGCAACGGATGTTTTTCTTCTACCTATAAAAATTTTATCAGCCATTATTTCTCCGATGTTCTTAATACTTCCGGTTTCTGAGCTTTATGAGGATGCTCTTCTCCAGAATAAACTTTTAACTTGGTGATTAATTTTTTACTCAATCTGTTTTTAGGCAACATACCTCTGACAGCTTCCTGAATAACAAATTCAGGTTTTTTACTTTTCATTTCCTCATAAGAACGTATTTTCTGACCACCGGGATACATGCTATGCCAGATATATTTTTTTAATTGTTCACGCTTTCCGGTCATTTTAACTTTGTCAGCGTTGATTACAATAACAAAGTCACCAGTATCCATGTTAGGTGTAAAAATTGGTTTAGTCTTTCCTCTGATAACCGATGCGATTCTTGAAGCAAGTCTTCCTAAAGTCTGGTCTTTTGCATCAACCAAATACCATTTTCTGGCTGCATCCTCGGTCTTAATAAACCTGGTCATTCCTTCCTTTTTCAAAATAATCTCCTTCGTTAAACAAATTCTTTTTTTGAGCCTGAAAAAATAAGTCCATACCCTTAAAAAGTCAAGAAATTTTGATGCTATTCTCTATGACTAAGAGGTAGTATTCACATATTAAGCGAATTATCTTTTAATAATCAACCAAAATCCAACAATTCCTGTAACAGTTTAAAATTCTTGAATTTAATTTTATTTGAAGCCCTAAAACAGATTTAGTAACTTTGAGCGCTAAAATTCAATTTTTTGAGAAGTAAAAGGATAAAATGAAATTTCTGGTTACCGGAGGATCCGGATTTTTAGGTATAAATTTGATTCGTTATTTGCACTCAAAAGGACATCAAATAAAATCTCTCGATCTGATTGAGTTTGATTACCCTGATATGGTTGGTAAAGTCGAAGCTATTAAGGGAGATATTAGAAATATATCAGATGTTGAAAAAGCCACAGAAGGAATTGATATAGTTGTTCATTGTGCGGCTGCACTTCCACTTTACACTCCCGAAGAAATATTTTCTACAGATATTGAGGGAACAAGAACGATGCTTGAAGCTGCAGAGAAATTTAAAGTTCAGCGATTCGTTCACATTTCTTCAACTGCTGTTTATGGTATTCCCGATCATCATCCATTATATGAAACAGATAAGCTGGATGGTGTTGGTCCTTATGGTAAAGCAAAAATTCAGGCTGAAGAAGAGTGTCTTAAGTTTAGAAAGAAAGGAATGTGTGTTCCGATTATTCGTCCAAAATCTTTTATTGGTCCTGAGCGACTTGGAGTATTCGATTTACTTTACGATTGGGCAAAAGACGGCCATGGTTTTCCAATGATTGGTAATGGAAGGAATCGTTATCAGCTTCTTGATGTGGAAGACTTATGCGAGTCCATTTACCTTTGCTGCACTCTCGATAAAGAAAAAGTGAATGATACTTTCAACATTGGAGCGAAAGAATTCACAACGATGAGAGAAGACTATCAGGCAGTATTGGATTTTGCAGGTCACGGAAAAAAAATAAAAGGACTTCCTGAAAAACCTATTATATTTACACTCAGAGT
>JACAFA010000236.1 GCA_013388525.1 Ignavibacteriaceae bacterium | reverse complement strand
GCTGCTATTGCAACAAACATAGGCAGAGGAATTGGCGTTATTACACAATTATGGTTTTTGTTCAGAGGAGTTAAGCATATTAAAGTGCTTCGTTCGCAGTTGCATTTACATTGGCAAACCATCAAGACAATTTTGAGAACTTCACTCGGCGGAATAGGACAGATGATAATTGCAATGACCTCGTGGATTTTTATAATGAGATTGCTTTCTGATTTCGGAAGTGAAGTTGTTGCCGGCGCAACGATTGCATTAAGGATCATGATGTTTACAATGATGCCCGCTTGGGGAATGTCGAATGCAGTTGCAACACTTGTTGGTCAAAACCTTGGCGCAAAAAAACCCGATCGCGCAGAACGATCTGTCTGGATAACTGGGTTCTGGAATATGATTTTTCTTATCGGCGTTGCAATAGTTTATTTTATAAACAGTGAGGCGCTTGTCAGAATATTTTCAGACGATTTGAAAGTAATTTCTGTTGGCGGAATGTGGTTAAGAATAGTCTCATATTCCTATTTTGTTTATGCCTGGTGGATGGTAGCAGTGCAAGCCTTCAATGGTGCCGGAGACACTGTTACACCGACAAAAATAAATTTTGTTTTTTTCTGGCTAATCCAAATTCCTTTAGCATACATTCTTTCACAAGTATTGGGATTTGAATATTCAGGTGTTTTCTGGGCAATCTTTATTTCAGAAACTTCTGTGGGATTGTTTACTATATGGCTGTTCACGAGAGGAAAATGGAAATATGTTAATGTTTAACAATTTTTCAAGTGAAAGATTTACAAGCTTTCTACTGAACAGTGCTTAAATAATCTGTATCTGAAAAAATAATCTTAACCATATGAAGCTTACTGAAGAACAATACAACATTATCAACTCAAGTGGTAATATTAAAATCAATGCTGTTGCCGGCTCGGGAAAAATACAAAAGTAATAAAATATTAAAGACCCCCACTATCCGACCAGACTTTAATTCCAGAGGTTTATTAAGAAAATGTTTGAAGGAAAGTTCGTTTTTTAGTTCTAACGGTTTGCGTTAGCTGCTGGTGGGCGGGTGTGGACTCTGCCTGGGAGCAGAAAAAAACCGAAGCGTAGAAAAAGCCTGTAAGTCGGGACGAATCCCACCAGTCGGCTGCACGCTTTGTTGGGCAGCAGGGACGGGGATTCAAAAACTAAACAATCATTCGTGCAGACCTAATGGAAATATGCCGTTGAACTTGGGGCTTACTACAAGAACTTCTACAAGCGAACCAACTTTAATATCTTTTGCCCAAGGTTGGTCAATTTGAAAATTTATTAACTGTCCTTCCGGTAACCGCAAAGCACCTTCAGCAAACCCATTTTCTAAAGCGTCAAGAGTGTTTTGTGAATTTGGATAAAATTCTACAGACTCAACTTTGGCAAAAAGCATTTTCCCAATCTTAATTGCATTCAGTAAGCGACGTGCATAATAAAAAGGAACGGCGGCTATCAACAAAAGAATCAAACCAAGGAGGGCAAAGAAGATTCGGTCGGATGATTTGACATTTGATAATGCCAGAAATAACGGCAATGCTAAAACAAGCCCCAAAAAGAAAACAAATATCATGCTTTTTTCTTTGAACACAACGCGAAGTACTTCTATGTATTTCACTTGGCGCGGAGGTTCTGTTTGAACTCTGAGTATTTCACGAATGAAGGCGGTAATGGAATTTTTCATTCTGAGTCCCTTTATGATTTTGCTGCCCAACATTGTTGCCGATAAGCGGCGCCCCAGCTTGCCCGCCGTAGTTTTTAACTAAGGCGGAAACAAGAACGCTTAACAATACCAACAACTCTTTATTTACCTGTCCTCCAACTTCAGGCGGATTAAAACATTTTTTAACAGAACAATTTTGAACAAAAACTCTACACGGAACTAATAAGCCAATAATTACACACTTGTCCGCCTCTGGCTGAAATGCCGAATGCGATCCATCAGCTGACGGACGGCGTCCACTTGATTGGTTTGTTATGTGGCATTTACAGTACCACCTAAAACATAATTTCTACTAATAAAAAAATAATTAATTGTATTCTCTGAAATTGATATTGGTTTTTCAACTTCAAGAAATCTCAGATCATTATAATTATTGTAATCTTCTATCACCTTGTTTTTATCATAATTTGGATTTTGTTCAAAATTAATAGCAATCCCAGTAAACTTGGAGTATAGTTTTTTGTAATCTCTTAATTTTTCAATATCTGATTTGAAACCAGAATTATTGTTATCCTTTTGACTTAATTTTATTTCTAACGCAAATAAACATTCAAAGATGTAATGATTAAAACAATTTGAAAAGGTAATTTTATCAGCATTTATTAGGGCAATATCAAACCTTTTATTCGACGGATATTCGGACTTTACACCAGAAATATAAATTTCACTTCCAACAATTTTCCGATAATCTTTAAGCCATTCATTGTTTGTCGTTATAGGTAATTTGATATTAAAACTTTCTTCTTTCCATAACCTAATTAGTAAATCAGCCCTCAAATCTTCTTCATAAAAATATTTAATTGGATTTGATTGATATTCGATAATAAAATTATTCAAAACTTTTTCAAGATTATCTAATACCATCGCATTAACCTAATTTATAACAAAGAAATAAGTTAAAGTAAGAGCAACTATTAGAGGAAGAACAACAAATAGTAATATTTTTTTATAATCCAAATAAGATGAGGTCGCACCAATAATCTTTTTGTCCTTGCCAACTATAAGGATTGAATTTTCTTTTTTGTTATCATTTAATACAACACGCGAAACAGGGATTATCTTTAAATCATATCCTTCAAGTAAAACACGACCATTGTCTGGGGCTGGCTTTGCATATTCTCCTAAATCTAATTCTTCGGCAATCTCAAAATATTCTGATTCCTTTTCGGAATTAAACCAATTTGATTTTACTTTTTCAAAATGTGAAACAATAAAACTTTGTTCGGTAGGTTTGCAATTTGCAGTAATTAAATCACAAGTATAAAGTTGACGATAGCCAAGACAAGTTGTACAAGTTATTTCACCACTTCCTTTACATTTTTTACAAGTAACTAATATCTGTCCTTGCCCGCTACATTTAGAACATCGTTCACTTAAATAGCCACTTGCATTACATCTTAGACATTGAACTTCTCTTGAGGAATATCCAGCCCCCGTTCCGATTTTTCTCCCACCACCAACTGTTATTTGACCTTCATTGACGCGTCCTTTTCCATTACAAGTTGGACATTTGTTTTGAATAACACCTTTACCACTACATTTATAACATTTTTCATAATATTCACCTTTGCCTTTACATTCGGGACATCTTATTAGTCCTCGACTATCACAAGTACCGCAAGGAGAAACTTCGGCCGTTCCACGCCTAACCCATTGAAGTTCCTTCTTGGTAAATTTATCTATTAGAGACTTCTGAAAAATTCAGTTTTTATTTTTTGATTTAGTAATATCAAGTTTTTTTTGAAGAATAATCTGTTCGCAATATGTTTTTGAGATTATTCAAAATCATTTTATAAATATAT
>JACAFA010000250.1 GCA_013388525.1 Ignavibacteriaceae bacterium | reverse complement strand
GTTATCTCTTTTTCTAAATAAACATCCTGGATAAGATTAAGAAGCTTTATACCATCAGCCATTGGACGCTGGAAGGCTTTTCTTCCTGAGATCAATCCCATTCCTCCCGCACGTTTGTTAATTATTGCAGTCTTTGCAGCTTCAGCAAAATCGTTTTCACCTGAAGCACCACCGCTGTTTATTAATCCTGCTCTTCCCATATAATTATTAATTACCTGGTAGCGTGTCAGATCAATCGGATGATCTGTGGTTAAATCAGAATAAACTTTTTTGTGAGTCTTTCCGAATTTCAAAGCATTGTAACCACCATTGTTTTCAGGAAGCTTCTGTTTAATAATATCCGCTTCAATAGTAACGCCGAGGTGGTTTGCCTGTCCGGTTAAATCGGCAGAGACGTGATAATCTTTATCTTTCTTGAATTCCGGATTTCTTAAGTAGCACCATAGAACCGTTGCCATACCAAGCTCGTGAGCATACTGGAATGCTTCACTGACTTCAATTATCTGTCGTGCACTTTCATCAGAGCCAAAATAAATTGTTGCTCCAACGGCGGCAGCACCCATATCAAATGCCTGCTCAACTCCTGCAAACATTATCTGGTCAAACTTATTTGGATAAGTTAATAACTCATTGTGGTTAAGCTTTAGTATGAATGGAATTTTATGAGCATATTTTCTGGAAACCATTCCAAGCACACCAAGTGTTGAAGCACATGCATTACATCCGCCTTCAACTGCAAGCTTAACAATATTTTCAGGATCGAAGTAAATCGGGTTTGGTGCAAAAGAAGCACCGGCTGAATGTTCAATTCCCTGGTCAACCGGCAGAATTGAAACATAACCTGTTCCTGATAATCTTCCGGTGTGAAGAATCCAGTTTAGGTTTTTTAAAACATTTGGACTTCTATCTGTTTGTAAGAATACACGGTCAACAAAATCAGGACCGGGAAGAATTAACTGCTCTTTGGGAAATTTAGCTTTGTAGGTTAAGAGATCCTCAGCCTCTTTGCCAAGTAACTCTTGAATTTTTTTTAACATAATTACTCCGTTTAAAATTTTTTAGTTTGGATTATTTTCTTTGAATAGCTACTTAAAAATAAGCCTAAGGAGGGTGGATTTCAATCCGGGGGATGTAATTTCTTTCCAAAAAAAGGCGGCTAATTGCCGCCTTAAATCGCTGAATATTATTTTAATCTATTATTTCAATCAGTGCGCTTGCTACTGTTTTGTCGTCTTCATCAAGCAGGAAAACTCTGTAAAAACCAGGTTCTTCAAATTCCATATCACTCTCATCATTTCTGGCAAAGAAAACATATTTCATATCCCTGCTTATAGTGAAATAAAATTTTTTATAATATTCAAATTTTCCATTCCTTTCATTGAATTTATCATACTGAATGGCAACATCTTTTAATCTAAGAGGATTATCAGCTTTAACCATTACTGTAATATAACCTGTTGTAAATCTGTCACTCACACCTATCTCACCATCGTAATCATCATATCTTTCACAGAAATACATTACCGGTTCAGCCTGAGCAAATGTATTCGAGTTAATTATGATAATTGAAAGAAACGCTGAGAACAAGAGTAAGAAGCTTAATTTTTTCATTTTGCCTCCTTTAAGAGTTTATAAATTAGTTAGTTATTTCGTTTTGCTTTAATAAAAATCATACCATTTTTATCAGCCGAATAGTTTATAATTATGTGCTTAAAATAAGCCTGTCTTATCAAAGAAAGTTAATTATTACCTGCCGTCGGAAATTCAATCCTAAAATATCAAGTGTAATTAAAACGACTACTTTTTCTAAAGTCAGAAATGTTTTAACCACCTATTTAAAATTTCCAACAATTATTTACTAAAATCAATAGTGGATAAAAATATTTTTTAGCAAAAAGTTATTACTTCCTCTTACATATATTTGAAATAAAAATTTAACCGGATATTTACTTTATATGAATGATCAACTTTCACACATCTGTAAATGGTGTAACCAACCGTCTATTGTTATCTGGGTGCATGGACATGGTCAGTGTTCTGTATGCGGAATAAATGTTGACGAATGCTGTAGAGGTGAAGAAGCCCAACTTTTAAGCTCTCCAGCAAAAATATTAAATGAAAATTGTAACGCGAAAATTATTTCGCAGCCTGGTAAAGAAAAAAATGCTGATGAATAATATTTGGCGAGATGAATCCCGCTCTACATTTAATGAAAAAAGTAAAGATGATTAAACACGTTTGTTTCGATCTGGATGGTACACTCGTTGATTCAAAAAATACAATCCTTGAAAGTACTAAAGCAGCATTAGACCTGTTGAATATCAGTTATAGAATTGATGAAGATGCTTTTACAAATATGATCGGGATGCATTTCGTTGATATCTTCGAGAAAATGAAAATCATTGTGCCGGATTTTGAAAAATTCATTACCATTTACAAAGCTCTTTATTTTGATTTTATGAATTCATCATATCTCTATCCGGAAGCTGAGGATACAATCAAATATTTAAATCAATATCAGATTAAAGTTTCACTGCTTACAACCAAAGTTCAGGATCAGGCAGAAAAAATAATTGATCATTTTAATCTTCGTTCATCATTTGATTTTTTGATGGGAAGACGAGATGGATTAGCACACAAACCATCACCTGAACCGCTGATTTATATTTGCAATGAATTGAACATTAAACCATCTGAAACTTTAATGGTTGGTGATACTGAACTTGATATTCAATGCGGGAAAAGTGCAGGTTCAAAGACATGTGGAGTTCTTTTCGGTTACAGAACAAAAGTTCAGCTTGAAAAAGAAAAGCCGGATTTTTTAATTTCCGGCTTTAATGAATTGAGAAAAGTTTTAGAGTAGTGGCACAATGTGCCCCTACGATATTTTATTTTAGAACGACCATCTTTCTTGTTTGTGTAAATGAACCAGATTTCAGAGTATAGATATAAACTCCGGAACCTAAACTGTTCTTCACGTCTTCAGTCGAGAATTCAACAGAGTAATTACCAGCTTCCATGTATTCATCTACAAGAGTCGCTACTTCAGATCCTAACAGATTATAAATTTTTAAGCTTACATTTCCAGCATCAGGAATTGAATAATTTATAATTGTAGATGGATTAAACGGATTTGGATAGTTCTGCTCAAGCGCATAGTTGTAAACTCCAACAAAGTTTACTCCTTCAGTGACATAAAATTTAAACGAACCATCAAAATCAATCTGCTTCAATCTGTAAAGCAAAGTCCCTCTGATTGGATTTTTATCAGTGAAGGAATAGTTTTTTACGGTAGTTGAATTACCACTTCCTTCAACGAATCCAATAGTCTGCCATCCAAATTCATTGGATAAAGATTTTCTTTGAATCTCGAAACCCTGATTATTTAACTCGCTGGAAGTTGACCAATTCAATACAACTTCCGTGTTGAATGCCGATGCTGTAAATGATGACAGTTCAACAGGAACTATTCCATAAACATAAATTACAATATCATCAACATACCAGCCATCGGCAGCTACAGCACCATCTGTTCTCAATTGAAATTGAAATTTGTTCTGTGCAGCATTAAGTCCTGTTAAACTTATCTCCTCCTGTATCCAGGTCGTCTGTGTTCCATCATATAAAGGTTGACCATTTGGCTGAAAAGTTCCAACACCCGGTTCAGTATAGTTACCTGCTAAAGGTATCCAGCTTGTACCATTGTTAGTAGAAATTTTAACCTGACCATAATCCCAGTTCTCTTCAATATCGTATCTTGTCCAGAAACCCAAACGCGGATGTTGATAGGTACTTAAGTTTATCGGATCTTTTGATGTCATAGTTACTGTTGCATTACTAACATAGTTTCCGGTTTTACTATCAGTATAAGAGTTTGGTGTAGAATGATAACTTGTTGTGGTTGATTCCCATTTTGGTGTTGTAGGGGTTGCAGTTATGTTCCATAATATTGCCGGGTCATTTGTCGTATCTGACCAGATAATGACCGGTGTTCCTACGATGAAACTCATTGTGTCAGCATACATCGGTGTACCACTCGTTGAAACAGTAATTATCATTTTCACTTTAACATCCGCTGCTAAACCAGCACCAAGTGTAAAAGAAAGTTTCTGGGTGTTACTTATTGTTGTTCGTGCTGAAATATTTCCAACTGAAATATTACCATTATTAATTGTGATTTGAGGATTATCAGATGAAAGTGAAAGTGTAACGCTTGAAGCATCTGATAGTCCTTTGTTCCTCAGCTGGGGGATTGAGATTTCAACATAATCTCCCGGATTAAAATATTGCTGTGAGAAACTTGGATTTATCATTTTCACAAATGCACCAGCAACCCATGTATAGTAAAGATTCGGCTGCAAGTTTTCGATTGCAAGTGGAAATATCTCTGCTTGAGTTGGCCAGAAACCTGTGGTTCCGACCTCAGGTGTCATTGCAAAAATCTTTGGTTTAGTTGTTTGCTCACCGTACATCCAGTCGTCAGTTGAACCATTTACAGTATACAAAATCTGTGGAGGCTGTCCGTTTTCATATCCGTTGTATGCAACGATATCGCCTGAGTATTCAACAAAGATAGAATTATCAGCTGTTGGAGAATTTATATAACCCCACGGATAAAGCAAGTAATTACCATATGTATGATAATTAAGAGTTGTTTTAAAAATTTTTGTGTTCATAAAATCTCTTATTGCCTGTGTTTCAGGTTCGGAGAAGGCAGCCGTACCCCTGTAAGTTTCAGAGCTTGGAGTTCCACTTGAACCAACGTTATCGTAACCCCACATATATCCGAAGTTTCTATTTAAATCCACACCATAACTGCCTCCTGCATTCAGTCTTCTATTTTTTCTCCACATTCCACCACCGCCAGGATTAGTTGATCTGTTGTACTCATAACCATCAGGATTAATGCAAGGTATAAAATAAATTTCTCTGTTATTTACGAGATAAGTTACTTCTGGATCGGTGCCGTAATTTTCAAGAAGGTAATACATGTAATACATAACCGTCATCATTCCCTGCGGTTCTCTTGCATGAATAAGAGCATTGATGTGAACCTGAGGTTCGCTTTCATTGATAGTAGGATTATCAGAAATTTTAACTGCGTATATCGGTCTGTTTTCTATAGAGTTACCAATAGAAAATTTTTGAGTTATTATATTCGGATATAACATATACATCGTATCCAGCTTTGCGTTTATTTCAGCAAGCGTATAAAATCCGCCCATTGAACCGTACCCAAAGCCACCAACATTAAAATTATCCTTGCTGTATTTAATGAATTGCTGCCTTTCAGATTCAGTCAAGCCGGAAAGACTTGCGTAATAACTATACCAATCATCAATCAGTATTTCATAATTGAATCCGGTGGATTGAAGAATCGCAAAATCATTATCGCCTATAAAGGTTTTGATTGAATTATCCTTTTCGTAAACGAGATGATCGAATTCCATTCCTGCATTAAGAAGAGTCTGAATATCTTTTAAATCATTTAAAAATATTTTGACTTCTTTATAGTTCTGTGATAATAAATTAATAGAAATTGAAAAGAACAGAACAGCCAGTAAAAAGTATTTTGTCATTTTAGACCCCATTAAAATTAATTTATGAAACTAATTTAAGTTTATTTTACATAATAATCTGATAAAATCTCATTTTTAGAAAGCCAATTATCTATCCTTTCTCTACAAATTAAATGCAAAATAAATATATTAAATTATTGCTGTTTGGTGAATTATAGTTAAATGATCTTCGTTGATTTTGAGAAAAGTTTGCACTTATGAGAAAATATAAGTTATCAATTATTTATAGTTAAAAATGGAATCGTTCTAATCCATAGTTCCGGAGAGTAAATCAAAAGCATTATCTACAGCTTTGTGGGTGCCGGTAATAACAAGTGTGTCACCGACCTGCAAAATCTCCTTTGCTGTTGGAGTAGTAATAGTAGTTCCCTTTCTGACAATTGCGATGATAGTTGCATCAGTTTTTCTGCGCAAGTTCAACTCGCTTACAGTTTTACCAACAAATTTATTCTCTTCATTTATATAGAAAGTATCTGTTAATCTCGCTGCCAGTAGTTCATCTATGTGAGCAAAAGATACTTCTTTTCTGTCTTCAGAGCGAAGGTATTTATAAGACTCACCACGCAGCAAATTAACCTGCTGCATTATTACATTTAATGGTACGTGATATTGTTCCAATACTTGTCTGAAAATCTGAATTGAAGTTTCAAACTCTTCCGGAATTACCATATCGGCACCCAGTTTTACGAGTTCATCCGTTTCTCTCATAAATCTTGTTCTGACTATTACATTAAGATTAGGATTTAACTGCCTGGCTATTTTCACTGCTCTTCTTGAAGTTGAACGATCGGAAATAGCAATTACAAGAACCTTAGCTTTATGAATCAATGCTGTTTTAAGAACTTCAAAATTTCCAATATCCCCGTAAATAATATTTTCCCCTTTTAATTTTTCCTTCTTAACCGTATCTGGATTCATTTCAATGATTACATATTTAATTCCGGTTTCCTTTAACACGTGTGCCAGATTTCTGCCATTGAGTCCAAATCCTGCAATGATAACATGGTTCTGAACTTCTTCAATTAATTTTTCTTTTGATTTGCTCTGATCAAACTTACCCGGCTGTCCGGCAATTTTGGGCGCCAGCTTGAATAAAAATGGTGTGAGAATCATTGTAATAATTGTTGAAGAAATCAGAATGTTGAACAACTCAGGCGGAACAAGATTAAGCCTGTAGCCGTATTCGCCAAGAATAAACGAAAACTCGCCAACTTGTGCTAACCCTATTCCGGCAAGTATTGCAATCCTTACAGGATATTTTAGAAAAATTACAACTAAGAAAACTATCAGTGCTTTTAATATTACTACACCGAGTGATGACACAATTACGATTAGAGGATTTTCTGTAACGAAGCTTAAGTTGAGGAGCAAACCAATGGAGACGAAGAATAAACTATTAAATGCATCTCTTAAAGGAAGAGTATCTGCTATTATCTGATGACTATATTCTGACTCAGAAAAGATAAGCCCTGCTATGAAAGCTCCGAGTGCAAACGATAACCCCATTGAATGAGCAAAGTAAGCTGTGCCCAGTATCAGCAGAATAACTCCAACTGTAAAGATCTCTTTCATCCTGAGTTTTGCAAGACGATATAGAATGTGCGGTGAAAGATATTTTGCAGCAAAGATAATAACTGCTACAGCACCGAATGCAGTAAGCAAACGGATTGATACTTCACCAAAACTAACTTTGTCGGATGTACCAAGAAGGTCAACAATTAAAAACATCGGAACAATAGCAAGATCCTGGAAAACTGAAATAGCAACTGAAAATTTTCCATGGGGTGCATCAATTTCATCTTTATCCGATAAAAGCTTAAGAAGAATTACGGTGCTTGATAAGCTGATAAGCATTCCGAATAAAACTGCCTGCTTTGCTTCTATACCAATTGAATATATAATTATCGATGATAATAAGATTGTTAATACAACCTGTAATCCACCGCCAACCAGAAGAATTTTTTTTATGTCGAGTAATTCTTTAAGAGAAACTTCAAGTCCAACTGAGAACAGCAGAAGAATCACTCCTATCTCTGCCATAATTTCTATCTGATCGGGATTGCTAATAATCTTTAGTACAGACGGACCTAGAATTATTCCGGCTATCAAAAATCCTACAATGCTTGGAAGTTGTATTCGATTGAAGATTACAATTATTGGAATCGAGACCAGAAGGATAAGTACGATATCTTTTATTATTGAATAATCTTGCATTTAAAATTTGATGGGATTAAAACTTACTGATTGATAATTTTTAATATTCTTATTTAAAGATAATAATCAATCAGCAAACTTTTAACAGGATCGAAGCAAAGTCTGTTAAAATATTTTGTGTCGAAGTTATTACTTCAGAACAAACTTAATAGGAATAACCATCTTTACGTTTACAGCTTTTCCTCTTTGCTTTCCCGGAACAAATTTAGTTGACTTCACAGCATTTAATGCTTCTTCATCCAGACCAGCTCCAAGACCTTTGATTACTAATGCATCCATAACATCTCCATTCTTGTCAATCTTTGCCTGAATGTAAACTGTTCCCTCAATTCCTGCTCGTCTGGCAATTTCAGTGTAGTGAACTTTTTCCTGAATAGATTTTAAGCTACCAACTGGTGATGGAAGTTCTTCCGGAATTTCAATAAAAATCTCGTCTGATAAATCTATATCAGGTTTTGCTGGTGGTTTATCAGGGAGTTTTACAGGTTCAACATCGTCAATATCCGGTAAAACAAAATCATCCTGCAGATCATCAATTGTTGCTGCAATTATTTGAGGTGCTTTCGGTGGTGGTGGAACAGAAGGTTTTTGAACCGTGTTTATAATGTCCTCAATCTTGATTATCTCCTGCGTTCCTTCAATTAACAATTCTGTATTTGAAGCAGGCGGTGAGAATTTAAAGGCAGCTATTAATATTACGAGTGCAATTATTAAACTGATTTCAAAAGTGCGATAATAAAGCTTTCTTAAATCTGCTTTCGGATTTTTTAGAGACGGCATTGTATCCTCCGGTTTTGTTAAAATCTAAACCTTTTACTTTGCCATGGAAGAAATGTTCCAATAGTCTATAATGAATATCGAACAAAGAGGATGTATTCCAAAAATTTTAATTCACTTCGAAATTCGCAATTCAAAATTCGATATTCGTTATTCTACACCCAACCTCTAAGCTGACATGCTTGTGCAACACGAGCAACTCCAACCAACATAGCAGCTAAACGCGGATGAACTTTCTTTTCTTTTATTGCTTCCTGAACTCGTTTATAAGCAAGAGTTAATTTTTTATCAAGCTGCTTGTGAACTTCTTCTTCTTCCCAGAAGAATAAAGATTTATCCTGTACCATTTCGAAATACGAAACTGTTACTCCACCCGCACTTGCAAGAATATCAGGAATAACGTGGACATTATTCTTGAAAAGAATTAAATCCGCATCAGGTGTTGTTGGTCCATTTGCAAGTTCACAAACAACACGGGCTTTAATATTCTTTGCATTTTTTATATTGATAGCATTTTCTAATGCTGCAGGGTACAAAATCTCCACATCAAGTTCCAATAATTCTTCGTGAGGAATTTCTTTACTTCCGGGAAAATTCATTACTGTTCCGGTTTTTAGCTTGTGATGAACAAGTTCTTCCGGATCTAATCCTTTTTTGTTAAGAATTGCACCGCGGGAATCACTTGCAGCAATAAGTTTTCCGCCGCCGAGCATTTCTTTATGCAAAAGTGCTGCTCGCTGCCCTGCATCACCGAAACCCTGAATTGCAAACTCTTTGTTGGGATCGAATCCATACGCTTTGCACGCTTCGCGAACAGTTATAATTCCTCCTCTTGCAGTGGCATCCCTTCGACCTTCTGTTCCGCCAACCTGAAGTGGTTTATCTGTAAAAACGCCCGGGCTGTGTCTCTTTGTAATTGTTTCATACTCGTCCATCATCCACGCCATCGTTTGAGGGTTTGTGTAAACATCTGTTGCCGGAACATCAATATCGACACCAAGTATTGGTGAAATAGCACGAATGTATTCTCTTGATAATCTTTCAAGCTCCATCTCGGATAATTTTTTAGGATTGCATCGAACGCCGCCTTTGCTTCCACCGAGGGGTAAATCTACAACAGCAGTCTTCCATGTCATCCAGCATGCAAGTGCCCGGATTGTGTCAACTGTCTCCTCAGGATGAAAACGGATTCCACCCTTCGCCGGTCCTCTGGCATGATTGTATTGAATTCGGAATGCATGAAATATTTTTGTTTCTCCCGAATCCATTTTAACCGGTAATGTAACGTTTACTTCCTGCTGGGGTGTGCTTAAAAATTCTGTTGTTGCTTCGTCAAGGTTTAGAATCTTTGCTGCTTCCAAAACCTGCTGACGTGCGACTTTAAATGAATTGTAGGATTCCATTAGTCTTATCCTTTATTCTTTGATTTGTCTGAATCTGTTTTCTTAGTAGTTGGAATTACATCAAGTATAATTCTGTACCAGCACTTCTTACAAACGAGTGCTCTGTCAGTTGCAAGAAGAACTTGCTGCCATGGTGATAATTTATTTCCGCAGTGCGGACAGGCGTCCGGGACTTCTTCTCGTTTTGGTTTAACTTCTTCTGCCAAGTTATTACTCCGATTTATTTGCTTCTAAGGCGGGTTTTAATATTATACCTTTATTTTCATGTCCGTTCATTTTTATCACTATTGGTTTCTTAAATCTTATATGTCTTGTAAAGTTTTTACTTTCAACAGCATCCTGAGCTAAAAGCCAATCCCAATCAACAAATCCGTTTTTTTGAGTTGAGTTGACGGTAAAATATCCAATCATAAATGAAGTTATATTCTGAAAAAAGTGTGAGCCTTGTGAAGGTTCAACAGCCATATCTTTGAATGAAGTTTCGATGATTGCCCGAGCGCCAGCAATTTGTTCCCAGGTAACAGGAATTCCAAGCCAGGGATCTAACGAACCCCATCTTCCCACACCAACAAGCAGGTACGGTTTTCCTTCTGAAAGTAACTTATTATTTAATGATGAAATCTCAGCAGCAACCTCCCTGCTTTTTGCACGATCAAATAAATTATAATCAACAACTACTGCATCATAAATATCATGAATAATCCCATTACCCAAAACCTGGTTACTCTGACAAATTAATTTTTTCTCATTTACATCATCAATTCTCAGGTCTTCAAATTCGTGGCTTACGACAAGTGGTCTCATCTGAAGCAAACCAAATTCTTTTTTCTTACCGGAAGGTTTTGACAGATTAACAGCAAATTCAATTTCAACCGGAGTTCCCATTCCCCAGTTTCCCATTTCAAGTAATAATTCAAGAACATTAGCAAGTGGAAAAATTTTATTTCTTAAAACTGGTCCAAATGTAACCAGACGGATTCCGTTTCTGCCAAGTCCATCGTAGATTGCATCATTCTCAGGAATGTAAGTTGAACCAACAAATCTCAATGGACCATCTTTCTCAGCAACACTTAGAGGGAAACGCTTAACCAGTTTATCATAAGTTACATTTCCGAAATCAGTTTTTTCATCTATCTGCAAAGCAAAAAATTCCATCTGACTGCTATTGAGAGATTCTTTTACTGAATGAAATTGTATAATATCAGTTGAATACTTTGGACAAAACCTTACCGTATTTCCACCTTCAACGACCCATTTGCCCAGACCAAGTGCTGCTGACACAATTCCGTCCGTTGATTTTTGCGGTGGAAGCGGATAAAAATTATATGACTTTGCTACACCAGAAAAATCGGGATAGAACCTGTTTTCATGATAATTACCAACCATCTTTTGAATAATTACTGCCATCTTTTCTTCTTCAGAACGGTAGGAAGTAACCTTAATATAATTTTTTGCGTTCTGGTAGAAAGTTGATGCGTAAACTCTTTTAATTGTTGTAAGCAGATCATTCAAGCGAATCAGCGGGTTAGCATTATCATTAGGAATCATATACGTCTGATAAACACCGGCGAAAGGATGGTATTGAGAATCTTCCAAAAGACTTGATGACCTTACTGCAAGAGGACTTCTGATTATATCAAGGAATGCTGCAAGTTCGCCGAGAATATCCTCCGGAAATTTTGATGCTTCCAGAAACTTCCTTGTAATTTCTTCATCATCCTCACATTGAAGGGCAAAACTCCTAAGATTGTTTATTTCAAGAAAATCATCAAAGACGTTTGTTCCAAGCACTACTGCCGGCGGAACATAAATTAAAACATCTTCGAACTGATCGCGAAGCTGATAATCATTAATAAGAGTATTAACAAAACCAAGACCTCTCGCTTTTCCTCCCAGTGAGCCTCCACCAATTCTGGCAAAACTGCTTTCAGGATCAAATGTTTCTTTATTGAAGTCAGTTATAATTCCTCGCTGTCTTGCCATCCGGTAATTGTGGATTGAGCTAACGAGGTCTTCTCTCAAGGCTTCTCCTGTAGGATAATCTGAAACTTTTCTTGGTCTTAATTTATGAGCGAGCCAGAATTCTGTTCTTGCTTTAAACCAATTTGAAAAATGATTTCTCTCTGCATGAAACCTGATGCTTTCGATAGGTACAATTTTTAATTGTTCCTCCATACTTTTAAGATCGTTTGCTCTGCCTACTTCAATTCCATCAGCTGTTTTGAAAATAAAATCTCCAAACCCAAAATTGTTGTTCATAAAATGCTGAAGCCTGGTAATAAGTATCGGTGAGTCTTTCAGAATGAATGCCGCGCCTGCTTTCTTCGCATCTTCTTCATTTGATGCATCATTTGAAGTTAAAAGTATTGGGATATCACTGACTGCTTCTTTTACAGCTTTCGCAAATTTAATTCCTGAAGTATCATCAAGTTCACCGTTCCTTGGGAAAGCAATATCTGAAATAACACCAAGTACAAGCTCTTTATACTTATCAAAATAATCCCACGCTTCTTCGTAAGTAGTACAAAGAAGAATTTTTGGTCTGGCTCGCATCCTCAAATATTTGTGAGTAAGATTTATTCCTTCTGAAATTAACCGCTGACTTTGCTTTAACATTTCAGTATAAATTATCGGAAGAAAAGCTGAGTAGTATCTTACACTATCTTCAATTACAATTACATTCTGAACACCAACTATCTTGCTGTCGTGTTCAACATTGAGCTTATCTTCAAGATATTTTATTATTCCGATAATTATTCTGAAGTCACCCGTCCATATAAATACTTTTTCGAACACAGAACTTTCTGGGTTAGACAGAAGAGATTTCAATTCTCTGTTGTCGTGAGCGAGAAGGACAATAGGAATATCGAGCCCTGACTTTTTAGCAAGTTTAGCAAAGTTAAGTGCGGTCATATCTTCAATATGCATTGTGGATATGATCAGGTCATAACGACCTTCTTCTTTTACACGACTGATGGCATCATATCCGCTTGAAACTCTGGTTAGCTCGGGTGAATGGCTAAGGTTTAATCCCTGGTATTCATTTCGAATAAGTTCGTATAATCTGCCATCTTCTTCAAATAGATAAAGGTCATAAAGGCTGGAAACAAGAAGTATATTTGTAACTCGCAGGCGCATAAGGTTCTGAAAACCCTGGAAACGGGTTCCATAACCATGCTCTACCCAATCAGCTTCGGGATTACTTTTAAATTCTTTTATGTAAGTCATTTGTTTTATAACAAATGTTTAATTCGAATTTTTGAAAATGTAGCCAACTGTAATTTACAATTTTTGTGTATCATTTTCCTCGTAAAAACTAAAAGGCGAAGCAAGTGGTCGTCAGACTCAATAGAGTCTGACAGACTCTACGAGAGGCTACAACCTGCTTCGCCTGTAGAATTAATGACTATTCAGTAATAAGAAAATTAAGTCATCAAAAAATTAAATGAACAAAAAAGCCCCTCTCCTTTGGAGAGGGGTTGGGGTGAGGCTCTACACAACACCCTGATCAATCATTGCATCTGCAACTTTTAAGAAGCCACCGATGTTTGCACCGTTTACATAATTGCCCGGTGTTCCAAATCTGTCAGCCATATCAACACAGGTCTTGTGAATATTTTTCATTATTAGCTGTAACCTTAAATCAACTTCTTCTCTTGTCCACGGCAGCCGTTGACTATTTTGTGCCATTTCTAAACCGGAAACAGAAACACCACCGGCATTAGCAGCTTTTCCGGGGCCGTAAAGAATTTTATTCTCAAGGAAAATATTTACGCCTTCCAGAGTAGTGGGCATATTGGCTCCCTCGCTTACAACGTAAACACCATTATTAATAAGATTCTGCGCATCCTTTGCATTGATTTCATTTTGAGTTGCACTCGGGAATGCACAGTGAGCTTTGTGATTCCATAGTGGATTGAATTCCATATTAACATCCAGTGGAGTGTAAACAGCATTTTTGTACTTGTCAGTGTATTCTTTAATTCTTCCTCTTCTTACATTTTTCAATTCCATAATGAAATCAAGCTTTTCCTGGTTAATGCCCTGTTCATCATAAATATATCCATTTGAATCGGAGAGAGTAACGGGTTTAGCACCAAGCTGGATTAGTTTTTCAACAGTATATTGAGCAACATTTCCACTTCCCGATACTAAACAGGTCTTTCCTTTCAGTGTCTGACCTTTTGTTGCAAGCATTTCGGCAGCAAAATAAACCGCACCATAACCGGTTGCTTCAGGTCGAATTAACGAGCCACCCCAGTTCAACCCTTTACCCGTAAGAACACCCGTGAATTCATTTTTTAATTTTTTGTATTGACCAAAAAGATAACCAATTTCTCTTCCGCCTACACCGATATCACCAGCAGGAACATCAGTATCAGGTCCAATATGCCTGAATAGTTCACTCATAAATGCCTGGCAGAATCTCATAATCTTCAAATCACTTTTTCCTTTTGGATCGAAATCAGAACCGCCTTTTCCGCCACCCATTGGAAGTGATGTTAAACTGTTTTTGAAAACTTGTTCGAAAGCCAGGAATTTTAAAATTCCAAGATTTACTGATGGGTGAAATCGTAAGCCGCCTTTATAAGGACCAATCGCACTGTTCATTTCAATTCTGTAACCGATGTTGATATGAATTTCGCCCTGGTCATCAACCCATGGAACTCTGAAAATTATTACTCTTTCAGGTTCAATGATCCTTTCGAGAATTTTTGCAGAGCGGTATTCTGGATGTCTTTCAAGTACGAGAGAAAGAGATTCAGCTACTTCCTGTACTGCCTTATGAAATTCTGGTTGAGCAGGATGTTTGGCTTTCACTTCAGCCATTAAATCTTTTACGTAATCTGACATTTTACCTCCGGAATAATTATGATTAAATATTAGTTATAGGATTATGTTTGAATAATCTTTGATTTCAAACTACTTCAATAAAGGTTAATCGGAAAGAATAGATTTTGTGAAAGTTATGTAACAGAATTTGTTACAAAACAATTTTGAATTGGCAAGTAACTAGATTTCCACCAGTTTATTTCGAAGAACGTATTGAGTTAACTCAACATTGGATTTCATATCCATTTTCTCAAGAATTCTGTTTCGGTAAGTGTAAACGGTATTGATGCTTAATGATAATTCTTCCGCAATTTGTTCAGCAGATTTACCCAATGCTATGTTGCACATAATCTGATATTCACGATCGGATAAATTTTCATGTAATGCCGGCTTTCCGGTTTCGCTAAATTTTTCAGCAAGCTTTTCAGCGAGAGATGGATTTATATATTTACCACCTGAAACAATTTTTCTGATTGCTGTAACCAACTCGGTTGGTGCACTTACTTTTTTCAGATAGCCAGAAGCACCTGCTTTAATTGCTCTAATACCGTACTGATCTTCACTAAACATACTTAGAATTAAAACTGGTAAATCCGGATAAATTGATTTGATATCCTTCAATGCTTCGAGTCCGCTTTTGCCTGGCATATTAATATCAAGAACAACAAGATTCCACTTTTCTTTTGCAAGAAGATCCATAAGCCCTTTTGCATTTTCGGCTTCGCCGGCAACGACAATATCTTTTTCTTCAGCGACAATTTGCTTTAAACCCTCGCGGACTATTGCGTGGTCATCAGCAATAAGAATTCTTATTTTTTCAGCTGACATCTTTTATCTCATCAATTGGAATTTCAACCTTAACAATAGTTCCCTTACCGGTTATCCCTTCAATATAAACCTGTCCGCCAAATACCAATGCTCTTTCTTCCATCCCGTGGATACCAAGTGACTTGAAATCCTTTACCTGGTCCTGAGTAATTCCTTTTCCATTATCATGAATTTCAAGAGAGATATCCGATTGATGTTTCAGAAGAGAGATTGAAACCTGTGTTGCCTGAGAATGTCTTGCAACGTTTGTTAGTGCTTCCTTCAATATTCTGAAGATAGCTGTTGATTTGTTTTCTTCGAGAGTCAATTCTTCCTGTGGAAGAACCACTGAACATTTGATGTTGGTCATTTTCTCGAATTCCTCTGCCTGCCATTCAATTGCAGCAATAAGTCCTAATTCGTCCAGAATACCGGGACGCAACTTTGAAGAAATTTTTTGAACAGACTCTACTGATGTATCAATCAAATCAGAAAGCGATTTTATTTTTTCTTTCAAAGGTTCCTGATCCTTATTAAGCTTATTCGCAAGCAGAGAAACCTGAATCTTCAGAGCTGTAAGTACCTGACCAAGCTCATCGTGTATTTCCTGAGCAATCATTGTTCTTTCTTCCTCTCTTACAGATTGAAGATGTGTTGCGAGATCCCGAAGCAGTTTACTTGTATGCTTAAGTTTTTCTTCAGCTTTTTTACGCTCGGTAATATCCCTGGCAATTGAAAGAACAGTCGGCTTATCATTATATACAAATAAATGAGAATTTATTTCAACCGGAATTAATTTTTTATCCTTTGCACGATGTACAAGATCATAAACAACATGACCTTCTTTAAGAAGCCGTTCCATATTTAGATTAAAATCGTTGATGCTTTTCTGAGAAACAATTGCTGAGGGACTTAACTGAAGAAATTCGTCTTTTGTATAACCTAATCTTTTACAGGCAACTTCATTTACTTCAACAAAATCACCATAAGTTTTTTCATTCGAAAGCTGTGTTACAAAGACAGCATCGTTTGCATTGTTAAAAAGCATTTTGAACCTGGATTCGCTTTCTTTTAGCTCCAATTCAGATCTTTTTCTTTCTGTGATTTCTTTTATGATGCTGAGTGTAATTTTGTTTCCATCCGGCAGAGTTAAGAATGAATTTGAAAATTCAAACCATCCCTTCCTGTTGTTCCATAATGTGTTCTCACGTTCAAACAGAGTTTTAAGCTTGTTGTTTCGAATATCTTTCTGATAAGTTCTTAAAGCTTCTTCCTGCTCTTCGTGTGCATAAACAATTGAGAAGGGTTTTCCAAGCAATTGTTCTTTTTCCATCCGGAATATTCTGCAGAAAGAATCATTCACAAGAAGAATTTTTCCATCCTCATCCATCAGACGCATTCCATCAACGGAAATATCCCACAATTGTCCGAAGAGCAAATCAATATTTGGTAATTCTGCTTTTAAAAAAAAGTTAATCTTTTCCATTACTTCCCGGCTTAAGAATGACCCCGATGTTCTTATGTCCATTAATTTTAACAGTTACAGGTTCTTTAAATTGCAGATGTTTTGTGTACTCATACTCTTCAACTACCGGTTGAGATTGCAGCCAATCCCAATCAATAAAACCAATTTTGTGTGAAGCATCAACGGTAAAATAACCTACACGAAACGAAGTTATATTCTGGAAGAAATGTGAACCCTGGGATGGCTCAACTTCAAAATCCTTAAAACCAGATTCCACAATTGCAGCAGCACCGGATATCTGATCCCACGTAACAGGAATTCCAAGCCAGGGATCGAGACTTCCCCATCTGCCAACACCGATTAATATGTAAGGTCTTTTTTCATTAAGTAATTTCGAATTCAGCTTTGCAATTTCCAGAGCAACCATTCTGCTTTTTGATCTGTCATATTTGTTATGATCTACCATAACTAAATCACAGATGCCGTCAGTTGCACCATTACCAAGTACCTGACTGCTCTGGCAAATTAGTTCTTCCGGTTGATAGTCAATATTCAGTTCATCAATTTCTCTGCTTATTACTAAAGGTCTCATCTGAAGCATTGCAAACTCTTTTGGTTTATCAGGCGGGACGCTCAGATTAACAGCAAATTCAATTTCAACCGGCGAACCCATTCCCCAGGTCCCTAATCCCAGAAGCATGTCAAGTATTTCTGGCAGCGGAAACATTTTATGCTTTAGTATAGGTGAAAATGTTACAACCCGTAAACCTCTGCGGGAGATTCCATCATATACTGCCTCCTCCTCAGGAGAATATGTTGAGCCAACAGAGTAAAGTGTTCCATCTGCTTCTGACTCTAGCAAATCATACCTTTTCACAAGAGGATCTTTTGTTGATTCAGGATGATGATCAAGTTTGCCGTTGAGATCCAGTGCATAAAAATCCTGCTGGGCATGTTTCAAAGTTTCTTTTGTTGAAAAGAACTGAAGAAGATGTTTTGGATAGCGTGGACAGAATCTTACCGTGTTTCCTCCTTCGACAACGGTTTTACCAAGCCCAAGTGCAACCATTGCTATTCCGTCATCAGATTTTTGCGGAGGAACAGGATAAAAATTGAACGACTTACCGACACCCGCAAAATCAGGATAAAATTTTCCTTTATGTTCAGTGCCAACAAGTTTCTGTACAATCACAGCCATCTTTTCTTCTTCCAAACGGTAAGCAGTTGCTTTCATATAGTCTTTTGCCTTTTGATGATATGTTGAAGCGTAAACAGCTTTTATAGTTTGAAGTAATTCATCCAGTCTGACATTTATATCCGGATTACTGTTTGGCAACATATAAGTCTGATACACACCTGCAAATGGCTGAAACTGAGCATCTTCAAGCAGGCTTGACGATCTCACTGCCAGTGGTTCTTTGATAATTTCAAGAAAGTCATAAAGTTTTTGTTTAATATCTTTAGGGAAATAGAATGCTTCTATAAACTTTTGGGTGATTTTAACATCGTCAGTTTCGTTAAATGAAAAGCTTTCCAGATTATTCTCGTGCATAAACTGATCAAAGACTTCCGTTCCCACAACGACTGCCGAAGGCACTGAAATCTCAACACCTTTAAATAGATATTTTATGTTATAGTTTGCAATTAAAGTATTTATAAAACCAAGACCGCGTGCTTTTCCACCCAGCGATCCTCCGCCTATTCTTGCAAAACTATTTTTAGGATCGAATGTTTCTTTCCTGAAATCAGAAATTACTCCTTTAGCTCTTTCTTCAAGATAGCTGTTAATAGCGTTGATAAGATCCTGTCTCAGGTGTTCCGGTGATTCATAATCGGTTACTTTTCTTGGTCTGAGCTGATGAGCCAGATAAAATTCGGTTCTTGCTTTCAGCCATCTTGAAAAATGATTTCCTTCTGCGTGATGCAGGAGACTTTCTTCCGGAATTTTTCCAATCTGATCAGCAAGTTCTCTTAGATTTGCTGCCCGTCCTACTGCAGTTCCATCCCTCAACTCAAAAATAAAATCACCAAAGCCAAAATGATCCAGCATAAATTCACGAAGGTCGTGTAATAATCTTGGAGAGTTTTTATAGAGGAATGATGCACCAATTTTTTTTACTTTCTCTTCAAGGTTCTGATCGCTTGTTTGAATAAGAATAGGAATATCTTTATGCCGGGATTTGACTTCCGTTGCAAATTTCAGTCCTGCCTCAGGGTCACGAACCCCATAATGCCTGAAGTTATTATCGGTGATGATACCAAGAACATTTTCCTCATACTTTTCAAAACATTCCCATGCTTCCTCGTAAGTAGTGCATAGAAGAATCTTCGGTCTGGCTCTCATTCTCAAAAATTTATGAGTGATGTTTATTCCTTCCTGAATTAATCTTTGCGACTGGTTAAAAACTTCAGTATAAATAAGAGGCAGATAGGATGAATAAAATTTTACATTGTCTTCCACGAGAATAATCACCTGAACGCCTATATTCTGGGTATCAGCTTCAACATTCATTTTATCTTCGATGTATTTTATTATTCCAATAAGAAGATGAAAATCACCGCCCCAGATAAAAATTTTCTCGAATACTGAAGTGTCATAATGTGTGGTGAGTTCTTTTCTTTCCATATTATCATAAGCAAGCAGGATAATCGGCAGATCAATCCCGAGAGATCTTACCTGTTTTGCAAATTTTACTACGTGCGTATCCTCGATATGAAGAGTGGTAATAATAAGATCGAACTCGTGCTCACCTTTTAATAATTCCAATGCTTCTTCACCGGTTGTAACATGGTTAATTTCCGGTGCCTGGCTAAGATTAAGATTCTGATATTCGCTTCTGATTAACTCGTAAAGTCTTCCATCTTCCTCAAAGAGATAATAGTCGTAAATACTGGAAACGAGAAGAATATTCTGAATCTTGAAACGCATAAGCTTCTGGAATTTTTTGAGTCTTGCGTGGAAAACGTTTTCCAGTTTCATTTCTTTTATTGAAAATGCTTTATCCATTTTTCTGAAATTAATTTATTGGTTTGTTTTTTCTTATGGACTAATATAGAAAAAGAGCAGGTGAAAAGCAGAAGAAGCAATTAAAAATGAAAAATTAAAAAGTAAATGACGTGGCACAGTACTCCAGTCTTGTGATTCTTTGGCACAGCTCTGGAGAGCTATGCTAGGATACAATTATTTTGAAAGCTTTCAAGTTCCAGCTTGTCCGAAACGAATTCAGAAACGCAAACTGACGCTTACTCTTATTAACCGATTCTCGGATAGACTCTGTACTATGACAGAGATACCTTTATCCAAAAAGGCGGTTCATTGAACCGCCTTTATTTTTAATTTTTAATTGTCAATTTTTAATTAGACTAATCCCTGATCAATCATCGCATCGGCAACTTTTAAGAAGCCGGCAATGTTTGCACCGTTAACATAATTTCCCGGTGTTCCGAATCTTTCTGCGGTAGCAACGCAGGTATCGTGAATTCTTACCATAATTTCATGTAGTCTTCTGTCAACTTCTTCTTTCGACCAGGGCAGACGCATACTGTTCTGTGACATTTCAAGCCCGGAAGTAGCAACTCCACCAGCATTCGAAGCTTTTCCAGGTGCATAGAGAATTTTTGCGTCTCTGAAAATATTATAAGCTTCAATTGTTGTGGGCATGTTGGCACCCTCACAAACACAGAAGCATCCGTTCTTTAATAATTCCTTTGCATCTTCTGCAAAAATTTCATTCTGAGTTGCACATGGAAGAGCAACATCAACTTTTATTTCCCATGGTTTCTTACCTGGGAAGAATTTAACTTTGAATTCTTTTGCATAATCTTCAACAGCATCTTTGTTGCTTGCACGAAGCTTTAGCATATAGTCAACTTTTTCCCCTTTCACACCATCAGGATCATAAATATAACCATCAGGACCTGAGAGAGTTACAACTTTTCCTCCGAGCTCATTTACTTTTATAACAGCTCCCCACGCAACATTTCCAAAACCTGACACCGCAACTGTCTTTCCATCGAAAGAAGTGTTTCTTGTTTTCAGCATCTCCTGAGCAAAATAAACACAACCGAACCCTGTTGCTTCAGGTCTGATTAGTGATCCTCCCCAGTTCAATCCTTTCCCTGTAAGTACTCCGGTGAATTCATTTTTTAATCTCTTGTATTGACCGTATAAAAATCCTATTTCCCTTGCACCTACACCAATATCACCAGCAGGAACATCAGTATCCGGACCAATGTGACGGAAAAGTTCAGTCATAAAACTCTGGCAGAAGCGCATGATTTCGTTATCGCTTTTTCCCTTGGGATTAAAATCTGATCCACCTTTTCCACCTCCCATTGGAAGAGTAGTTAATGAATTTTTGAATACCTGTTCAAATGCTAAAAATTTAAGTATGCCAAGAGTAACAGATGGGTGAAAACGCAGACCACCTTTGTAAGGACCGATTGCGCTGTTCATTTCAATTCTGTATCCGCGGTTAATTTGAATTTCTCCCTGATCATCCATCCAGGGAACACGAAACATAATTAATCTTTCCGGCTCCACCATTCTTTCAAGAATTTTAAATGATCTGTATTCAGGATGACGTTGCAGCACTACCTCAAGCGATTCAAGTACTTCCTGAACCGCCTGATGAAATTCCGGTTCATTAGGATTTTTTGTTTTTACATCCTTTAATATTTTTTCTGTGTAATCTGACATGAAAACCTCTCTGTATTAAAATTTTATTTGGGATTGATGATGAATTATTCTGTTAAACTATAAATACTTCTGATAACTGGTTGCTATAATTTTTCCCCTTTGAAGAAAAATAAGTTTAATTGCTACACGAAACTTAATAAATCGGGTTATCAAAAACTCAAAAATCAGTTTTCCAAAGCAGAATGTTTGATAAAAATCACCTCGTTTATAGCTGATTTTTTCAATTAAATGGTATCTTGACTGTCTATTTGATAAATTGCATTATTCTTTCTTCCAAATTAAATACAGGAGCTAAAAATGGACTTCGAAATTCATAGAGAAAAAATCAATCAGGCAGTTGAAATTCTTAAAGAAAAAAATATTGATATGTGGTTAACATTCGTACGCGAAAGTTCTGTTATGACTGACCCGGCAATGGAAATGGTCGTTGGCGTGAACTCGACCTGGCAGGCAGCGTTCTGCATTAATAAAGATGGTGATACAACGGCAATAGTCGGCTCTATGGAGGAAGGAAATTTTAAGAAAGCCGGATTATTTAAAAATATTATTCCATATCTCAAATCAATCCGTGAACCTTTAAGAGATTACATAACAAGAAAAAATCCAAACAAAATCGCAATAAACTTTTCCAAAACTTCTGTGCTTGGTGATGGTTTGACTTATGGTATGTATCAGATTCTTCTCGATCACCTTGAAGGAACTGAGTACGCAAAACGACTCGTTAGCTCCGAAGAAATTATTTCAGCTTTAAGAGGAAGAAAATCTCCTACGGAACTTGCCTTAATGAAAGAAGCAATTAAGGAAACTCTGAAAATATTCGATGCAGTTACAAATTATATGAAACCGGGGATGACTGAAATAGATGTTGCTAACTATGTCAGAAAACTTCATACCGAAAGAGGATTTGAAGCAGCGTGGGAAGAAGATCATTTTCCTGCAGTGTTCGCCGGTCCGAATCCGAACGGTCCGCACGAAGGTCCGAGTGATAAAGTGATTACAAAGGGAACTGTTGTCAATATGGATTTTGGAATCAAGTATAAAGGTTATTGTTCTGACCTGCAGAGAACGTGGTACATTTTAAATGATGGCGAAACTAACGCTCCTGCACCAGTTCAAAAAGGATTTAATGTTATCCGTGATTCAATTCAAAAAGTTGCTGATGCAGTAAAGCCCGGAGTTAAAGGTGTTGATATGGATACGATTGTAAGATCATACATAACACAAAACGGTTACCCGGAATATCCGCACGGACTGGGACACCAGGTTGGTAAAACTGTGCACGATGGAGTTGCTGGAATGTTCCCTGCGTGGGAAAGATACGGTAACGCACCATTTATGCCTCTGGAAGAAGGACAAGTTTTTACAATTGAACCAAGACTGCCGATTGAAGGTTACGGCGTTTCAACAATTGAAGAAGAAGTTTATATAACAAAGAATGGCTGCGAGTTTATTTCTCCACCACAGAAGGAATTGATTTTGGTAAAGCCATAAATTTTTATTTATTACTTGTAGCACAGATTATTAATCTGTGCAACCGGCAAAAATATTTTATGATAACTCAATCAACAGACACTAATCCCGAAGTAGAAAGAGTTTTGGTTTCACTGCTTCGTAAGCTTACTATAAAAGAAAAGCTGAATCGAACTCTACAATTCAGCTCGTCAATCATTAATCTTTCTAAACGGGCGATTGCCAGGGCGAATCCGGAATTGAGTGAAGATGAAAAGAAGCTTCTCTTTGTTGAATACCATTATGGGGCAGAACTTGCAAATAAATTGCGCTTATTCAAAGAACAAACTAGACTAGATGAATACCGAGATAAACCAAGCTATTAAACTTTTTATAAAAATTTTAGAACAACTTAATGTTCCGTATTACATTGGTGGTTCAATTGCTAGCTCAGTATATGGCATATCACGGGCTACAATGGATATCGACCTTGTTTCAGAACTTAAGCAGGAACATGTAAAATTATTAGTGCAAGCTCTTAATAAGGATTATTTTATTGATGAGGAAATGATTCTTGATGCAATTAAAAACAGATCGACCTTTAACCTGATTCATCTTGCAACGATGATAAAAATTGATGTGTTTATTTCTCTAGGGAGACAGTTTGATAGAAAATCATTTGAAAGAAGAAGAAAGGATAGTATCTCAGCAGAACCGGATTCAATTCAAGTATGTCTTTGCTCTCCTGAAGATACAATTCTTAGCAAACTTGAATGGTACAAATTAGGTGGCTCAGTTTCAGAAAGGCAATGGAAGGATATATTGGGTATAATAAAAGTTCAAGGTGAATTACTTGACAGAAAATATTTAAATAAATGGGCTGAAGAATTAGGTGTCAAGGATTTATTGGAGAAAGCACTGGTGGAAACTAAAATGTAAACGGCTGCGAGTTTATTTCACCGCCGCAGAAGGAATTGATTTTAGTAAAGCCATAGCCAATTACAAATTATTTGTAGAGACACCTCGATGAGTCGTCTCATTTTTAAAACTCACAAACTTTTCCATAAGCTAAATGCAGCAGCTTAGTATATTCCTCAAAAGAAATTTCAACTGCACCAAACATTTTTAAGTGCTCGGTCATATACTGCACATCGAGAAGAACAAATTCTTTTTCCTTCAAATGTTTCAGCAAAGCAGCAAGTGCAGCTTTAGATGCCTGAGATACTTTAGAAAACATACTCTCGCCAAAGAACGCACCACGAAAAGTAACTCCGTAAAGTCCACCGACAAGCTTACCGTCCTTCCAGGTTTCGACAGTATGAATGTGTCCTTGTTTTTTTAATTTTCTATAAGCAGATTTAAGTTCTTCAGAAATCCACGTTGATTCTCTGTCAGCACAACCTTCGAGAACTCCTTCAAAATCTGTATCAAATCTTATTGCAAAATTATTCTCTTCAATTGCTTTTCTTGCAGAACGTGGAATGTTAAAATTATCGAGTGGAATGATTGTACGAACTTCAGGCAAATACCAATTAATGTTTCCGGTTTCTGAATCAGCCATAGGGAATGCCCCGCTCGCATACAGCCTGAGCATATTTTCAGGTTTCAATAGTTCCTTCGGATCGAAATGTTCTTTACTGTTCACGGGAATTTTTCACTTAAATCTTAAATAAAGTTAGTGATTATACTGCTTTTACTCAAATTCTTAGTTTTTGGTTTGAAGTTTTTGGTTTTAGTTTACCAGTTATTGGTTTCGATTTTAGATTGAGCAGCAACAAATCTCAATCAACATTAACCAGTGTAGTCTAAAATGATCCTAATAAAAAAAATTGTTTTAATATATTCTGAACCTTTAAAGCAATAATCAAACTCATCCCCACCCTTCTCTTAAGAAGAGAAGGGCTTATTAAATTTTTTATCTTGATATAAATATTCTGTCAGAACGTAATCAATTAAAGTTTTATTGATAATAAGTCTCTCTCCTCGAAGGAGAGAGATTAGAGTGAGGTCAATATGTTTTGACAAATATGACAAAAACTTGTATTATTCAACTATAACAAATGACTATCAACTAATAACCAAAATCTGCTTAAATTTACGCCTCATTTTTGAATTCTATTTTTCAATAAATCCGGTATGAATAAAAAAATTGCAGTAGTCGCTCTTGGCGGAAATGCTCTTTTGAGAGGTAATGAAGTTGGAACGATCCAGCAGCAGGAAAAAAACACTTATGATACATGTATCAACCTTATTAAACTGATTAAATGCGGATATGAGCTTGTTCTGACTCACGGAAATGGACCGCAGGTCGGGAATATAATGCTCAGGAATGAAGCTGGTTATAAAGAGTATAAAATCCCTCAGATGCCGCTTGATATTTGTGTTGCTGATTCGCAGGGGGGAATTGGTTATATGATCGAACGGCAGGTTAAGAACATACTTCGCGAAAATAAAATCAGAAAAAATGTTGTAACAATTGTTACTCAGGTATTAGTTGATAAAAATGATCCTGCATTTATCGAACCAACTAAACCCGTCGGCAGATTTTATTTAAAGGAAGAAGCCGAATTACTTGCAAAAGCCGGAGGACTTATTTTCAAAGAAGATCCGCGAAAAAGAGGATGGAGAAGAGTTGTTCCATCGCCAGCTCCGTTAGACATTATAAATCAGAAAATTATTCGCGATCTTGTAAGGCGCGGGAATATTGTAATTGCTGCTGGCGGCGGCGGTGTTCCAGTTTGTATGGATGAAAAGAAAAATCTTGTTGGTGTTGAAGCAGTTATTGATAAAGACCTCGCTTCATCTTTGCTTGCTGCAGAAATAGGAGCCGATGCTTTTTTCATTTTAACTGATGTGCCAAATGTTTATTTGAATTTTCATAAACCAAATCAAATGAAATTAGAGAAGATAACAGTATCAGAAGCAGAAAAATATTTAGAGGCAGGTGAATTTGCTGATGGAAGTATGGCACCAAAAATATTAGCAGCAATTCAGTTTATAAAAAATGGAGGTAAAGAAACCATAATCACCGAATCAACACAACTTGGTAATCCTGATAATGGCACACGAATCGTAGCTGATGATACTTATTTAGAATAAATATAGTTATTTAAAACTTCAACTGTCATTTTGCAGGCAGATAAGTCCAGTTCCAGCAAATCCCTCATAGCAAGCACGCCAACAAGTTTTTCATTTTCTATAATCAGGATATGCCGTGTGTTTGCTTCCTTCATTTTTGCCAGTACCGATTCATTCGCCTCATTAATATCAGCAACAATTAATTTAGTGCTCATAACATCTTCAACTTTAGTTTCAACAAGGTTTTTATTTTGAGCAATCACACGTTTAACCAGATCTCTTTCTGAAAACACACCAACAAGCTTTCCTTCATCCATTACAGGTACAAGACCTACTCCTTTTTCTGCCATATAAAAGACAACATCCTTAATTGTTGTTCCTTTATTAACTGTGTACAGCTCTCGACGAGCAAGCATCTCTTTGATGTTTTCCATGATAGTTCCTTTATTATTACTGAAAATATAAAAATTATCCTGTCAGATGCGATAACGTACCTAAAATTGTGTAATTGATAAAATAGGTTCAAAAGAGCGATTACCAAATAGTTGATTTAAGAAATTTATAACTAAAAAGAAATTCTTATCAAGACTTCTGCTATGCTC
>JACAFA010000043.1 GCA_013388525.1 Ignavibacteriaceae bacterium | reverse complement strand
TCATTCATATAAATCTCACCTACAGCCCAGATATTGTTCTCATTTATAATAGTTACATCATTTAGTCTGCTATGGCTATGTTCACCAAATGTCCAGGTCTGCCAGGTAAAGTCGTGGCTAGTTGTATTCAGCGTGGTTACGTTCAACACATTGCTAGATACCTGATTCCCGATACCGGATGCCTGATAATTATAAGTTACATTCGGTAAAAGAGAGTCAATGTAAAGTAAAGTGTCAGATTTAACTAAGTTAATTGTAAGTTGAGTTTGGCTGTTCTGTTTTATTGTTACGGTTGTTGGGAGTTGGAGATTTGTAGAGGTTAATTCTATCCACGCTTCAGTGCAGGAAACATCCTCAAGTTTAAGTGTTAATGATTTATTATCTGGGGGGTCTGCTGTGTCACAGGATTTAATTAAAAGGCTTATAATAATTACAAGAAAACCTACAATTACCCGCTTCATTATCTTCTCCCTTCATAAAATGCCAATGGTTATTTAGCGCTAATTTAAGCTTACGTAAAGAGGGATACTAATTTTTATATTGCAAAAATTATGCTAATACGTAGTTGAATTTTCCCTAAAAAATCAATTCAAAAAAAATAAGAAATTATTTCGACCACAAGCAGAAATTTTTACGATTGTGTAAGATGTTTTTTCAAAATAATCTGATGCTATTTATAAATTATTTATAACCAGATAAATATTTAAGATAGTTTCGTTCATCTTTAAATGGAGAATTGTAAATACAAACAAAGGCTAAACAGAGTGAATATACAAATGCAAACTTGCACATCACACTTTCAACTGCGGAAATAGCGGCATACGACCCTGCAAACATAAGGCTGAAACCAAGTAATGGAGGAATGCTGATAAATACCGCACCGAATAACAAAACTTTTCCAACTAATTTTTTCTTTTTATCACTTTCTTTTCTCACAAACAACGCAAGCAAAATTATTGATATCAGAATTGGCAGGTAATAAAAAAATCCGAACAAATCACCGAGCGGATAATGATAAGTTGCGTAAATAACCGTGCAGCTTGTTACTGCAAATTCAGGGGTGACAAATGTGTAGTAAACTGAAAATAATATCGCCGGAATAAATATTAAGTACACCGGAGATTTTAGAGTATGAGTAAGACCAAGAGTAAGAGAAAGATTTAAAGGAGGAAGAAACGAAATTATTATAAAAGCAAAGTACGGAAAGAATGAACTTTGTAATTCCACCTGACACATCAGGAATTCCATCGTTTGATACGCTGCAAGAAGTGCAACCATTGTGATTGCAATTTTGTTGAGTTTGTTCTTCTCAGCAAATATTAGAAGGTTGAAAAGAAGAAGAAACTCAAGACAGGCAATCAGCAGTGATACGGTTCCGTTCCAATTCATAATTTTTCTTAGAATGTCATTGCGGACAAAGCAATCTTCAGACTTAGTTGTGAGATTGCTTCGTCCCGATTTCATCGGGACTCGCAATGACAAATTATGTTTAAGCTTACTAAAAAATCAGATTTGTAATAATTTTAATCATTTTATCTTTTTCATTTGGATCGCTGATAGCAATCAGTAATGCAAGTGCTGTTAAAGCATTGTCGTTAATTTTCTTTTCACCAGATTTTTTATACAAAAAATTATTTCTATCAAGATAATAGATAAACAAAAAGGATCCGATGCGTTTGTTGCCGTCATTAAACGGATGGTCTTTAATGATAAAATAGAGCAGATGAGCTGCCTTCTCTTCCAGTGACGGATACAAATCAATTCCTCCAAATGTCTGGTAAATATTTTTCAAAATGGCTTTGAACTGATTTCCGTTTTCTTGTCCGAACAATTGAAATGCTTCTTTTTTTACAGTCAGGTCTTCTTTTATTTTTTTTATTACTGAGGCAGCATCTTTGTAATTGATTTCATACTTTTCTTTTTCTTTCTTCTTAAGAGCTAACTTATCTTTATCAAATTGCACTAAAAGAGATAATGATTTAGAATAATCAGAAAGGAGAGATAAAATTTCCTGTTCCTGCCCTGCAAGCATTTCGTGTTTTGATTTTTCTTTCAGGTATTCAATTGTTTTGGTTAATTCATTGAAATTTTTCCTGAGGGAAAGTAACCGCTTTTCATTTAATGTATAGCCTTTTACAAGATGCGTACTAAGTGTTTTAGTTGCCCAGATACGGAATTGAGTTGCTCGTTGTGAATTTACACGATAACCTACTGAAATAATCATATCGAGGTTATAATAAGTAAGATCTCTGGTAATTCTTCTATCACCCTCTATTTGAACTGTTTCCATTTTGGAAACAGTTGCCTTTTCTTTTAACTCGCCTGAGTTAAAAATATTTTTTAAATGCTTTGAAATAGCTGCTTTTTTTACATCAAATAATGATGCGATCTGATTTTGAGTCAACCAAATCGTTTCTTCTTCAAGACGTACCTCTAATTTTGGACCGTCCTTGGATTTATAGATTATTATCTCGCCTTTTTTAATTTCTTCTGATTTTGATTTTGACATACTGTACGTTTGTATTTTGTCGAATGCAAACCCAATTCCTTTAAGAAATTGGGTTTGTTAAAATTTACGCTTTTGGTCCGATCATCTTTTCCGGTCTCACAACTTCGTCAAACTTTTCCGGAGTGAGCAAACCAAGCTCAACTACTGCTTCTTTCAATGTCTTGTTTTCTGCGTGAGCTTTCTTTGCAACTTTTGCAGCGTTATCATATCCGATATGAGGATTCAATGCAGTAACCAGCATCAGAGAATTTTCAAGATGCTTTTTGATATTGCCGACATTTGCTTCGATTCCGACAACACAATTATCTGTAAAGCTTTCACACGCATCAGAAATTAATCTGATTGAATTTAGAACATTAAAGATGATAACAGGTTTGAAAACGTTCAGCTCAAAATGTCCGGTTGCACCGCCAACATTCACTGCAACATCATTACCAAAAACCTGAGCACAAACCATTGTCATTGCTTCACTTTGCGTTGGATTCACTTTACCCGGCATAATTGAAGAACCCGGTTCATTTTCAGGAAGATGAAGTTCACCTAAACCGCAGCGTGGACCGGAACCAAGAAATCTAATGTCATTTGCGATCTTCATCAAAGAAGCTGCAAGAGTTTTCAACACACCACTGAACTCAACCAATGCATCGTGAGTTGCAAGTGCTTCAAATTTATTTCTGGCAGTTACGAAAGGAAGCTTAGTAATTTTTGCTATGTGTTCAGCAGATTTAACAGCAAACTGCGGATGAGTGTTCAATCCTGTTCCAACTGCAGTACCACCAAGTGCCAATTCATAAAGTCTAGGTAGTGCAGCATTAATTCTTTCCAAACCATTCGTCAATTGCTGAGCATAACC
>JACAFA010000212.1 GCA_013388525.1 Ignavibacteriaceae bacterium | reverse complement strand
TGTAAGAGAGATAAACATTTCCAAAGAATCCTTAGGAATGGTCTCAAAAAATTATTATCTAACCAAAACGTAATAAATAGATTTTCTAAAGTCAAGGTAGTGATTGTTAAATTTTGGTGAAGTGTAGATTCCGGATAAGTTCACTTTCAGTGAACTTTCCGGAATGACATTGCAAAGAGTTAAACTTAGAGGTTAATGAACTACTAACAGCAAGCAACCCTTTTTGCCGAACAGGCAGGCTCGAAGGTTGCAGGTAGTAAATTTATTTTTTTAAAACAGCCGTCACTTTTTTCGCAGCATCATCGAATGAGTCCGCGACTTCGAAGTTAAGATGAGATTCTCTTAAAAGCACTCCGGCTTCCTTTGCGTTGGTACCTTCGAGTCGTACGACTATTGGAACAGCAACATGCATTTCTTTTGCAGCATCTATTACTCCCTGAGCAACACGGTCACATCTAACTATTCCGCCAAATATGTTTATTAATATTGCTTTCACATTGGGATCGGAGAGAATTATTTTAAATCCATTTGCAACGGTTTCTTTGCTCGCACCGCCGCCAACATCAAGAAAGTTAGCAGGTTCACCGCCGGCAAGTTTAATTATGTCCATTGTTGCCATTGCAAGTCCCGCACCGTTAACCATACAGCCAACATTTCCATCGAGCTTTATATAGTTAAGATTGTATTTGGAAGCTTCAATCTCGAGTGGATCTTCCTCATCAAGATCACGGTAAGCTGCAACTTCAGGATGACGGTATAGTGCGTTGTCATCGAAGTTCATCTTCGCATCCAGCGCAACAACTTTATCATCATTAGTAATTACAAGCGGATTTATTTCAAGCAATGAAGCATCAGTTTGTTCATAGGCTTTGTAAAGTGACTGAATGAACGGAATAAAACTCTTGAAAGCATTTCCTTCCAAACCGAGAGCAAATGCAAGTCTGCGAGCCTGGAATGCCTGCAGACCAATAGCTGGATCAATCCATTCCTTAATAATTTTTTCCGGAGTTTCCGCAGCGACTTTTTCAATTTCAACTCCGCCCTCAGTTGAAACCATAATTACATTTTTAGAAACGGCACGGTCAAGAAGAATTCCGAGATACAACTCTTTTTTATAATCCAGTCCTTCAGTGATGAATAATGTTTTTACAATTTTCCCTTCCGGACCTGTTTGATGTGTAATCAACAAGTTTCCCAAAATTTTCCCTGCAATTTCTTTTGCTTTCTCGACAGATGTTGTGAACTTTACTCCACCTTCAAGAATCAATTCATTGCGATTTTTTGGATTATATAAATTCCCTTTCCCTCTTCCACCTGCGTGAATCTGCGACTTGACAACGAACTGATTTATTCCTTTCTGCTTAAGCTGGAAAATTGCTCCGTCGAATTCGTCCATACTCTTGATTGCAATTCCATCTTGTACAGGAACGTTAAATTTCTTTAGTGTTTCTTTTGCCTGATACTCATGTATTTTCATTTTTACTTACAAGTTATGTTATTGATTTTTTTTGTTTTTTAATTTCTCTTCCAGAAATAATAGGTCCGATTTATCTTTTTCTCTTAATGTTTGTTTCATTTTATAAAGTAACTCAATTGAGGCAAAAGGTATTTCCACATCTTGTATTTTTACTTTATAGATTGATTTATTTGCTTCCTCATAGGTAATTCCACACGCAGATTTCATAAGGTCAATAACTATTTCATCAGCAACTTTTACAACGGTATAATTTTCAACATCTGTTACTTTGAGTTCTTTTACAGCTTTATCCGGCAGATACATAAGTGCATTGATTACGTTTTCCATATTATCTGCAGAAGCATCAACCATTATATCAATATCAACTGTTGCTCTTGGTAACCCGGCATTAATAACAGCCATACCGCCAATGACAATATACTTAACATTTCTATTGTTTAAAGACTTACATAATTCAACCAAGTCATCAAGTGTAGGAGGACGGGATTCTAACGAGTTGTCAAAACGTTCAGTATCCATAGATCACTTTCTTCATGACTTTTAAACCTGTAAACACCTTTTGGTATGAACTTATTCTTTTTATTAAGCTCTACGACTAATTTTAAAAAACCATTGGTCTTCTCCCAATTTATATTGAGATTGCTTTTTCTTTTACCAACAATTTTAATTTTTACTAATTGGTCTTTCATTTTCTCTTAAATATGAGTTTCTTCTTCCCTAAGAAAAGAGTATACCCCAAATTTATTTTGGGTAAGTTGATTATGGAATTCCTATTTCTAACTCATAAACGGATAACGCCAATCCTTTGGCGGATCGAAAGTTTCTTTAATTGTTCTTGCAGTCATCCAACGCATCAGGTTCATTGCACTTCCTGCTTTATCATTTGTGCCTGAAGCTCTTCCACCGCCAAACGGCTGCTGACCAACTACTGCACCGGTTGGTTTATCATTTATATAAAAATTACCTGCAGCATTTCTTAACCTGTTAGACATCATAACAATTGCTTTTCTATCCTGTGCGAAGATTGCACCTGTTAATGCATACGGCGAAGTTTCATCGCACAGAGTTAATGTTTCATCGAGTTTGTTATCATCATAAACATACATTGTCATTACAGGTCCGAATATTTCTTCCTCCATCGTTTTGAATTTCGGATTGGTGGTTACAATCGTTGTCGGCTCGATAAAATATCCTTTTGAATCATCAAAGTTACCGCCGGTTATTATCTCTGCTTCATTAGAAGCTATTGCATATTTAATATATTCAGTTATTGTGTTAAACGCACCTTTATCAATTACAGCACCCATAAAATTTGTGAAGTCTTCAATATCACCCATTTTAATTTTGCCAACTTCAGCAACATATTTTTCTTTGAATTCTTTCCATATCGATTTTGGAATATACATTCTTGAAGCAGCTGAACATTTTTGTCCCTGGTATTCAAAAGCTCCGCGTAAAGCAGCGACAACGAGTGCATCAACATTTGCAGACTGATGTGCAAAAATAAAATCTTTGCCGCCTGTTTCTCCAACGATGCGCGGGTAGTATTTCATATTTTTCAGATTGTCTGAAATAGTTTTCCACATATTCTGAAAAACTTCAGTTGATCCTGTAAAATGAACGCCAGCAAGATTTGGATTTGTCATTGCAGGAGTTCCAACCTGTCCACCTGAACCGGGGACAAAATTAATTACTCCTTTTGGTAAACCGGCTTCTTCAAATAATTTCATCAACAAATAAGCTGAATAGACTGCACTGGATGCTGGTTTCCACAAACTTACATTACCAACAATTGCGGGTGCTGTTGGAAGATTACCTGCAATTGAAGTGAAGTTAAATGGAGTGATTGCAAAAACATAACCTTCAAGCGGACGATACTCTAAACGATTCCACATTCCACTTCCTGAGTAAGGCTGGTCCTGCATCAGTTGAGCCATATAAAAACTATTAAAACGGTAGAAGTCAACAAGTTCAGCAGCAGAATCAATTTCTGCCTGGAAGACAGTTTTAGATTGTCCGAGCATTGTAGCAGCATTCAGTGTTGAGCGCCAGGGTCCTGCTAACAAATCAGCTATCTTAAGAAAGACTGAAACTCTGTGTTCCCACGGCATCTCAGCCCATTCTTTTCTCGCTTCAAGTGCTGCTTCAACTGCCATATCAACTTCTTTTTTACCTGCTTTGTGATAAACACCGAGAACGTGGTTGTGATTATGCGGCATCACCATTTTTTCTGTATTGCCGGTTTTTATTTCCTGACCTCCAATTATTAATGGGGCTTCTATCTGTTTAGATTTTAATTCGGCTAGCTTTTTCTTTAATTCTTCTCTTTCCGGGCTGCCTGGTTTGTAAGATTTTACCGGTTCATTTATTGGCTGTGGTACTTTGAAATATGCGTTTGACATGATTTATCCTGATAATTAAAAATTGTAATAGTAAAATTACCGTTTTTGGTTTTGAGATACAATTTAAATTGATTTTGATTTGGCCAAAACCACTGCTGTCCAAAATAAATTAGAAACGGGTAAAAAAGTTAAATGGTGGCCTGTTTTGGACAGATTTTTTTCTATTTCAAATTCAATCCATCCCTTGAAATAGTTCCTCTTGTCTTTGATCTAAAGAAAAATCCTCAGGTGGCCTAAAAGGATTATTCAACCATTCTGTCAGAAGTATCTTTACAAATAGATTCATTCTTAGAAAAGCTATTAGATTCGATAAACTCCACTGATATTGTGCTATTTCTTTCAAGTATCTCAACAGTAGCAAAGTTATCATTGCTGTCCAAATCTGTATCCACATTGCATTTTCACTGGTTCCAATAAATGATTTGATTTTTAAGTGCTGTTTAAGTTCCTTAAAGAAAATTTCTATCATCCAGCGCTGCTTATATAGCTCTGCAATTGTAGATGCTGTCCAAGAAAAATTGTTGGTTATTACTTCTATTACTCTGTCTTCTTTTTCATCATAAATGGCTACTCGTCGTAAATTCTCCGGGTATAGTTGTTTTGTTTCTTCCTCAGTTAGGCTTATGATCTCATCTTTTAATATGTGTCCTTCTTTTTCCTCTCTAAGCGATAGTTCTTTTACCTGCTCATATTTTATTGATTTTTTTAACATCATAACAAATATTATATCCTCCTTTTTCCATTGATACATCATCTTAAAATCCTGATAGCCTCTGTCTGATACTATTACTGATTTGCTCGGCATTTGCATATACTGGGCGTGCTTTACATCTGATCTTTTTCCTTCTGTAATATATATGTATTTCGGTAAACAGCCATCGTAGTCCAGCATTGGATGCAGTTTTATTGCTCCTTTTTCCTGCTTGTATTTTGCCCAATCGAATACTTTCTGGCAAACGCTGATTATACTACTGTCCAGCAGATAGATTTTTCTTCTTATCTTCTTAAACTTTTTCCTCTTAAAATTCCCTCTGCTTTGAAAAGCAAACAGCAGTCTATCAAAATATTCTCTAAAGATTTGCCAATCCCGATTGGCATTTATGTATGATAATGAAGATTTGCTTGGGCTTTTACCTTGTATCCCTAAATGGTTCAAATTCCCCGTTATTGACCGCAGACCGTTTGTTATTTCTCGTATTGATTGTGCTTTTGATAAATGACAAAACAGCATAGTTATTAAATGTGTCCAGCTGTTTATCCCTTTGTTATGTTTATCTGTCTGGTATTCCCTGACTATACTTGTAAAAAGTCTTCTGTCCAGATGATGTACTATTTGACTGAAAAGTGTTACATTTGCCATTGATCCCTCGATAAAGTTTGGTGTTTTTATTTTTTGTCAAAACAAATTTACCACCTTTATTTGAGGGATTCTTTTTTTATCGTTTTGGACAGATATGGCCAAAACAGATAAAAAAAAGCCGGAGTGTTAAGCTCCGGCTTTGTGAAGAAAACTAAAATTTTACTTTAACAGAATAAGTTTCTTCGTATCCACAAAATTTCCTGTTGTAAGTCTGTAAACATATATCCCACTCGGTAAATTAGCTGCGTTAAATTCTACCGAATAATTTCCGGGTTCTTTCACTTCATTTACTAACGAAGCCACTTCTGTTCCAAGAATATCATAAACCTTTAATGTTACATCTCCTGCTAATTTAATTGAGTAATCAATTGTTGTGGTTGGATTGAATGGATTGGGATAGTTTTGACTTAAAGAATATTCAATCAATTCATTTGAATTTGGATTAACAACTATCTTTGGTGGAGGACCTCCTTGTAAACGTGCTTCTACCTGATTTGATGGCGGAGATTCGTGAGAACCAACATCCACAACAGTTACCCGGAAATAAAACGTTCTGACGTCTGGACATTGTGCTGGTGGCACTGCGTGACAGTATGTTAAGGTTTGGTCAGTATAAGTTGTGCTTGATGTTTGGTTTAAATACTGCCAACCTCCACCATAAGTATCTTACCGATAAATCTTATAGATATTTCTATCTGGCTCAGGACTTACATTCCAGTTCAGTCTTGGATGATGATTTGCATCTTCGGTAATAGTTAATCCAGTTGGAGCAAGGGGGATATCATCCCATTGTCTGTAATGCAAATACGGTGTACCTGATTTAACCCAGGTACAAAATAAATCATTTGATACACTACTTAACCCTATTTGTCTCAGGCCTACAGAATTATAGTCCAAAATATGTGGATCTGGGGTGATCCAATTTGTACCATCATAATATTTATATGCGTAGGCCCACCCAATAGGTGATCCCATAGTCTTTTTATATAGTATGTGAATATTATCGTTGGTAGTCTTTGTAATTTCAAAAGCATCTTCAAATTGGTATAATGTTTCTGATTCTAGCGGTGGAAAATCAGACCAACTTGTACCGCCAACACTTCTTCTTTTATATACTAAATCATTTGGATAAGTCCCAGGGTGTTCTCGATTATAAAATAGATAAAGATATCCATCTCTAACCAATAACCTTTCATCTAAAGATTTCTGCTCATTTGGAGCTGGAACAACTAACTGCGGAGTTTCCCAGTTACCATTATATTTATCTCTTGTTTTTACATCTCCCAACCCATAGTTATTAGTTGTTGGATCTGTGTTAAAGCTTACGTGCACTCTGTTTGGAGAAACGGCTACAGATGGATTGCCGCCGTATTGTGCTGCGTCATCATCTGTTACGTTTTTGCCTTCAACCCACTGGTTACTTGTGTTTAAGCGATAATAATAAGTTTCAAAACCAGAAGCACCACCATCTTTTGTTGCCCAAACAAGATGAACTCCCCCCGACAATCCTTCTTGATAAACAGCATCAACACCATTACAATAGTTTGCAGTTGTTGGTCTATCTTGTACATCATAAAACCAACTCTCGCCATTATCTGTAGAATATCTTACACGGATGTTATTACCTGTTTTATAAATTGCATATATTATATTGTTAGAGCCAATGATGTTTGGAAAATATCCGATGGTTTCAAAAGTAACGGTTTTAACTACATCACCTTCGGAATTAAGATTGTAATAAACAATATCACCTTCTGAAGAAGTTCGTATAAGGATATGAATACCTGAAGAATTAGTAAATATATCAGTCTCAACAGGTTCTTCAATTTCAGTAGTTACTATATCGTTCCATCCTTGCGCAAATAAGTTTGAGGCAAGAATAAGAATTAATAAAAATAATTTTTTCATTGTAATTGCCCTCTTAAATTATATCCGGTTTTTTTACCGGAGCTTATTTTAATAAAATAGTTTTAATAGTTTTTTGATAGCTGCCTGCTATCATTTGAATGAAGTAAACACCTCCGGGAAGAACATTTCCTTTATCGTCATTCGCATTCCATTTAATTGTGTGCTCCCCGGGTGTAAGATTATTTTCTAACAGAGTTCTTATTTCTTTCCCTAAAACATTGTAAACTTTTATATAAACAGTTTCCGTTTTCTTTAACTGAAACTTAATGTTAGTTGCAGGATTGAACGGATTAGGATAGTTCTGAAAAAGCTCATTACTAATTGGAAGAATTTCATCTTCCTCAACACTGGTTGTGCTATCAGAGCTATATATTTTTGTAACACCTCTACTTATAATATTTGGTTGAGTATTAATTGTATGAGCCATAGATATTAATATTTCCGGTTCACCATCATTTAGCAAATCATACATTATTGCACCAAAATATGTCTGCCATTCTTCCAGAGTATTAAGTTCATTCTGCTTAATGTAATAAACCTCATAAGTTTGATGGTTTTGACTTCCGTTAAACTTCAGGATAATAAAATTCTCATCAATACAAACAGCAATTTCCTCAGTGCCGTCATTATCAATATCAACAGCCTGCATAGTACCTGCATAAAATGAAAATACGCCAACAAGATCAACCCTTCCTAACGCATAGTAACTGTTATCTCCGTTTGTTTCAAAGATGGTAATTCGTGTAGTTCCTATTTCGTTATAATAAGCATCGCCAAGCACCCAAAATTCTGGTTTGCCATTTTTATCAATATCATTTGTACAGGTATGTATATATGCGTGATAACTATCTATACTACCCCACCAGGAATTTGTGTACTGGTTATCTGCTTGGTTCTCAATAACAAATACGTTTCCTCTCATTGTCCCAAAAACAATATCGGTTTTTCCATCAAGATCAAAATCTCCAACTGAATAACCACCAACATCAAGATCAATAGGATCAGGTACTTGAAAGTGATAAACAGAATCGAAGTTGTTTATGATGGGATTATATTCAAAGATGTAAACATTTGATGCCTTGTCAAACACTAAATCAGTTTTCTGATCGTCATCAAATTCTCCTAATGTCGGATCATCGAGCTGATACGGCAGATCAGGATTGAAGATAAAGTTCAATATCGTTGCTAGCGAACTGTCTGAATCTTTAGAGAAAAATCTTTGTTGACTACCTATCCCAAATAGAGGTGGTAACGTTAACAGAACTTCTTCTCTACCATCCCAATCTACATCGTGTATACTTCGTGCTATAAAAACAGAATCATACTGAAACATATTTTCAAACATTTCTGAATTATTTAATTCATATATCGTAATAGGTTCTGCAGGTGTTTCAAAGAATTTTCTTGCGCCATAAAGTTCCGGTTTACCGTTGTTATTTACATCGCCAATTCTCAGGCATTCAAAATCCCAATTGTGTATGGGCACTTCCTGCCAAAAGTTGTACTTCTGGTAATAAAGAGTAGTATCAATCGTTGTAAGGTCTATTATTGTGCTGTCGTAAGTTGGGGAGTAATTCAGGTTATTGGTAATCGGTGATTGGTAATCAGAAATATTTTTGTACAGCACTTTGCCGTTTGTGTATTCTAACTTCAGTATATCTTTTTCAATATCAGTTACTTTTATATCTGTCCTGCTTTTAAGCTGTTCAACTTTTTCTTCACTGCTAAGCTGTGCTAAAGAAGAACTGCTAACTATCAGCAGAAGACAACAAACTAATTTTAATTTCATCTTCTAATACCCTTATAAAAAATATTTAGGGAAAGAAACACTGTTAGATCCCGAAATAAATTCAGGATGACTTATTACTTTCTTCAAGCTACGTAAAACCAGTTGGATATTTTTCTCCAACAGCAATATGAAATTTGCTTTTCATACCTGCCAGAGAAATTTTTGTGGAAAACTTTTCGGGGGGGGGGGATAAAAATTACAATAGAATTTTATTAACTCAACTAATATTGAGTTTAATAGGAAAGAACCGTATGTAAGAGAGATAAACATTTCCAAAGAATCCTTAGGAATGGTCTCAAAAAATTATTATCTACTCAAAACGTAATAAATAGATTTTCTAAAGTCAAGGTAGTGATTGTTAAATTTTTGTGAAGTAGATATTGAAATGAATGAAAAGATTATCCTTCAGGTTTTATGACTCTTTACAGCAAGAACCCCAAAGATTATAATCATGGCTTCTCTGAAATCACAGAATGAAACAATAAATCCCTGATAACAGCCTTACAATCAGCTTTGCATTTAACCAGGATGGCAGTATTTTAAAAGTAGTCAAATGGAATGTAAGCGGAGAGAGAGGGTTTGCTTGCCGTCATTCCTTGCAAAATGATCTTATCGTTTCAGGAATTATTTCGGAGAAAATACAATGGCATCATTGAAAGCTTTTTATACCATACCGGAACTTTATAAATATCTGACAGAAGATTTCGGACCGAAAAAAGGCGGACACGCAATCCAACGAAAAGTTGATAATGTTTACAAAGGCATTACTTACAATGAACTGAAAGAAGAAACCAATGCTTTTGCTTTCGGGTTAGCTGCTCTCGGGCTGAAGAAAGATGATTGCGTTGCTCTAATATCTGAAAACAGACCTGAATGGGTTTATGCTGATTTTGCAATGCAGCTCCTAGGAATCATTAATGTTCCGTTGTATCCCTCATTAACCTCCGACTCTATTGAATACATTCTGAATGATTCCGAATCAAAGGCTATAATTGTCTCAACTGGTTTTCAGTTGAACAAAGTGCAGAAGATTATGAAAAATTGTAAGCATCTTAAACACATAATTATACTTAATGACCACGATGATGTTAGTGCCACAGAAAATTTATTCACATTCAAACAAATTCAGGAGAAAGGAAAGAGTATTCAGGACAGTAATCCTGATCTTCTGAAAAAAATTTCTTCAGGAATTAGAGAGGATGATGTTTGCACAATAATTTATACTTCCGGAACTACCGGCGAACCGAAAGGAGTTATCCTTACTCATAAAAATATCATCTCTAATGTAAATGCAGCGCTGGATATTTTTCCAATCACAAAAGATGATGTATTTCTTTCATTCCTTCCACTCTGTCATATATTTGAGAGAATGGCTGGTTATTACACTGCATTTGCTGCCGGATGCACAATATATTATGCTGAGAGTATTGAGAAAGTTGCAATAAATCTGCAGGAAGCTAAACCAACTTTGATGACATCGGTGCCAAGGTTATTCGAGAGAATGCATTCGAGAATAATTAAAAATGTTGAAAGTCAGCCACCGAAAAAACAAAAAATATTTTACTGGGCACTTGAAGTAGGGAAAAAATTTGCTGCCGCACAGAAGAAAGGTTCGGTTTCTTTAGGTCTTAAGTTAAAACATAAACTTGCCGATAAACTCGTTTTCCATAAATTAAGAGAACGTACCGGCGGAAGATTAAGATTTTTTATTTCCGGCGGAGCTGCGTTATCCAAAGAGCTTGGTGAATTTTTTGAAGCTGTAGGAATTAAAATTGTCGAAGGTTATGGTTTAACAGAATCTTCTCCTGTTATTGCTGCAAACAGACCTGATGATTATAAATTCGGTACTGTTGGCAAGCCTTTACCGGGAGTTGAAATTAAAATTGCACCCGACGGCGAAATTCTTGCACGCGGTCCAAACATAATGAAAGGTTATTATAAAAAGAAAAGAGAAACCGATGAAACAATTATTAACGGCTGGCTGCATACCGGTGATATAGGAGCTTTTGACTCAGAAGGTTTCTTAATGATTACTGACAGAAAGAAACATCTCTTTAAAACAAGTGCAGGAAAATATATTGCACCAACGCCTATTGAAAATATTTTCCTCAGCAGCAAGTATATTGATCAGTTTGTATTGATTGGAGATAAAAGAATGTTTCTTAGTGCATTGATTGTTCCTGATTATGAAGCATTAAAAGAATTTGCTGATGCTCACAACATACCTTATAAGAATGAATCTGACCTTACGAACAACGAACAAATTTACAAGTTGATTGAAGATGATATGGCTAAGCTTCAAAAGAGCCTTGCGAATTATGAGCGTGTTAGAAAATTTGCTCTGCTTGATAAACCATTCACTATTGAGACGGGAGAAATTACTCCGAGCTTAAAAATTAAACGAAAGGTCGTTGAGGAAAAATACAACTACCTGATTGAGAAAATGTATTTAGGCGGGATTGAAAAGAATTAAAACCGTTTCTTTCCTCTATGGTGATTCCGGAAATACCGACTTTAGTCGGAAGAATCCGGAATCTAATTTGACGTGAATTCAGATTCTGGATAAGCCAGAATGACGCAACTATTTAAAAACCATTCAATACGATTGTCATTCCTGCGAGTTCCGATGTTAATCGGAACGAGTCGGGAATCTGCGCGAATTTAACTCGAGGCAATTTACTTAAATACTACTCATAACCTCAATCATCTTTTGGTGAACGAAACCGTTTGTTGCGAGTATTCGTTTTGAATAGATATCAATTTTGTTTCCGTCAAAATCTGTAACAAGCCCGCCGGCTTCTTCAATAATTAATTTCCCAGCACAGATATCCCACGGATGGAGAAACACTTCCCAAAAACCATCGAACACACCGCTTGCAACATAGCAAAAATCAATTGCTGCTGAACCAAGTCTTCTAATTGCGCGTGCGTGTTTCAGAAAGGCAATGAACCTTTCAAATGCTTTATCCGGATTTTCTCTGATGTTATAAGGAAAGCCAGTGACAAGAACACTGTATCCAAGGTTTTCATTTTTGCTCACGTTAATTCTTTTGCCATTCTCAAAACTACCGCTGGTTTTCTCAGCAGAGTAAACAACATCTCTCATCACATCGTAAACAACTCCTGCAATAGTATCGCCATTTTTCTGAAGTCCAATTGAGACAGCAAAAATCGGCAGCCCGTGCGCATAGTTAGTTGTTCCATCCAGCGGGTCAACCACCCAAAGATACTCGGTCCCGACTTTGTCGGGATTTGCTTCACTTCCCTCTTCTGCAAGAACTCCGTGCGATGGATATTTCTTCTTGATGAAATCAGTTATCAGTTTTTCTGAGGCTTTGTCAGTTTCGGTTACGAGATTTAGTTCATTTGTTTTGAATTCAATAGAATGAGTTTTGCCAAATGCATTCCTGATCAACTCACCCGCTTCTTTTGATATTTGAATAATGTCGTCTATCATAAAGTTATCTTTTTTTATTTCAAATATAAAACTAAAAATACCTTCCTTTGACGTATGAAGATTAAAACAGTAATTATAATGCTTTAAATAGTAATGAATCATTCCTTGATAGCAGGAAGCTAATTCGATATATTTAGGACGTGAGATAACAAATTTGGAAGACAATTGAATATTCCATTGATTTATTTCACGTGCTGAATGACTGCATTTATGTTTATTTAAGGAGAAGTTTTTTGGAAAATTTAAAGGAACTGGATATTCATCCGTCCGAAGTCAATTCGATTATAGATAGCATTCCCGAAGAGCTGCCGATTTTACCTTTAAGGGATATTGTAATTTTTCCTTATATGATATTTCCCGTGCTTGTGGGCAGAGAGCAGTCAATAAGAGCTGCAAATTATGCTGCAGAACATACAAAATATATTTTCTTATCAACTCAGAAAAAATCTGCAATTGAAGAGCCCACTGAAAAAGATTTGTACACTGAAGGTACAATTGCGAAAATTGTTCAGATATTAAAGCTGCCAAACGGACTTATGAAAATTCTTGTCGATGGTATGTTCCAGGCAAGAATTAAAGAGTTCACAAGTAATAAAAGTTTTTTCGAAGGAAAGATAGAGCTGATCATTCCAACTCTTGACAGCGATCACGAAATGAATGCAATGATCAGGCAGATGACACAGTTGTTTAAGGATTATGTTAAGATCAGCAAGAATGTTCCCAAAGATACAATCACAGCTTTCGATAATATTGAAGAACCTGATCGCAAATTGTTTTATGCCGCGGCAAATATAAATCAGTCAATTGAAGTTAAGCAAGCAATACTTCAAAAGTTCACACTCAAAGAACAATATCTTGAAGTTATAAAAGTGCTAAACTCAGAAATTGATATCCTGAGAATTGAAAAAGAAATTGATAACAAAGTCCAGGAAAACATTGCCAAGACCCAGCGCAAGTTTATCATTCAGGAACAGATAAAAATTTTGCAGGATGAACTTGGAGAAGATGAAGATGCCTCACCTGAATTTGCAAAGATAAGAGAGCAGATTAAAAAAGCTAAGATGCCAAAGGAAGTTGAGGAGAAAGCTCTTGAAGAATTCAACAAGCTGAAAAAAACTCCTTCGATGTCTCCTGAATCAACTGTAATAAGAAATTATCTTGATTGGCTGGTTGGTGTTCCATGGAGCAAAAAATCAAAAGATAACCTTGATATTAAACACGTTCAGAAAATTCTTGATGAAGATCATTTCGGGCTGGAGAAACCAAAGGAAAGAATAATCGAGCATATTGCTGTCTTGAATTTAGTGAAGCAGATGAAAGGACAGATATTATGTTTTGTTGGTCCTCCGGGTGTTGGCAAAACCTCTCTCGGCAAATCAATTGCCCGCGCACTCGGAAGAAATTTTGTCAGGATAAGTCTTGGCGGTGTTCGTGATGAAGCAGAAATTCGCGGGCACAGAAGAACTTACATCGGTTCGATGCCGGGAAAAATAATTCAATCAATGAAAAGAGCAGGCACAATTAATCCTGTAATTCTTCTTGACGAAATAGATAAAATGAGTATGGATTTCAGAGGAGATCCATCCTCAGCAATGCTCGAAGTACTTGACCCTGAACAGAATCACACTTTCAATGATCATTATCTTGAAGTTGATTACAATCTTCAGCAGGTTATGTTTATTACAACCGCAAACATTCGGTATAACATTCCATTGCCGCTTCAGGATAGAATGGAAATAATTGAACTGCCGGGTTACCTTGAGTATGATAAGCTGGAAATTGCAAAGATGCATCTCATACCAAAACAACTGAAAGCACACGGACTCGAGGATAAGCATATTGAGTTCCAGGAAAGTGCCATCAAAAAAATTATAAGTGAATACACAAGAGAAGCAGGAGTTCGAAATCTTGAAAGAGAGATTGCATCGATCTTCAGAAAATTAGCTAAAGAAATTGTTGTAAAAGAATCCAGCAACGGTAAAGATAAAAAGAAAATTAAACATGTAATAACAGAAGATCTGGTTGAAGAATATCTGAAAACACCAAGATACAGATATCAGCGACACAATAAAGGATATAAAGTCGGAAGCGTTACTGGTTTAGCCTGGACAAGCACCGGTGGTGAACTTTTATCTGTTGATGTTACGATTATGAACGGTGCCGGCAAATTGAATCTTACAGGTCAGCTTGGTAACGTGATGAAAGAATCAGCACAAGCAGCACTGAGTTATTTACGGGCTTCCTCAAAAAGACTCGGACTTAATCCTGACTTTTTCAAAGGAAGAGAGATTCATATACATCTTCCCGAAGGTGCTATTCCGAAAGATGGTCCGTCTGCAGGAATTGCAATGGCAATGGCGATGCTTTCCGCCGTTAGTGGAAGACCTGCATCAAATGATGTAGCAATGACAGGAGAAATAACTCTTACAGGTTCTATTCTTGCTATCGGTGGTTTAACAGAAAAACTTTTGGCGGCAAAACGAAACGACATTAAGACTGTTCTCATTCCCAAAGAAAATGAAATTGATTTGAAAGAAATTTCTGATAAAGTAAAAAGCGGATTAAATATTGTTACAATAGAAAAAGTTGAGGAAGCGATTCCTTATGTTTTTGAGGGAGTAAAAGTTAAGAAATCCGAAGACAAGAAAAAGAAAAAGTGAAATTATAATGGAAGAAATCCGTATTGAAAAGCATCTTGCTGAAGAAGAAAAATACAGATTGCTTTCATCTCAACTAAAATCTCTTCTTGCTAAAGCAGATAATTTAATTTCCAGTCTGTCGAACTTCACAGCCGTAATAAAAGATACATTTGATAAAGTAAGCTGGGTTGGCTTCTATCTTTTTGACGGAAAGAAACTTTACCTCGGACCATTTCAGGGAAAAGTTGCCTGCACAAATATTGAAATCGGTAAAGGCGTTTGCGGCAGTTCTGCATTAAAAAGAGAAACAATCATTGTCCCGGATGTTGATAAATTTCCCGGGCACATTGCATGCGACAGCAATTCGAAATCAGAAATAGTGATTCCTCTTATTAAGGATAACCGTTTAATTGGTGTGCTGGATCTGGATAGTCATCAATACAATTCATTTGGAATGACTGATAAAAAATATTTAGAAGAAATTTGTAAATTTCTAAGTGAGGAAATCTTTCCATCGAATCATCAATAAGAAAATAATCGTATGAGCAATTTTGTAGTAACAGCAAGAAAATGGAGACCACAGCGTTTTGAAGATGTTGTCGGGCAGGAACACATTACCAGTACACTAAAAAACGCAATCAAAGAAAACAGAATTGCACACGCATATCTTTTTACAGGTCCAAGAGGTGTTGGTAAAACAACTACTGCAAGAATACTCGCTAAAACTTTAAACTGTGAAAACCGGGAAAATTCAGAGCCGTGCAATGAATGTGAAATGTGTAAGTCTATACAGAACTCTCAGTTGATTGATATAATTGAAATTGATGCAGCATCAAACAGAGGTATTGATGAAATAAGAACATTGCGTGATTCTGTTAAATATGCACCGACACGTGGTAAATACAAAGTTTATATTATCGATGAAGTACATATGCTTACGAAGGAGTCATTCAATGCTTTTCTTAAAACGCTTGAAGAACCTCCGGCACATATCATTTTTATTTTTGCAACAACCGATGTTCACAAAGTACCGTTAACTATTATTTCAAGATGTCAGCGGTATGATTTCAGGAGAATTCAGCTTGACAGAATTAAAGAAACCCTGAAAATGATAGCTGATGAAGAAAAAATAAAAATTGATGACAAGACGTTAACTATTATCGCAAAGAAAGCAGATGGAGCCTTGCGTGATGCTGAAAGTTATTTCGATCAGGTAGTGGCTTTTTCAAAGGGAAAAATTGACGCTGAACTTGTTTCCCAAATGTTAAACCTTATTGATGAAGAGTTATATTTTATTATTTCAGATGCCGTACTGGAAAAAGATTTCAAGGTTGTTTTTCATACTTCAGAAAAAATTTATGAGAACGGCTGGGACTTTGGTGATTTTATAGATGGACTAGTTGAACATTTCAGGAATATTTTATCAGCTGTTGTAACCAATTCAACTTCTGCAATTGAGACTGCTGATATTTATAAGACAAGATATCTTGAATACAAGAATAAATTTTCAGAGAGCGACATTCTCCGGCTGCTAAACTTTCTCAACAGGTCTCAGCAGGAATTACGCTTTTCCCAAAACCAAAGACTTAAAATTGAAATCATACTGAGCCATCTTATTGCACTCGAAAGTACAAAAACACTATCGCAATTAATTTTTGAAATTGGCTCTGATGAAAACAAAATTGTTACTAAAGAGCCTACTAAAAGTTATTATAATCCAGAACCAACTATTAAAAAAAAAGTAGATAAACCTTCTGCTGAAGTAAAAAAGTTTGACCTGACTGAAGTTAAATCTCGGGAAATAATTTCAGGTCCTGCATTGCAGCCCAATTTTAGTTTCGATGACATAATTAAAAGATGGGAAAATTTTATTGAATCGATCAACATAGAAAAAGGACTAACACTTGGTCCTGCGCTTAAAAGTTTCAATCTCATTTCTCTGAAGGACAACAACCTTTATTTCTCAACTGAAAAAGCTGAAGACCTTAGCACTTTCAGATTAAATGAAAAATATCTTGCAAAAAAATCTGAAGAGTTTTTTGGCAGAAGGTTTAATTTTTTAATAAGTTCAGAAAAAACCGTTCATAAAGACGCAAACAAAACAGCAGTCAAGGCTAAATCTGAAAATCTCAATTCAGAAGACACTTATGAAGATATTATCATCAACACTCTTGGAGGTGAAAAAATAGCCTGAATTGTTATATTTTCAATTTCTAACAGACAATTTCCATTCTTCATCCATCATTAAAATCCTTTGATTTAGAAGTAAATATCAATATTTTTGTAACCTATGTCAAAAGGACTTATCATCGCTATTGATGGTCCTGCCGGTTCCGGAAAAAGCACATCGGCTAAGCTTATCGCACAGAAACTTGGTTATATTTACATTGACACCGGTGCAATGTACCGTGCGGTAACTTATCTTGCTTTGGAAAATGAAGCAATTGAAAATGAAGCGCGAATAATTGAACTGGCAAGGAATTGTAAAATTAATCTCAGTTATGAAGATGGCAATGTCCTTGTTCATTTAAATGATAAGGATGTTACGAAAGAAATAAGATCGGCTGAAGTTAATGCTCACGTCAGTGATGTTAGTAAAATCAGTGAAGTAAGAAGGCTGCTCGTTGAGAAACAAAGAGAAATGAGCATCAGTGGAAATGGTGTTGTAATGGAAGGCAGAGATATTGGCACTGTAGTTTTTCCGAATGCTGATGTAAAAATTTTCTTAACAGCTTCACTTGATACAAGAGCTGACCGCAGAGCCAGGGAATATTCAGTAAGTGGATTTGGTATCCCTGTAGATGAGATAAAAAATAATCTTTCAAACAGAGATAAAATTGATTCCAGCAGAAATGACAGTCCATTAACAAAAGCAGAAGATGCTGTTGAGGTTGATACGACAAACGTAACAATTGATGAACAGGTAAACCTGATTTTAGAAGAAGTAAAAAAAGTTGCTCTTAAAAAAAATATTGAACTGAAAATAAAAAATAAATAAACCGGCTAAATCATTATGTTAAATAAAACAAAATATATCTTGCCTGTTCTTCCGGTTTTGAACAGAAAGGTATCTAAATCATTTCAGGAGGATTAATGACCGCTGATGTTAAAGAAAAGTCAACCAATGTATTAGAAGATTTCGAGAAGGCAAAAAACAAATTCAATACTTATGATTACACACAGGAGGAATTTGAACAGTTAGCAAATCTTTACACCGAATCATTCAGAGATGTTAAACAGGGTGAGCTGGTTAAAGGCAAACTTGTCAGAATTCAGGATGATAATGTAATTATCGATGTCGGATTTAAGTCTGAAGGAACAATACCAAGAAGTGAATTCGGTGAAGACGCAAAACTGGAAGTCGGACAGGAAGTTGAAGTTGTTCTTGAAAGTGTTGAAGATCTTGAAGGTAATCTTGTTCTAAGCAAATCAAGAGCTGATTTCTTAAGAATATGGGCAAAAGTATTAAGAGCCCACGAAACCGGTGAAATCATTGATGGAAAAATAATTAAAAGAATCAAGGGCGGAATGGTCGTTGATTTAATAGGAATGGAAGCATTTCTCCCGGGTTCACAAATTGATATCAGACCGATTAGAGATTTTGATGCTCTCGTTGGACAAACAATGGAATTTAAAGTGGTTAAAGTCAACATTCCTACAGAAAACGTTGTAGTATCTCACAAAGTACTCATCGAAGAAGAAATAGCTGATCAGAGAAAAGCAATTCTTGAAAGCCTTGAAAGAGGACAAATTCTTGAAGGTGTAGTAAAAGCTGTTACTGATTTTGGTGTGTTCGTTGATCTCGGTGGTGTTGATGGTTTAATTCACATAACAGATCTCAGCTGGGGAAGAATAAATCACCCAAGCGAAGTTGTTAAGCTTGATGAAACTTTGAAAGTTGTCGTTACTGATTATGATGACGCAAAGAAAAGAATATCACTTAGTCTTAAAAAGCTTCTTCCTCATCCATGGGAAAACATCGATGAGAAGTATAAAATCGGTGATAAAGTTACCGGAAGAGTGGTATCACTTACAGAATATGGTGCTTTCATAGAAATTGAGAAAGGAATTGAAGGATTAATTCATAATTCAGAAATGAGCTGGACACAACATATAAAACATCCTTCGCAGGTTGTTGCTATGGGTCAAATGGTGGAAGCAATTATCCTGAGTCTTGATAAAGAAGAAAAGAAAATTTCTCTCGGCATTAAACAACTCGAACCGGATCCGTGGCAGACTTTGATGATAAAATATCCGGTTGGATCAAGACATACCGGTGTTGCAAGAAATCTTACCAACTTTGGTGTATTCGTTGAACTCGAACCGGGGGTTGATGGACTTGTTCACATATCTGATCTTTCGTGGACGAAGAAAATCCGTCATCCCGGTGAAGTTGTTAAAAAAGGTGAATCCCTTGAAGTTATTGTTCTCAGTGTTGATGTCGAATCGAGAAAAATTTCTCTCGGTCATAAACAGATAATGGATAATCCCTGGGATACATTCGAACAGAAATTTTCTGTTGGAACAATCACTACAGGTAAAGTTGTCAGAATCATTGAAAAAGGTTTGATAGCTGAATTACCGGAAGGTGTTGATGGATTTGTTCCGGCTAATCAATTATCAACTTCAAAATTGAAAAACCTGGCAATGCATTTTCCTGTTGATGATGTTATCCCAATTAAAGTGATTGAATTTGACAAGAGCAATAAAAAAATTGTTCTTAGTACAATCGCTGCTTTAAAGGATAAACCTGATACCGAAATACTTGATTATCTTAACAAGCATAAACTCGATAAAGTATCTTTAGATAGCATTAAGAATGCTGAGACCGGCGCAATTGATTCTTCTGAATTTCCGATATTTGAAGTTCAGGAAAGTCCGGCGGAAGTTAAGAAAACAGAAGAACCTCAGTAAGTTAAATATGAACAATCTGAAAAGCGGGAGAGAAACCCGCTTTTCTTTTAAATACCATGCAGAAAAAAGTAGCGCTACATACTCTTGGTTGCAAACTGAATTATTCAGAGACTTCATCAATCGGAAATCAGTTTCTTGAAAGAAACTTTGAAGTGGTTGATTTTCAGCAGGAAGCGGACGTATATGTCCTGAATACCTGTTCTGTAACAGAATCTGCTGAACGAGAATGCCGACAGATAATTCGAAGAGCTCTTCGGCAAAATCCTCAGGCTTTTATAATTATCACAGGTTGCTACGCTCAGCTTCGTCCTGATGAGATAGCGCAAATTGATGGTGTTGATGCTGTATTAGGGAGCAATGAAAAGTTCAAATTATTTTCTTTGATTGATAACTTCAAAAAAAGAGAGCTTACCTGTATTTCTGTTACTCCAACTGAAAATCTGACTGAGTTTGGTGTTGCTCATTCAACCGATGCTGATAACCGAACACGTGCGTTTCTAAAAGTTCAGGATGGATGTGATTATACTTGTTCGTTTTGTACTATTCCTTTAGCACGTGGTGCAAGCAGAAGTCTTCCTGTGAATAATGTTGTTGAAGAGTTTAAAAAACTTCTTATTGCTGGTTATAAAGAAATAGTACTTACAGGAGTGAATGTTGGGGATTACGGAAAAAATATCGGAACAAATCTTTTCAATCTTTTATCTGAGTTGATTAAAGTTGAAGATGAATTCAGAATTCGTATTAGTTCAATTGAACCTAATCTTTTAACCGATGAGATAATTAATCTTGTTGCTGAATCTGAAAAACTTTGTAATCATTTTCATATTCCGCTTCAGAGCGGCAGTTCAAAAATTCTTAGAGCGATGCAAAGACGGTACACAATTGATGATTACCAAAATCTTATCAGTAAATTAAAAACCCGGTTGCCCGATGCAGGAATTGGCATTGATGTAATAGTTGGATTTCCTGGTGAAACGGAAGAAGATTTTATTCAGACACACAACTTCCTTAGAGATCTTCCAATATCTTATCTTCACGTTTTTACTTATTCTGAAAGACCTGATACAAAAGCCATCTCACTTCCCGGAGTAGTTGATGTTCAGGAAAGAAAAAGAAGAAATAATATTCTTAGAATATTAAGCGAGAAAAAAAGAGCAAAGTTTTATTCTGATATGATTGGGACAAAACAGAGCGTGATTTTTGAAAATGCTGATAAAAATGGTTTGATGCACAGCTTCACTTCAAATTATATAAAAGTTCAAGCTGAATACAATGATGCGCTCACCGGTCAGATTTGTCCCATAATTTTAACCGGATCAAATGCTGAAATCTGCACCGGGGAAGTAATATCCACAAAAAAATCAGTTGATTTAATCCCCTCTTAATCATAAACTTAAAATAAAAAAATATGAAATTATTTCTGCTGATAGTTCTGCTTTCATCCATAGTTATCTTTCCTCAAACTGATAATTCAATATCCATACTTGAACTCCGGAACTCAATAAAAAATCCTGATGTGAATTACGAAACATCGGAAGTAAATATTAATTCTTTTTTAGTCAGCGAAAAAAAGAGTGTTGGTTTAGGAATAATTTATTCATTGCTTTTACCTGGAATGGGTGAGCTTTATGCTGATTCTTATAATTCAGGGAAGTATTTTACAATTGCTGATGGAGTTTTGTGGGGCACATTAATAGGAATGAATGCTTACTCAAACTGGCAGGAAGATAATTATAAAACATACGCCGCTTCCACAGCAGGTGTAATTAATGATGCCAACAAAGATGAAGATTTTTATGCTAATATCGGAGATTATACAAGCGTTTACTCTTACAACGATCAAAAAGCTTTAGAAAGAAATTTTGATGAAATGTATAATGAAGAAACATATTTCTGGAAATGGAATACGACAGACGAACGGAGAACATACAGGGATATGTGGAATTCAAGTGAAACAGCAAGCAATAACATTCGTTTTGTGGTTGGAGGATTAATACTTAACAGAGTGATTAGTGCAATAAATGCAGCAAGATTAGTTTCCTCTTACAACAGCAGACTTGAAGAAGAAGTAAGCTGGAATTTTTCTGTGGGATTTATGAATCAGCCAAACTTACCAACCAGTTTAACTTTTAACGTACAAAAATCATTTTAGAAGAATCATCTTTCTCGTCTCGTTGAAGTTACCAACCTGAAGTTTATAAAAATAAATTCCACTCGCATTCTCAGGTCTGGAGATTTGAGCTACATTAAAATCTACTTTATAAATGCCAGCTTCCAGTTCTTCATTAACTAATGTTGCAACTTCTTTCCCGAGTAGATCAAATACCTTAAGTGTTACAAACTGCCTACTGGTTATTGCATACTGTATACTGGTTATCGGGTTAAACGGATTCGGATAATTCTGATATAAAACAAAATCTTTTGGCTGAGAAGCATTCCCTTCAAAATCTGTAATCGATAATATTTTAATAGGAAACTTTGGTCCAAAATTCCAACGATCACGGAAATCAGGAATTGAGTCCCAAACGAGACTCAACCCGCAGGAATAAATTGTATCCCATTCAGGTGATGATTGACTTGCTATGTAACCAAACGCCCAATAGATTGTATCTTGTGTTGTCGGGAATGGAAGAGAAAAAGCCTGAGTTAATTCATTCATTGCCATCGGATGCTGGAAAGAAAATGTGTCTACTAAAACCATTTCACCGAACCTTCCGGCAACGTTGTAGCCGCCGGCTTCTGCCGGACCACCAGCCATAAACATTTTATAGTAGCCTGTTTGTCCAACAAGAAGTGAATCAGGACCTTCTATCCAGACCTTTACTAACGTATCTCGCTCAACTGTATGGCAGACACAGCCGTAACCGTTAAGTTCCGTACAGCCAATTAGTTTAGTGTCGTTTATGTTGGCAATGATTACAACAGAAACAAATGCCAGAAACAGAAATGATATTAAAATATTTACTTTCATCCCGAATGAATTTTTGTTGAGGGCAAAGATATGAAAAAATGATAATTAAAAGCGACTCAGATTTTTCTGAGCCGCCTGAAGATTACTTCAATAAAATCATCTTTCTTGTTTGCACATTATTTCCGGATATTAGCTGGTAGAAATAGATCCCTGATACCAGATTCCCGATTCCGGATGATGTGTTAAATTCAACTTCATAACTTCCTACTGGTTTTTCTTCGTTAACGAGAGTTGCGATTTCGTTGCCGAGAATGTCGTAAACTTTAAGAGTAACCATTTGTAGAGACGAGGCATGCCTCGTCTCTACGTTTGAGATAACATATTTGATCTTAGTGCTTGGATTAAATGGATTAGGGAAATTCTGTTCAAGTGAAAATTCCATCAGGGCTTCTACTTCGACTTCAACAACATCCGAATAATTAAACGAGCCATCAAAATCAATTTGCTTTAACCTGTATTGATAAAATCCCGGTCTGATATTTTTATCAGAAAAAGAATAATACTGTAATTCTGTTGTTGTTCCATTGCCCGGTATGTATCCAACTGTTTCCCAATCTTGTAATTTTTTAATCTTGCAATCTTGCAATCTTTCTATCTCAAATCCTTTGTTATTAGTTTCTGTTGCAGTTTGCCAATTTAATTGAACAGTATTTTCAATAGGAACAGCAGTAAACGAAATCAGTTCAACGGGAATAAAATTCGGAACAAGCTGAACATTCAAAACCGTTGTTTGAAAATTATTTACAACAACATTGTTAAATATTTTTGGGTAATGTCCTTCAGCGGTAAACTGAAATGAATAAATTCCTGGTGCCAGCATCCGATGGTAATTTCCGTTTATCGAATCAGTTCTGATCTCTGAATGAAGTGTATCGTGATTTAAGACTTTTATTATTGCATTTAAAGGATGGTTTAATGTATCAGTAACAATTCCTCTTACTCCATAAAAAATACTTTCAATGTAATTGAGAAAAGATCGTTTGTTGTATTCCCAATGTGCCGGAAGCTGGGAAGGTGGAAGAAGCTTTGTATCGGAAATTTCAATCGTCACTTCCCTGCTCTTCATAAACCAATTCATATAATCCTGTCTTCCGTGATGAATTACATACCACGCACCGCCGTTTGTAATTCCATCATCATACCCATTCATATAATTAGAAGGACTGTATGCCTGGCAGGTATCAGCGTAAAGATGGGAGATAAACTGGTACCAGCTTTCGTCCGCGTGTGATACATAATCAGGATAACCATTTGTCCAGGTATCCCAGGGATAATTTACAACTTCAGTTCCGCCATGAAAGTTTGCACAAAGAACGAAATTATTCTGCTCTGCCAGGTTTCTGAAGACTGCTGTTTCCTGCTGCTGATTCGGGTGAACTCCATTTACCGGATCAGGGAAATTCCTGTTTAGATCATAACCATTTGCATTATATCTTGTAGCACCGTTTACTGTATTATTGCCGCCATGGTAAGTGCCATCCGGATTAGCATTTGGATTTATCCATATCTCTGCATTGTTGACAATATTAGTAATTCTTGGATTCGTACCGTAAGCTGTCAGAAGTGAATCTATCAAGCGAAGCATTAATACGTATCCTGTAGTTTCATCTCCGTGAATAGTTGAAGTATAAAGAAACTGCGGCTCAGCTTCCCGAACATTAACATTATCAGAAATTTTCGCCAAAAGAATTTTTCTCCCCTGAACTGTATTGCCGGCATCAATTAATTTACAGATGGAAGGATAATTTGCTGCATACTGAGTTATCATATTTACATAGGCTTCATAAGTTGGATAGACATTCCAGTCAGTAATTTCATCTAAACGATCACTCATCTCAGGATTAATTAATTCGCCGGGTTTTGGCAGAATGCTATGGTTCAGATTAAAAGAAAGGAATTGATTGTATTCATTTTTATTAGCGTAAGCATATACGGTTGTTCCGTCAACATTATCAATTGAGATAATATCAGTTAGTTCACGGATTAAATCTCGGGATGAGGTTTCAAAAGAAAAATAGACTTCAATATTTTTTTGAAAGTAATCCGGTGAAAGCTGTTGTGCATGAATATTAATTGGTAATAAAAAGGTGACTAAAATCAGAAGTGTAAGAGAAGTTCTCATTTAAATTCCCCGATGAATTATTAAATATCTTCAATCCAAACATAAAGAATATTTACAAACATTCCCCCACAAAAAAAGGGAGCCGAAGCTCCCTAAATTTTAATAAGCATTAAGAATACTGATTATTTCGTTAGCATCAGCTTCTTTGTAGCAGTCAGGTCATTTGTTATAAGTTGATAATAATAGACACCACTTGCAAGGTTGGAGCCATCAAAAACAACATCAAATGTCCCAGCCTGCTGGAATTGGTCCACAAGTGTGTTGACTTCATTTCCAAGAATGTCATAAACTTTTAACGTCACATTTCCATCTGCCGGAATTGAATATTTGATATTTGTAGATGGATTAAACGGATTCGGATAATTCTGACCCAGATAAAAAACTGATGGCTGCTCAATATCAATTTCAACTTCATCAGAATATGCAAATGAACCATCGAAGTCAATCTGTTTCAACCTGTATGTATAAGAACCTGAAAGAAGATTTTTATCCCTGAAGAAATAATTCTGCATTTCAGTGGTTGTTCCTTTACCCTCAACAAAAGCTATTCTTTCGTATTCGCCGTTAGCTTTCCTTTGAACTTCAAATCCGCTGTTGTTTGTTTCAGTAGCAGTGAACCAGGTTAATATTACATCGTTCTTATCGGTAGCAGCTGCAAATGAAGCAAGTTCAACTGGTACAATTACATCGAGAGTAACTGTTCTGCGATGAACCGGAGTTCCATTTGGTCCATTACCCTGAACTGTAATTGTATAAGTACCTAATGTAACATTACCGCTTGTCTGAATTCTCATTTGAACACTGCCCGGGAAATTATTAACTATGTTTCCGGATGGAAAGTCAAGCGTGATAGTTCCTGAAGGTGGAGTTGGACTGACGGTTGCCGAAAAAATTGCGTCATTAGAATATAATTTTATTGCGGGTACATTTACCGTCACGAATTCTGACCCACCACTTTGTGGTATGATTACAGAATTGTTTGATAATGTCATTGCAAAATCAGGGAAGTAGCCAACATAGCTGCCAAAGTTACCATTTCTGAAATCAGTCCACATAGCCAGAGCCTGATTATTATTTGAAATAATGGCATCATAATCACCTTGATAGCGAGGAGTTCCACCACCGCCGCAAGTTGTACAATTAATTCTCATTTTTTGATTTGATACCCGCTGGTTCGGAGCCCAGGTTACACCGCCGTTATCAGAATAGCTGGCATAAATGTATGCACTATCACTTGTCGGCGTATCACGTGTATCCATCCATTTTACAAATAACCTTCCTGTTTGAACATCGCACCAAATTGATGGATGCCATTGGTGATTAGCAGTAGTATTAACATCATCGTTAACTTTTACAGCAGATGACCAGGTTATTCCCTGATCGGTGGAGTATCTGCAAAAGATATCAGGTTTATTACCATCTCCCGGTGGATCATTTGAAGCATAAACCAAATACAACCTTCCTCTGTAAGTGCCATTGCTTTGATCAGCAGTAATAAAGGGATAAGGTCGGGTTCTCATATTTTGAACAGAATTTCTACCGCCTACATTTGTTCCAACATAATTGGAAAAATTCTGTGCTGATTTCATTGTGAAATTTAATCCACCATTGGTCGAAGCATAAAAAGTATAGGTAGATGCAAAAGCACTGCCTGAATTTGTAACAACATAAACAACACCGCCATCAGTTATCCCATTTGGTCCGATGCAAATCATAAAACCGGGAAGAGACTGAGTAGTAAAAGTATTTGTTGTCGTCCACGTTGCGCCTAAATTAGTAGAACGGGCAAAATTTCCCGGCGTCATTCCAGTATAAATATTACCAGAGTAAGGTCCGGAAGTTTGGTCAGCGACCATCCAGTTTTTATCATTTCCGGAAACAGCAGTTACTGCTGCAGTCCAGGTAGCACCATTATCAGTTGAGCGGATAACTTTACACCCGGTAACACTGCCAAACATAGTTTCGTAATATAAATTTCCCGCACCATCATAAGTTGTGATAGGATCGCCGTTTGCGGATACTCCAAAATTAGGAGATGAAGCAGTCCAGTTATGACCATCATAAGTTCTCCAGGCACCGTTAAGATTATATGCACCAAAGGACTGTAATGGATTGAGAGGATTCTGAGACACGTGCGGTTCTGCAAAATCCACACCAAGGTTGAAGTCATCAAAACCGTTGATGGTTATTACGTCAAGTTCAGAATCTGAATGATAATTTGATGGAACCCACTCGCCTGGAACAGCATCCACAAGTGGATTATCTCCCTGGGCAAAAACACCTCCGGATAAAATCAAAAAAGTGAAAAGTGCTAACAGGGGAAAAGAAAGAAATGGTTTTAGTAGTTTATTTTCCACTAAACCTCCTGAATTAAATGAATGAATGTTAGTTGATTTATAAAATATGTTGGTTCTTTTATTCAAATGATAGATTTGCTGACAGATATATTTTCTTAATGTTAAAAGACGGGATATTGAAGAATGCTTTTTTGTATTTGTTTTTCTTAAAATTTTAGGTAAAAATAATTTATTAATATGAATAATCAAAAAGTGTTTTGTCATAAATAATATTTGTTTCTATTTAATTCCAAATAGTCTTCTAAACTCATCGGTGCTATTTATTTCGTCAATCTTGTTTTGTTCTTCATCAGAAGATTCAGATGAAAGAATTAACTTCGCAAACTCTTCGCTTTTTAATATATGACAGCTGCAAACACGACCAAATTCAAGAAGGTTTAAATCTGAAGTTATCAGAATAATATTTCCGGGATTTTTAACGCTTTCAATTTCACGTTTTATTTTTTCATCAGCAGAAAGACTCTGAGAATATTTTATTTTTATTCCGGGCACATTGATTTTTTCATTTTCAAAACCATCAAAATGAAGACTTACTGTAGCTTTTCTTTTGCTGAAATACCTTGAAAGAATAAATGCTAATCTTTCCCTGCTTTGCTGTTTATCTTTCTTCAGCAGTTGGTTTAAAATTTTTGTTCTGCCAATCAGATTATTTCCGTCAATGATGAAATGCTTCACTCGTTATTTACTTAAAATTTTAATTTATAAATTTTAATTGAATCACTGTTACCGCGTATTAAAAAACTGATCCTGTTTAGTGAGCTTGAGATCCTGCAATTGCGGTGCTTTAACTCTGATTTCAAATCTGAAACCTGTGTAAGTTCCTATCGGATTCCAGGTAAAGTTCATATACCAGCAATGAAGATCCCTTGAAATTCTGATCTGAGGAGCAGCAAACTCTTTGCTTTCAAAATCGTAACTTCCGGTTACATCAAACTTCCATGCTGGTGTTAAACTGAAACTCATACTTCCGCTTAAATTTGAGAATGTTGTAGATTGTTCAGGAGTTGGACGACTCAGGTTGTAGTTATATGTCAAAGAAATACTCCACGGAATTGTAAAATCAGGATCTGACTGATTGTAAATACCCGAATAAACACTTTTACTCTGCTCATCAATTAATCCAAACTCATCTTCGTTCTTTTTATTTTCTTTATCAGAAGACGCAAACTTTTCACCGGATATACTGGTTGACACCGAGAAATTTAATCCGGTTAATCTTAATAATCCTTTACCTGCGTCAATAAGATAATTATTAACTTTAGAAATTTTTCCGCTATAATCATACGGAGTAAATCTTGATCCACCGGATAGATCAAAAAACTCACCCACCTGAGTTCTATAAGTCAAATTGATATCAGCAAAATTCAAAGAATCAGCCGCAAAATTATATCCTGTTCCAACAGTAAGGTTCAGCAACTGGATTTTATTTTCTTTCGAAGTAGTATCGGTGGGATCAACTGTGGTCTTCATTTCAAAATTATTTCCGACTGAAAAATTTATATTCTGCTGCTCACCTGCATTTGCACCGCCGTAAACTTCTCTCTGGTATTTATTGTATCTGACAACACTCCCATCAGATTTTGTGTATTGACCATAATAACCCCAGCCTGGTTGTGAAAAATCCGGGCGGTAGTTATAAGATATGTTCGGAGTTACAGTATGTCTTATTGCGTTTATACCAAATGAATTGATATTAAACATTCCATAAAATTTTGTTGAAGCGTTTAATCCAACATCAAAAGTATTTACAGCGCTAAGTTGTTTTTTATCCTGAGTTACAACTGAATCTCCTCCGGAATAAGATGGAACTACAAATTGTTCTATCTGCTCGTTATACCACTTTGAGTCTAATCTGACTCTTGGTGAAACAGTAAAATATCCAATCTTTGGAGATAAGTCAGAAGTAATGCTATGCTGCAAACCTAATCTTTCATCCAGAATGCCGCCGGTTTTATTCCGCTGATTCTGAAATTGTCCTGTGTATGAATAACCAAATAATTCATACCAGGTTCTGTCTGCTTCGCTTGAATTTGACCGGAATGGATAACTCTGGGCTAATTTGAATAATGCGCTTGGTAAAACTTCATAAATATCATTAGTCTCAAGTACCTGTCTCCTGTTATAATTTATTGATGCACTGTTACCGGACTCATCCCAGGTTTTTGACAAAGTTGCGTTTGAAATAATTTCGTTTCTCAGAAGATCATTCAGGTTACCGGTACCATTCTGAAGAAAATCCTGTGATGCAAATTCAAGATTTGCATCAAGACGTAGTGTTGGTGTGAAGGATTGTGCGTGAAATACTTTTACACGCCAGTCAACTTGTTTACTATAGCCCGGATCTGTGGGTTCGCCTTGCGTAAAATCCCGATAAGATCCCTCAACAAAACCGTTATAGTTGTATCGGTTTGCGTATCTGAAACGGGAACCTAAACCAAAACTTCCACGCGTATAATAATCCATCGTTGCATTAATATCCATGTAATCACTGATAGCCCAGAAGTAACCGAACCTGCTGATGTAAGTTCCATATCGGGCATCGCTTCCAAAAACCGGCGGAATTAAACCTGATCTTCTGCCTGATTGCAAAGGAACTATAATGAAAGGTAAAGGTATTGGCGCAGGTACACCACCGAAGTTCAGCCAAATCCATTCAGCAGCAAGCTCTTCTCCCTGAATCATTTTCATTTTTGGTGATGAAAAATAGTAGTGAGGTTCTTTGGCATCGCAGGTTGTATAAGTTCCGTCCTGAATGAAGTAAGTATCCTTAGTAACCTTTTTAATTTTTGCTCCGTAATAGAAAGCACCTTCCAGTTCAGTATCAGCAGCAGAGAGTGAACCCTGACCTGTCCTAAAATTATATTTCATTCGCTTGCCCTGATAAACCTCACCTGCTTCGGATAGAACCGGAGTACCAACTAATTCAGTTGCAGCGGAATCTGAAGGAACACCAACTGCTTCAATTTCAAATTTTGTGAAGTCGAGAAATATGTTTGCACTTTTAATTTCTGATTTTTTATAGTTGATTTTCCCTTCGCCATAAATAGACATCTTCTTTTCCTTTACAAAAAAGAAAAGGGAATCCGATCCGCTTGCATAAACAACCGTATCAATATCCGATTTTTTTTGCGGTTTGATTAAGGTAGTATCTGTTAGTACTGAAAGAAGAGTATCCTGAATTTCGGTTTGAAGTGAATCAATATTGATTGTTTGAAGTAAATCATCCTGCTGTGCAAAAGCACTGTTAGCGAAGGCTAAAGCTAAGGCAAAAGCTATAAAAAGAATGAATTTCATATCTGCAAGATAAAAATATGAAATGATTATGGGTAATGTATTTATTATAGACGTTTGAAACCGGGGAATGGTTACTTTTGCTATAATAAAAAAAGCCGAAGTGTTAAGCTCCGGTTTTGGATTGTAATCAAACTTACTTCAGCAAAATTAGTTTTTTCGTATCAACAAAATTATTTGTTGAAAGCCGATACACATAAATACCACTTGGTAAATTAGCTGCATTAAACTCTACGGAATAATTCCCTGTTTCCTGTCTTTCATTGACTATTGAAGCTACTTCTATTCCAAGCATATCATAAACTTTTAACGTTACTTCTCCTGCCGATTTGAGTGAGTAATTAATTGTTGTTGTTGGGTTAAAGGGGTTAGGATAATTTTGACCCAAAGCATATTCAAATACAGCCTTATCATTCGGATCATTAGCACCTGCCTTTGATGGTGGATCACCTACTAAACGAGCAGTAACTTCATTTGATGGACTAGATTCATGAGATCCATTATCAACAACAGTTACCCTGAAAGAGAAGTTACGAAGATCCGGACACTGTAATGGTGGAATTGCATGACAATATGTTAATGTTTGATCTGTATAAGTATTCCCTGTAGATTGAGCCAAATACTGCCATCCACCACCATAGTAGTCGTACCTATAAATGTTATAATAATTTTTGTCTGGCTCTGGACTTGCATTCCAGTTTAGTCTTGGGTGATTATTTGCATCCTCTGTAATTGTTAAACCAGTTGGTGCGCCAGGTGCCATATCATAGCGTTGTAGTTTTATCCAAGAAGGAATATCAATTGATCCCAGAGCTAATAAATACAAGTCATTTGAATTTGCGATTAATGTGGAAGAAGGAAATGCAACCAGTGGAATTTCACCAATCTGGTCTGATAATGTTGAGCCAGTCAAATACCTATGTTCCCACTTGATATCATATTTATCATAATAAATAAAATGGATTTTATTATCGATTGTGCTTTCAACCTCAGTATCGTAATCAACTTCTGATTCACGAAGCCATACATTCTCATTCCAGAATCCCTGATCAAATGGACGATCTGAATTTGAAATAAATGCTCCACTGGTTTGCCAAAAACTATAATATACTCTTAAAGCTGCATTAACATTATTGTTTGCAATAACTGGTTTTTGGTATTTAATAAATGAGCCAGAAAATGGAATATCCATTGAGTTCTGCCAGTCGGGACTTGTTTTTATTTTATCTCTTGATTTTGAATAGAAACCCTGCGCTAAATATGTATAGTGAATTTTATTTGCTGAGATTGTCAAATCAGGATTATTACCCCCGCTAGATTCCTGGTCTGTTACTTCTTTATAATATGACCATTGAATGGGTGAAGTTTGAAATTTTATATAATAAGATTCGTAGTGATAATCAGGATTGCCTTTGTATTCTGTCCAGCCAATGTGTATATCACTTCCTTCGCTGTAAGCAACAATTTTATTGCAGCCGGTATTCGTCATTGGCCTTGAACTATACTGCGACCAACTGCTTCCAAGGTTTACACTACGCTTTACATTTATTGTGTTGTTCTTTTTATATATCGCATACAATGTGCTGTTATTTACCGAAACAATATTGACAAAGTCACAATTGGATCCTTCCGCTTCTATTACTCTGTCGGAATAATAAACGGTTGAACCGTTATAATTTGCACGGGCATATTTAATTCCACCATTTCGCCAGTAAACTAAGTGTATTCCATTAGCATCAACACAAGCACTTAACTGACTTTGTGATTGAACTGTGAATTGAGATAGATTTACTTCACCTGTCCATTGTGTAAAAGCGGTTGATGAAATAAATATTAAAAACAATATTATGAGATACTTTTTCATTGTTAACTCCTTTTTGTCAAAGTTTGGAGATTCACCAAGACTGATTATTTAATTAAAATTGATTTAATTGTTTTGCTGTATTTATCAGCAGTCATTGTAATGAAATAAATTCCCGAAGGAACTAATTTCCCAATTGAATCTGTTCCGGTCCAGCTTATTTCATATTCTCCGCTTCTGCGGGTATTGTTAAGGAGTTCTGTTATCTATTTTCCAAGTATGTTATAAACTTTAATATTAACTTTTGCTTCCTGTGGTAAAGAAAACCTGATTTTTGTTGATGGATTGAATGGGTTCGGGTAATTCTGCATTAAATTGAATTCTTCAGGAATAACGTCATCCTCTTCTACATCGTCAATATTATCCCTTTTCAAGAATATAGACTTATAGTTATAACCCGGATTAGTGTGTTTCTGCATTATGAATTCAACAATCCCGTCTGAGTCAAGATCAGCTACATCAGTTCCATCATAATCATATTGACTGTAATCCCAGGTGTCTATAATAAAATCGAGATAGAAATTCTTCTGGGGGCTGTACTTAAAGCAGAATACCAAAGAACCGTTGTTCAAAAATATTTCCTTTGTTCCATCACCATCAACATCTACATATCTTATTCTGCCGTAGATTCCTGAGAACAAACCGCGAATGTCTATCTGGTAAACAATCTGATATGTTCCACTACCTTTTGGCTCAAGAACAAAGGCTCTGGTTACTCCGCCATAAAGACTGCTCGAGAAATCGCTTCCAACCCATATCTCATTTTTCCCGTTTCCATTCATATCTTCACTCATCACAGATAAAAACGCATTTACTGTTTCAAGTTGCATCTGATATTCAACCTGAATATTATTTCCTGAAACATATTCATAAATGAAATAATTTCCGTCTATGCTGCCTGTGCTGAAATTGTTCTTCCCGTCATTATCAAAGTCTCCCGTTGCAAAACCAAAGGTGAACCAATTGGGTGATGGTCTGTGGTAATAAATCAGTTCATAATTATTTATGTAAGGGTTATACCTTGCTACGTGGTTGCTTACTGCCCAAACACTATCAATTGAACCAGCATCGAGATAATAGATTATTTCCTGCACACCGTCATTGTCAAGGTCATAAAAGGTTACATCATTTGGCTGATAAACCCAAGGGAATGGTTGATAGATGAAACCAAGCTGGTTTATATAACAAGTATTTGTTGTTTGCTTGAAGAAATGCAACTTATTATTCGGATTCAAACAAACAATATCCAAGAGTCCATCATTCGAAATATCACTTATATCATAAATTGGAAGTACAGTATCCAAAAATGATTCGACGAATGAAAATAATGAGTCAATGGTATTTTCATAAATACTAGCACTAAAAAACGATGTATCATTTGTATGAATCACGTATGCTTCATTCTTTCCATTATTGTTTGCATCAACAACAATATATTTTGCATCGAGTGTTGGGTTAGCAGCATCCAGTTCTCCCCAATGCCTGTAAAGGTCTTCCCAATAAGCAAGGTTTATTGTATCCAACTCAATTATTAAATCTGCTCCTCGTTTGTTTTCCGCTTCATTATATCCTTTTATGCTTTTCATCCAACGCAAGTTTGTTTTTTTGTTGTAAAATTCTGCGACACTGTCTGCGTCTATCTTTACTTCGTAGTTTGGATTGTTTTTCAATTCCTCTATTGAATTCGACTGTGCCAATACCCAAACGACCGGAAGCAGGGTTAATATTATAACAAGTTTTATTTTTCCCGACAGGGTCGGGATCTTCGACATTTCATCCAACATTTTTTATTCTCAATTAATTTTAGAAAAGAGATAACGTAGTTTACTCAAGCTATGTAAACCCGGTTGGATAAAAATTTGTGAAGAAGAAAAGTTTTATGAAAAGGAGATGAACATTATTATGGCACAAAAGATTTGTGAGAGGAGAATTCATTTTGTTCTCCTCCAGAGAGAGAGAGAGCTAAATATCGTGCCAACCTAAGCGGTTGGTAAACCAGAAAAATATTCATCAGGCATCTATCCCGAATTAATTTCAAATGAAACTTAGAAAATGGTTTTTAATAAGACAAGACAAAAATTAATTTTATTGTTTTTCAAAAATCAAAAGTTGCTAAATATTAAAATCCATTTCAATTTGTTAATTACTTATGATGAAAAACCAAAGCAGAAGCACCTTTTATTCCAGCATCATTTTTCAGTTTTGCCGGAAGAACTCTTACTCTAGGTCTGATTGGTGCCATAACTCTTTTGGAAATTGTTTTTTTGATTGAATCAAAGAGCGGCTTACCAAAACCTGCTATACCTCCGCCGATGATAAAAACACTCACATCAAGTACATTCACCAAAGAAGCAAAGGCAGAACCCAAGTAAACTCCAAGCTCGTCAATCACCGATTTGGAAAATGCATCTCCAGATTCGGCTGCAGCCTGTATGTTACGTGGTGATACGTTGCTAAGATCATTATTAATCAGTTTCCATAATTTTGATTCAGGATGCTTTTTTAGCTGTTGACGGACTCTGTTCCGTAAATATTGATTTCCTGCATAAGCTTCAATGCAGCCGTATGATCCGCAATTGCATTTAGGTCCTTTATAATCAATTGAGATGTGACCTATTTCTCCTGCAGCACCAAAATCACCGTGATAGATTTTTTTATTTATTACTATTCCGCCGCCAACGCCAGTACCAAGTGTAATCATAATAAATGACCTGTAGCTTTTCCCGCTCCCAAAAATGAGTTCGCCGATTGCTGCTGCGTTTGCATCGTTATCAACAAAGACAGGCTTATGAAATTCCTTAAGTATAATTTTTCCAATGTTCACTTTATTCCAGCCGGGAAGGTTTGGCGGGTTTTCAACTATGCCTTTACCAGGCGTAACAACTCCGGGGCATCCTATACCAATTCCATCGATCTTATATTTCGATTTAGCATTGAGTTGGTTGATCCCAGAAATTATGTTTCCAATTACTATCTTCGGTCCGTTTTCAGCTTCAGTCCGAACCGAGATTCTCTTTATCAGTCTGCCAGTATTGGTAACGATACCAAGCTTAATGCTGGTACCACCTAAATCAACACCGATTGCGTATTTATTCTTTTTAGTCATAAAATATTTTTCTGCTTCTCAAACGAAACTACGTTATTCTGTCATCCCCACAAAAGTGGGGATCCACTTTGATAGTTTTAAATGGATTCCCGTTTTCACGGGAATGACATAGTAGAAGGTTTCATAATAACACGGAATATTTAATTAGTAAAACTTTGATCAACAATTTTTAATTCACTTGGATACTTTATATCTCCCAATGGTGAAGAAACTGTTGGTGTTGCATATAAGCTCAGTTTAGCAGATGAACCTTGCTGACCACCCAATGCAAGTGCAAGATTTAACAGATTATCAAAACCTTTATTACCAAAGAATTCTATCAGGTCAATATTAATAGTTAATGGAATATTAGTTATTTCACCGGTTCCGGGGAGAGAAACCGGCGCACCAATATTTCCGGAAATTGTTTCTACCTCATCAATCTCCAAACGCCATGGAAAAGATTTCAAGGTTGCATCAGTTTTAGGATAACCACCGGTTCCGTCATTCGGATTTTTTGCTTCAACATTTAATGTAAAAGAAGCCGGAAGTTTGCCTGAAGAAAAAACACTTGTAAGTTTTAAAAGCTCAACCGGATTAAAATCCGATAGACTTTTTTTATTGGAAAAGTTTATCTCACTAATTGTAAAATTATTCACGGCTCCCAATTTGAATTTAAGCCGGGAAAGATTTACCATAGTTTCATAAACACTGCAGCCGGATGTTGTAAATAAAAGTGTTACTGATAGTAAAATTATTTTTTTCATTGTTGTTATATTGTTTAATTGTTGTATTGCTGTATTGTTATTGCCTTAGTGTGTTTTGTGTATAATTGATGAGATGATGAATTGATTTGGGAAGTTTTTGAAGTTCTGAAAAAATATGATCATATTCATTTTTTCTCAATAGTTTTCTCTTATTGGCTTTTTCATTGTGGTCAAGCGATTCAAATAATGAACCATAACTAATCCTATAAAATCTTATTTTATCTTTTTTAGAGTATCGCCCAAATCCTTCAGCAATGTTTGCTGAAATGGAATCTACAGCTTCGACAAATTGTTGTCCTAAAGTTATTTTCGGAAAATAGTCCCACTTGATAACGATATCCCATACATAATTACTCAAATTAAAAGCAATTTTGTACGCTTCAATATCATTTAGCTTAAGATACTTTTTATTGTCCATTTAATATTTGCCTATCAACAATAAAGCAATTTAACAATAAAACTATTATGCAATCCTCTGCCCTTCAATCTTCTGAATAATTATCTGAGCTACTTTCAGTGCTCTTAATCCATCATTCCCGGAAACGACTGGCTTTGTTTTATTTATGACTGAATCAACAAATAATTGCAACTCGTATTGAAGTGCGTTTAATTCTTTTTGTTCAGGCTGCTCATAAACTAATTTCTTCCTTTTATCACCTACACCGATATCCCCGAATGAAATTTGTGTTGGATCAACCTGTGCATCCGGTGAGAGTAATCTGTATGATTCTGCTACGCCTGTTATAAAATCAAGTGCAATGTAACTATCTTTCTGAAATATTCTCATCTTCCTGAGTTTCTTCTGCGATATTCGGCTTGCGGTAACATTTGCAACTGCACCGTTAGCAAATTGCAACCGGGCATTTGCAATATCAAGATGATCAGAAACAACGGCAACACCATTTGCCTGTACATCAACCACATCACTTTTAACAAGGCTGAGAATAATATCAATATCGTGAATCATTAAATCCAGTACAACTGCTACATCGGTTCCGCGGGGATTAAATTGTGCAAGTCTGTCTGTCTGAATAAATCTTGGTTCATCAATATATTTTTCCATTGAGACGAGAGCCGGGTTAAAGCGTTCAATGTGTCCAACCTGCAAATTAAGATTTTTTTTTTCGGAAATTTCAACAAGCTCTTCCGCCTCTTTGATTGTAGTTGTGATTGGTTTTTCAATGAAGACGTGGACATTAGATTCAAAACATTTTTTTGCAATCTCATAATGTGCAGTGGTTGTTGCAGCAATTGATACCGCATCAACTTGTTTCAATAACTCCTGAAGAGAGGATGTACTTTTGACATCAAATTCTTCACTTACAACTTTCGCTTGTTCCGGATTTGCATCATAAATACAAACGAGTTCACAATTTTCAATTGACTTGAACATTTTAATGTGAAGCTTACCGAGATGTCCTGTTCCGATTACACCAACTTTTAGTTTGTTCATTCTTTTAGTTATTAGTTTTTAGTTGATTGTTATAATTATTTAGTTCACAGTTATTGCTCATATTGTGGTAATTGTTATTCTGAGTTACAATTTATGGTTTACGCTGGCTCACTTAATAAATATTTATGCTTTGATCAAACACGAATACTTGATGAACTAAATCTACCAACCAGAAAACCATAACCAATAACCAACCTGCCTGACGGTAGGCAGGCAAACTAAAAACCACTTTATAATTTTTAATTTTTAATTCTACTGCGATTTCACCCGTTTATAACCGATAATTCTCTCATAAGGTCCTTTATCCTGTTCATTATAATAAAGAAAGACGTCAAATTCTTTAGAGTTCAGCCAGGTATTGCCTTCCAGGATTAACCAGTCAGGATTTATAATTTCTCCGTTTTCTACATCAGCAGTAACATACTGATAATCGAATATTCCCCGTTTAAGCGGAATGGTAATCGAATGAATTCCTCCGCTTTCTTTCAATTTATAGTCCAGTGATAATTTCCAATCATTAAATGCACCAACCAGAAAAATAGTTTTGAAATTTTCTTCAGGAGGACGAATTGAGAAAGTAACATTATGATAAGTTGAAAATTCATCTTTGTAATTTGAATAAATTTTTCCGCCGTTCAGATCTTTATTTTTCGGGTTTAGAAAAAATCGTGAGTACTCAAGTCCATCAAGCTGCGCTCTGAGATCCTTTCCGCTGAATAAATTATTATCACGAATATCAACCTGGCGAAATTCATTTCCTGCAGGAATATCTCTTGCAGTAAAGATAAAACTCCGGTTGGCATCCCATTTATAAAATCTGTAAAGAGTATTCGATTTGCGATCAATGACTACAGGATAGTAAAGACGCTGATCGTCAACTATTTCAATTCTATCAACGAAAGAAGGATGAAAATCATCCGGCAGGAAAAAATCAGTTGTGACATTAATTGCTTTGGCAAGCTCAACAGGCCAATATGATTGATCCTCCAACTCATCCCTTTTAAGGTGAACACCAAGTTCAACATTATCACTTGCAACAAAAAACTTTCCGGTTGCATATACGATGGATGAATCTTCTGTATCAGTCAGATAAAATCTCCATTTTCCTGAAAAAGGAAATTGAACCTGATCCCTGTCATCAGGATAAGTACTTTTATGATGATAACGTGCATCATCAACAACCATAATGGGCAGTTCTTCAAAATCCAAAAAGTAATACGTGCTGTATTGAGAGTTAAGAAGAAAAATATTTTTTGTTGGAGTCCAGCCTATATCACAAAACCTGAAAACAATATTCATATTAGGTATAAATCTTCCCTGAACATCGAATTCAATTACAAGCTTGTTATCACCGGTTAAAACAGGTAGTGAAGTAAGATTATCTGTAGTATAAACATTAAGACTTTTAACAACAAAATCCTGTGGATATAAATTTATATTGATTAAAAATATTGACAGGATAAGAACAAAAGGTTTCATCTTTTCCCCGAAATTAAAAATCAAAAATTTCAACACATTTGATTGAACTAAAAGGTACAAATATTCCAACTGCCTGACCTTCCCTGTCTGTTTCGAGAAGCAGACCGTCATCAAAAGCATCCACAAGTTTTCCTGTTTTGAATACAATTTCATAAAGAGGTTGTTCTGACTTTGGATCCTTTGTTGCACCGTAATTTTCGTGCATTGTAATATTTAAAGTGTGATTGATGTATTCTGTCCAATCGAGGTTCATATTCAATCCTTATGATATATAATTTGATGGTGCAATTTAGGTTTTTTATTGAAAAGATTCAGCAGAGTAAAATATTTGTACTATGTTTTTTAAGTTATTGATTTTCATATTGACTTTTAGCTTTTCCATTCTCGTCTTTCTCAAAATAATTTCTTAAGTTGTAAGTAAAAAAAGGGAGACATTATGCACCCAAACAAATGTTCTCTTAAAACAAGCACACTTACCAGCAGAACTTACTGCCAGAAATT
>JACAFA010000197.1 GCA_013388525.1 Ignavibacteriaceae bacterium | reverse complement strand
TTACTTTATTTTCGCTTGCACGATTCATAGGGCGTTTACCTCCTTATTTTTTTATTGCTTATTTAGGTAAACGCTCTCTTTTTTTCTACTCCTCTTTACACAATTTTTGTAACGCTAATGAATAATTTTTCCCCAACTTAAGTTTATAGCTTATTCCGGTTCTACAGGTGGTTTTCGTTCCTTCATTATTAACTTTCTCACTTCATTTCTAAATCTTTTTTCGAAAACTAACAGTTTGGCTATTTGTTCGTAGGAAAGAATATCCGACAGTGAATTAATGAAATCCACTCTGTTTTTATCCAGCTGAATCTGAAGATTATTTATTTCATTAATATCTGCTTTAATTTCCTCAACTGTAACTGCCCTTCCGCTTTTAAATATTACATCCAAATTATCAATCATTTCCTGAATATTTTTCTGAATTTCATCCTGTTGTTTTTTATGTTCGGTCCTTCGTGCAAAAAAACGCAGGGTAGTTTCCTCGTCCATTTCCAGAGTTTCAATAAGTTTAATTTTTTCCAATTGTTCAAACTTTGCTTTTGCATCTTCATCATGCCACTTTTCTCTCTGGGCAAGAAGATTCCCTGATAAAAATATTAACAATAAAAGAAAGCATTTAATTGATTTCATAAGATGACCTCTTCAAAAAAGTTTTTATTAAGAATTTCATTGTAAATTTTTTCTACTTCAGTCTCACTAAGCTCATCAACAAGTTCAGTGTAACTGATATTGTATGTTTCAGCAACATCATTGTTAATTACAAGATTTGATTGAAGTAATTCAGTCATTTCAGTTCCCGAAATGTTCTCAGCATCCAGATCATAATAATCTGATTCACCAATTAAATTTTCCAGTAATTCAATTTTCTGATTTTCATTTAGCGATTGCGCGAATTCCTGAAGTTCATTCATTTCAGTCTTATTTGTAAAGATGAACTGTAAAATCAAGATTGACAGAATAAACATAATCATAACTCCAAAAGCGAAACCGAGATTTCTTTTAACAGATATTACTTTAGGAGACGCTAACTTTTGATGAAATTCTGGTAGTAATGAATCAAGATACCCGGGATTTAACTTCAAGTTTTTAATCTCCTCAGTTTTCGCTTTTACTTTTAAATATTTTCCGAGTTCTGTTTTGAGTTCTTCAGAATTAATCAGTTCAGTTTCAAAAGAAATTTTTTCCTCTGAAGTTAACTCGTTCTCAATATACTTTATTATTCTGTTTTCATTTTTCATCTTTTTCCATAAGCTCCTTCATTTTTCTGAATGCATGAAAATAATTCGCTTTTAAAGTTCCAATTGATTTTCCTGTTATGCCTGAAATTTCTTCATAAGAAAGATCATCAAAATTTCTCATTATAAAAATCTGTCTTTGTTTTACAGGTAAATGTTTTAAATAATTTTCCATTCGTGCAAAGCTTTCCTTTGCTTCAAGGTTGTTAATTATATTTTCGTAACCATAATTTTCAAAACTCTCATCTGAATTAAAATGAAATATTCGTTTAAGTTTTCTTTTCTTAATCAGGTTCAGGCTTCTTGTTGCCGTTATTTTATAAATCCAGGTGTACAAAGATGAACTAAAATTAAATGTGTTCAATTTACTGTGCATCACTAAAAGAACCTGTTGAACAATTTCGTGAGCATCGTCGTGGTTTCCCAGCATTCTGCGGGCATGCCAGTAAATTTTTTCCTGGTATTTTCTTACAAGTATGTTAAATGATTGTTCATTCCCAGACAAGAAATCACGAACGAGATCATAATCATCTGATTTTAAATTCATTCCTGATAAAACTATTCTTAAAATTTTAGACACTAAAATATCTCTTAAGGTTTAAATATTCATTATTAAACCCGGGCTGCCTGAATGATGTCTAAATGATATAAATTCAAACAAATCATTAAAAAGGAGTAATAAAATGAGAATCAGAATAATATCCCTCGCTGTTCTAATTGCTGCAATTATGATTTCACAGGATCTCTTTGCTCAGGAAATGATGATAAGAAAAAGAGATAGAGATCACATGCAGTTGCATCAGAAATTAAATCTTACTGCGGAACAACAAGAAAAGATTGATGCACTGAAACTCGGTCATCAAAAAGAAATGATTGATTTAAGAGCAAATCTTGAAAGGAAAAATCTTGAATTAGTCGAATTAAAAAGCAAAGGTAATTACACAAGAGAAGAATTTTTAAGCAAGACAAATGAAATTATTTCAGCAAGAAACAAAATCGCTCTTTCATTTGCTAACCACCAGATGGATATTTATCAATTGCTGGATGATAATCAGAAAAAAGAATGGAATAAGTTTTCACATGATATTGGTGAACAGAAAAATAAAAGAATGATGAAAATGATAAGAAACATTGATGCTGATATTGAAATGGAAACAGAGGAATAATTTAATTTTTAATTCTCCACGATTTGCCAGCCGATGCTGCTGGCTTTTTTTATGCTAAATCTCCTGTAATTGGTCTGAGAACTATTTCCTCGGTAACAAGATTATCCTTCTGCAAATAATTTGAGACAATTATTCGGGCAATGCTTTCAGGGTTCATCATAAGTGCACCTTTTTCTTTTCTTATATCCTGCGACCACATTGATGTTTCTGTTGCACCGGGTATAACATTTATTATTCTGATATTATGCTTTCTTACTTCCTCACGGAGAGAATTACTATATCCCAGTAAACCCATTTTGGAAGCTGTATAAACTGAACTTCGTGTAAAAACTTTTTGAACAACAACAGAGAGAACATTTATGATTGTTCCTGATTCATTCTTTATAAATGAAGGCAGCACTGATTTTATCGCATAGATTGAACCAAGAAGATTTGTATTTATAATATCATTTATTTCGTTAACTGAATTATCTGAGGCATTCTTAAAGGAAGTTAATCCCGCATTATTTATCAGACAATTAATCTCAAAGTCGCTGCTGATTTTTTTAAAAGTCTGCTCTACGTTAGTATGTGAAGCTACGTTGCAGGGAAATGGAAAAATATTTTCTCCTGATTTACCTGCTTCATCTTTCACCCTTTCCAATTCCTGAGCTCTTCTTGCAGAGACAAAAACATTGCATCCAATCTTTGCAAATTCAAGTGCAATAGCTTTTCCTATTCCAGAACTCGCACCGGTTATCCATATTCCATCTTTCTTAGCCATATTTATAAATTTTTATGTCCGATTAGATTTAAAAATTCTGTTCGTGTTCGCGGATCATCTTTAAAATCTCCGTGCACCGCACTTGTAGTTGCTGAAGAGTTTTGCTTTTCTACTCCGCGCATCATCATACACATATGATAAGCTTCAGATACAACCGCTACACCTCTTGGTTGCAAATACTTTTCAATTGTGTCTGCTATTTGTTGTGTCATTCTCTCCTGAACCTGAAGCCTTCTTGCAAACACATCAACGATACGTGGAATTTTACTTAAGCCGATAATCTTTCCATTTGGTATGTAAGCAACGTGAACTTTACCGTAAAATGGCAGCATATGATGTTCGCAGAGGCTGTAAAAATCAATATTCTTTACCAACACCATTTCATCATACTTTTCATTGAATACAGCATCATTCATCACCTCTTCTATTTGTTTATGATAACCGGAAGTTAAAAATTCATAAGCATCAGCAACTCTTCTTGGAGTATCAAGCAATCCTTCCCTTTTAGGATTTTCGCCGATACTTTCCAGCAAGTCGGATACGATTTTCCTTATTCTTGCATTATCCAATTTTATTCTCCTTTGTACTCAAAATAATTATTTTCAGTCTCGTACAGTTTTACTGAATATAATTTTCCACCTGGAATTTTATTTTCAAGTTGATTCCAGATAGCCATTGTTATATTCTCAGAAGTTGGTATTATACCTCTCATAAACTCAGTATCAATATTCAGATTTTTATGATCAACTTTTGAGATAACATACGCCTGCATTATCTCTTTCAATTTTTTTATATCGAGAACAAATCCAGTATCGGGATTGACTTCTCCGGAGACAGTAACTTCGAGAGTATAATTGTGTCCGTGCCAGTTTGGATTGCTGCATTTTCCAAAGAGCTGGAAATTTTCTTCATCAGAAAGTCCAGGTTTAAACAAACGGTGGGCTGCCGCAAATGTTTCTCTTCGTGTAAGATAAACTTTCTTTGTCATTATAATTCTTTCAACGCTTCCATAACTTCATTGTTATGTTCATCCACTTTTACTTTTGAGAAGATCTTAGCAATCTTTCCATTTGCATTGATGATAAATGTTGTTCTTTCTATTCCCATATATTTTTTCCCGTACATATTCTTTTCCTTCCAGACATCGTATTTTTCAACGACTTCCTTTTTTTCATCAGCTAAAAGATTGAAAGGCAGATTGTACTTTGTGGCAAATTTTTTATGAGACTCAACCGAGTCAGTGCTTATTCCAATTATTTCAGCTTTCATTTTTCCAAACTTAGGGAATTCATCTCTGAAGTTGCAGGCTTCTTTTGTACAGCCGGGAGTGTCATCTTTTGGATAGAAATATAATACTAAGGGCTTTCCTTTAAGTTCGGTGAGCGAAATAATCTTACCATCCTGATTTTTTAACTTGAATGAAGGTGCTTTATCACCAACTTTCAGTGACATAATTATCTCCTGGGTTTTATATTAAAAAAGAAAAGTTTAATACACTAAATAATTTAATAATCTATTCAGCGTATTACAATTATTAGTTATAAACAGTTAATGGGGATAATTAGTTCAAATCAGAATGTATTATTGATCCTCGCAATCTGATTAGTCTAGCAAACCTATTTTTTTACACCAGCTATAAAATCCTTCTTCAAGCTGTTCGAATGAATCAATAGCAAAAAGAATTGGCTGCAAATGCCAGACATCATATTGCTGGACTACAATTTTTTCGGGATCAAATGGCTTTACTTCCACCTGATCAGAAAGTGAATGTTGAACTTCTTTGTGAGAGGATAGAACTCCGGCTCCGTAAATTCTTCGTCCCTCAGGATTATTAATCAGACCAAACTCTACCGTGAACCAGTGAAAAGTCTCAAGCTTAACGCTGTCAGCACCTTTTGCATTTAATGCTGCTTCACCGAAATTCTGATAAAACGAGGCAAAACTTTTATTTGTAAGAAGCGGCATATGACCGAATATATCATGAAACATATCGGGAGCGGGTGTGTAATCAAGTTCATCTTTTCCACGGATGTAATCGGTTGACGGAAAAACTTTTCTTCTAAGCAGTTCAAAAAAATTCTGTGAATGAATCAGACCTGGAACACGTGCTACTTTCCAGCCGGTGGTTTTATGAAATATGTGACTTAAATCCTTTAAAGCAGGAATTTTATCAGCAGACAAATTTAAAATCTCTGTTCCTTCCAAATACTCTCTGCACGCTCTTCCGGGGAGAAATTTCATTTGGCGTTCGTATAAAAATCGCCATGTCCCGTGATCTGATTCAGGATAATCAGGATACTTTATTTCATCGTGTTCGGGAACAGGACCATCAAGCCATTGCGGGATACAACGGGGATCTATTCCTTCCTGTGCTGCTTTTTCGTAAGCTGAAAGATTTTCGTTTTTCTCTGCTTTCATTCTTCATCCTGTTAAAATGTTTAGAATATCTTCGATCGAAGTTAAATATTAACAAGTATAATTTCAATCGGGATTAAAAAATATTTACTTCTTCTTCAAGTTTAACTCCAAATTTGCCAGCTACTTCTTCTTTTATCCGCATTGCAAATTCCAGTATTTCTGAACCTGTTGCTTTTCCAAAATTACAAATAACAAGAGCATGATCTGGCGAAGTTCCTACATTACCGATACGTTTTCCTTTCCAGCCGCATTTTTCAATCAGCCAACCGGCAGAGATTTTTATTTTCCCGGTTTCAGATGAGAAGCTGACAATATCGGAATACTCATCTTTCAATTTCCGGAATAAGTCTTCACTTACAACAGGATTTTTAAAGAAGCTTCCTGCATTACCAATTTTTTGTGGATCTGGTAATTTGCTTTTTCGAATTTCAGCTACAGTATTACTTACTTCTTTTATTGTAGGATTGATAATTCCATTCTTTGCAAGGTAATCTGATACTGCTTTATAAGTCAAATTCGGTTTGGGATTCTTCTTAAGATTTAATCGAACAGAAGTAACTACGAAATTATTTTTCAATTCTTCTTTGAAAATGCTTGACCGGTAAGAAAACCGGCATTCATTTTTACTAAAAAATTTTGTCTCGGCAGAATCAATAAAAACTCCATTTAATGAAATGAAACTATCTGCAAGTTCCTGACCATAAGCACCAATATTCTGAACTGGTGCAGCGCCAACTGTTCCGGGAATAAGCGAAAGATTTTCAACACCACCATAATTTCTATCAACACAAAATTTAACAAGGTCATTCCACATAACACCAGCACTGGCTTCAACAAAAACTGAATCAAACTTCTCCTCAATAACTCTTATTCCTGAAATAGAAACTTTAATTATCATCCCGTCAAAATCTTTTGTGAAGAGAATATTGCTGCCGCCGCCAAGGATTAATTTTCGTTCAGACTTAAACTTTTTATCAACAAGAATTTCTCTCAACTCATCGTCGGAAAAAACATCGGCGAATAATTTTGCATTAACATCAACTCCGAATGTGTTTAAATTTTTAAGTGAGTGATTCTGAAGCAGGTGCATTTAATTAGTTAGTGTTTGTTGTTAATTAACAAGCGAATTATCTTTGCTCAGTCAAATTTAAGAAATAACAAATAATTCTTTGTCAAATTAATGAAAAGAAAAATAGCACCATTAAAAAGAATTCACTTTGCTCAGTCCGGAGTCATTCCATACAGAAAGAAAGACGGGAAGTTAGAAGTTTTACTCGTCACTTCAATCAGGAAGAAGAACTGGATCGTCCCAAAAGGATTTATTGAATATAATATGTCGCCCTTTCAGTCAGCAAAGAAGGAAGCATTTGAAGAAGCAGGAGTAAAAGGAAGCAACACAACAAAAATACTTGGCAGTTATAAAGTCAGAAAAAATGGCAGTGAACTTCTCACAAAAATTTATTCTATGAAAGTGACGAGAGTCTTCAAGGATTATCCTGAAAAAAATCTTCGCAAACGTAAATGGTTTTCAGTTTATGATGCAGCTAAGAAAGTGGAGATTGATGAGCTTGCAACTATTATAAGAAGGCTGGGAAGGCTGAATAGGCGGTTTAATAGTAAATAATTTTATACTTAAGTTTTTTAATACTAAGGTCGGGTTTTAACCCGACCTTTTTTATGGAATCTTCAAATTACTTCAGCAGTATCATCTTCCTAGAACTCATAAATCCTTGTCCTGAGCTTGTCGAAGGATTCTCTGCCAAAAGTTGGTAGATATACACACCACTTGCAAGTGTAGATGCATTGAACTGTATTTCATATCTTCCTGCTTGCTGTTTTGTGTTTACCAACTCTTTTACTTTTCTTCCGAGTAT
>JACAFA010000325.1 GCA_013388525.1 Ignavibacteriaceae bacterium | reverse complement strand
GAACCACGTGTACCGTAGAATTTTACTTTCATATAGTTTTGAAAGTCAACATTTATTTTCCATCAGTAGTAATCACAAACTCTCTTTTTAATTTAAGTTTTCTCATTTTAGAGCCGAGTGTCTTTCCATTAATTCCCAGAAGCTGAGCAGCACTATTTTCACCTGTCACTTTTCCATTAGCAATTTTTAATGCTGTCATAATATGCTCTCTTTCATTGTCCACTAATGTCTTGAATGATTTGAAGTCAGGTTCATCTAGCCGGAGGTTCCCGCCCAATAATTTGTCGAAATTTAAATTTGAACCTTCCGAAACAATAATTGCACGTTCAATAATATGTTCCAGCTCACGGATATTACCGGGCCAATCATATTTTAATAACATATCTAAGTCGCTTTTCTTTATTGACTTGTGCTCTTTCCCTATTTTTTTTGAATACTTATCAATAAAATGTTTTACTAACAATGGTATGTCATCTTTTCTTTCCCGAAGCGGCGGAACAAGGATTGGGAATACATTTAATCTGAAGAAAAGATCTGAACGAAATTTTCCTCGTTCAACTTCTTTTTCTAATTCGCGGTTTGTTGCGGCAACGATACGAACATCAGAACGAACCGTACTTTTGCCACCAAGACGTTCAAACTCTTTTTCCTGTAGAACACGCAAAAGCTTTGCCTGAATTTCGAGCGGCAATTCTCCAATCTCATCTAAAAATATTGTACCTCCATTAGCCACTTCAAATTTTCCTATTCTTTTTTCTAAAGCTCCGGTAAAGCTACCTTTCTCATGTCCGAATAATTCTGACTCAATCAATTGAGCAGGAAGAGCAGCACAATTTACAGTTATGAAAGCATTCTCTTTCCGGCTTGATAAATTATGTATTGCCTTCGCGATTAATTCTTTGCCCGTTCCGGTCTCCCCCAGAATCAAAACTGTCGCATCAAGCGGAGCCACTTGTTTTACTTTATTAAGTGCATAGTTTAGTTGCTGGCTGTTCCCGATTATTTCCTGAATATTATTCGTTAAATTGATTTCATCCAGCAGGTAATTCTTTTCCTGTTCCAGATTTTTTGTTAATATCTTAATCTCTTCAAAGGCATAATAATTAGATAGAATTAAACTTAAGTAAGGTAACAGATTTATTACGAGATCAATTTCATTAGCCTCAAAAAATGTATTTCTGTTTTGTGAAAATATTAATTCCATTGCAGTTTCTTTTTTCATCCGCGGATTTGGAAATCTTCTGCCCAGTACCAATGTTAATCCGCCTAAATTTCCAAATGCATATTGCAGAACCAGTAAGGAAATAATAGAGTCCCTTTCTTTTAACAGCTTTAAATGTGAAAATTGTTCACATAGTTTATTGAACTCCTCTCCAT
>JACAFA010000176.1 GCA_013388525.1 Ignavibacteriaceae bacterium | reverse complement strand
CCCTGTAAACAGAGTTACTATTGTACCTCGCGGACAGGCATTAGGTGTAACTTACCAGCGTCCTGTTACTGACAGATATAACTATACGGAATCTTATTTGCGTGGTAGAATAATCGCAATGCTTGGCGGCCGTACTGCGGAAGAAATGATTTACGGGAATAAGACAACTGGTGCGGAGAACGATATTGAACAAGCAACCAATCATGCCCGGATGATGGTAACACGATGGGGAATGAGCGATGCACTTGGTATGGTTCAACTTGTCGAGTCTAATAATCCTTATTTAAATGGTATGGGCGGCAGAAGAGAATTCAGTGAAGAGACTGCCAGATTAATTGATCATGAAATACATAAAATTATTAATGAATGTCACGAAGAAGCAAAAAGATTATTAAACGAATATCGAGTGGAGTTGAATTCACTCACAGCAGCTCTGATGGACAGGGAAACTCTTGATGAAAAAGAGATACTTTTAGTAACAGGACTTAGACCTGCACACGAACTTGTAAATGAAAAAATATCGCCGATCGAAGTTTCATAAGATTGGCATTGAGTCAACACTCTAAAAGTTTTGTGAAATAAAAATAATGTCTTACAATAGAAAGGAAGAATATCAATGAAAGAAAATATCAGAGTTTCAGAGTATGCTGAACTAGAGATCGAAACCCTGGAATACTCCATAAAAATGCTAAGAGTCAAAATGAAGATGACAACGAATCTATCGGAAAAAATTCGCAACTATAATGAAATTAAGACTCTGCAGGATAGGATAGACAAACTCAAAGTAAAAGCGAAGCAAGAGGCATTCAGAAGTAGTTCTCCTAAACGATAGGATAGACCAGTGGCAAAATGAGATATGAAGATTGCAAGCAGCCTAAAATATTTAATTAAAAAAATGAAAACTCAAAAATCATTAAAAGATTACAAAGCCATCTATTGTGTATCACAGTTATTTTTAGCCCTGATAGGAAAAGAAGTTCTTTATGAAAAAGAGATTTTTCTTGTATCAGAACAGATACCTGCACGTGAACTTGTAAATAAAAAAATATCAGCATGAATAATAACTTAATAAACCCGAAGAATGATAACATATTCAATCTAAATTCTAAAATAGTGGATAACAAAATGATCAACGAAAACATTGACAAAGAAAATATAATTGTTAGGCACTCGAATCTTAATCTGATGAAAGGATTTATTTTAATCCTGGTCTCTCTTTGGGTTTTTTGTAATACTGATATTACATATATCTCTTTAGCAAAAATTTTCAGTATAACTCTATTATTTACCGGAATACTGGAAATTATGTCTTCCATTCAAAACAAAGACTTTTTAACTGAATGGGGATTTTGTTTTGCCATGGGTATCCTTGATATTCTTGTAAGCATCAGCGTTATAATTCTTTCGCAGTATCAGATTTCAACTGAGTTATTAACCTTAATTATGGGTTACTTCTTTTTGTATCGTACTTTCAAGTTAATTTTCTGGTCCACTGAACTGAAAAATTATACGGCAATAAGCTGTGGGTGGGTACTATTTGGCATCATCGTGGGTGTTATACTTACGTTTCTTCTTGTATGGAATCAACCTCCTTCTCTATCGGCAATTATATTTTTTACCAGCTATGCATTACTAGTGATTGGAATTTCAGAGATTTATATTTCATCTATGTTCAGGAAATTAAAACCATCGAAACAATCTGCAAGTTTGTGAAATGAAAGATTCATTTATTAAAAAGTAAAAATTCTAATCCAGTAAGTTAACAGGATAAATCTATTCCTTTGACTAGTTAATGTAAACTGCAGTTAATATTGATTTTCCAACTTTGTTAGAATATCTTATAAAGTTTATGACTAATTATATTCATCCCAGCTTTTAACCGGAAGAGTTGCCGGCGAATAATTCTTTAATGCTTTAACAAATCTTTTTGCAATCTGTATGTTTGTAAAAAGTGGGATATTCAAATCAACAGCTTTTCTTCTGATTATATAATCGCTGTCAAGCTCAACTTTTTCAGAAGTCTTTGGGATGTTAATAACAAGATCAATTTCACCATTGCCCATATAACTTAAAATGCTTGGCTCCTGGTTATCAAATGGACGATAAAGAACTTCAACATCAATTCCGCCGTTTTCTTTATAAAAATCGGCTGTGCCTTTTGTTCCGTAAAATTTTAATCCCATTTTCTGAAGAATAATTAATTCGTCAATCAGCTCTGCTTTATTTTTTGGTGTTCCGGTAGAAAGCAAAACTCCTTTTGTAGGAACCCTCTGTCCGATTGCCAAAAGACTTTTTAAAAATGCTTCATTAAAATCATCTCCCAAACAAGCAACTTCACCAGTTGATGACATTTCAACGCCGGTTACAGGATCTGAACCTTTTAATCTTGTAAAAGAAAACTGTGATGCCTTTACTCCAACATAATCAAGATCAAAAGAAGATTTATCAATACGCGGAACTTTTTCACCAAGCATTAATCTTGTGGCAATCTCTACAAAATTTATCTTGAGAGTTTTGGATACGAATGGAAAACTTCTTGATGCACGAAGATTGCATTCAATTACTTTTACTTCGTTATCCTTTGCGATAAACTGAATGTTAAATGGTCCCGTAATCTTTAACTCCCGTGCAATTTCACGAGTAATCATTTTCACTCGTCGCATTGTTTCAAGATAAGTTCTCTGAGGAGGAAGCACTATTGTTGCATCGCCGGAATGGACTCCGGCATTTTCAACGTGCTCAGCAATTGCATAACAGAATAGTTCACCTTCGGTTGCTACAGCATCAACTTCAATTTCGCGCGCATCAGTTATAAACTTGCTAATGACTACAGGATGTTCTTTGTTTAGTTCTGTAGCTTTTTTAAGATACAACTCAAGTTCGTCTTCAGTTAGCACGATGCTCATTGCCGCACCGCTAAGCACATAGCTCGGTCTTATCAAAACAGGATAGCTAACTTTTTGAGAGAACTGTTTTGCATCATCAAGTGTTGTAACCTCCCGCCATTCCGGTTGATCAACTCCGATCGAATCCAGAATTTGAGAAAATTTATGGCGACTTTCTGCGTTATCAATTTGTTCGGGAGATGTTCCGATAATTTTTATACCTGCCTTATGGAGTTTCATCGCAAGATTGTTCGGCACCTGTCCACCCATCGAAACAATTACTCCGGCAGGATTTTCTTTATCACAAATATCAAGTACACGCTCAAGTGTTAGCTGTTCAAAGTAAAGCTTATCACAAATATCATAATCGGTGCTCACAGTTTCTGGATTACAATTTATCATAATTGATTTATAGCCGCTCTTGTTCACTTGTGTTACAGCATTAACACAGCACCAGTCAAACTCAACGGATGAGCCAATACGATAGGGTCCGCTGCCCAAAACTATTATCTGTTCTTTTTCACCGAGTTGAATATCATCTTCAACTCCGTGATAAGTTAAGTACAGATAATTTGTTTGTGCGGGAAACTCTGCTGCCATTGTATCAATCTGTTTTACAACAGGGAGAACTTTGAGAGACTTGCGATGATTTCTTATAGCCATTTCATCACTATTTACAAGCTGTGCAATTTGTAAATCAGAAAAACCATTTTGCTTTGCTTCTCTCATTAGTTCTGAATCCAAGCTTTCGAGGTTTTCAAAACCCCGAAGGCTTTTAAGCTTCATCTCTGTTTCAATTATATTTTGCATCTTATACAAAAACCATTTTGTAATTTTTGTAAGCTGATGAATTTTATCAACAGAGTAACCCTGCCTTAATGCTTCTGCAATTGCAAAAATTCTTTTGTCTGTTGGATCGGACAATTCTTTATCGAGATTATTAAATTGTAAATCGTTACCAACAAACCCTTTCATCCCAACATCAAGCATACGAATTGCTTTTTGAAGAACTTCTTCAAAACTTCTTCCAAGCGACATTACTTCGCCAACGGATTTCATTTCAGAACCAAGCTGTGTGCTTACCTGCTGAAACTTTTGTAAATCCCAGCGTGGAAATTTTAATGCAACATAATCAAGTGCGGGTTCAAAGTTGGCAGATGTTTCTTGTGTGATTGCGTTTACCACTTCATTAAGCGCGTAACCAAGTGCAAGTTTTGTTGCAATGAATGCAAGCGGATATCCTGTTGCTTTTGATGCAAGTGCAGAACTCCTGCTCAGTCGTGCGTTAACTTCGATGATTCTGTAATCTTCAGAGTTTGGATCAAGTGCATATTGAATGTTGCACTCGCCAATAATTCCAAGATGACGAATAAGTTTTATTCCAATTGAGCGAAGTTTAAAATTTTCTTTTGCAGATAAAGTTTGAACAGGAGCGATTACAACACTGTCTCCGGTATGGATTCCCATTGGATCCACATTTTCCATAGAACAAATTGTAATACAGTTATCATAATTATCGCGGACAATTTCGTACTCAACCTCTTTCCAGCCGTATAACGATTCTTCTATTAAAATTTGATTTGTAAATGAAAATGCTCTTCGTGCTTTTTCAATCAACTCTTCTTTATTGTTTACAATTCCAGAACCTAAACCACCAAGCGCATAAGCAATACGAACCATTACCGGAAAGTTAATTTCTTCTGCAGCCTTGACTGCTTCCTCAACATTTGTTGCAGTTTTGCTCTTTGCAACTTTTAATCCAATTTCCGCAACACGATCGCTAAACAACAATCTATCTTCAGTATCTTTAATCGTGTCAACTGGAGTTCCAAGAACTTTAATATTATGTTTTTCTAAAATTCCTTTGTCATATAAATCCACTCCAACGTTTAATGCTGTTTGTCCTCCGAATTGAAGTAAGATTGAGTCGGGCTGTTCTTTAAGAATTATCTTTTCAACAAACTCTGTCTTGATTGGAACAAAGTAAACTTTATCCGCAAAGTTTTCTGATGTTTGTATCGTTGCGATGTTTGGATTAACAAGTACAGTTGTAATCCCATCTTCTTTAAGCGCTTTAATTGCCTGCGAGCCGGAGTAATCAAACTCACCAGCCTGCCCGATTTGCAAAGCACCGCTTCCAAGAATTAAAACTTTTTTTGGTTTACCTTTTTT
>JACAFA010000330.1 GCA_013388525.1 Ignavibacteriaceae bacterium | reverse complement strand
CGTTTTGCAATATCAACAGAAAGCTGAACCGCAGTACGTTTGTGATTCATAAAAGATATTTTGCAATCTTTGATGAGAAGAGAAAATGGAATTACCTCCAGATCTTCCGGCGATAGGACAGAATTCTCAATTGCATAAACCCAGCAGTTTAAAACTTTTTCTCTGAGTTCTTCATTCTTAATCCAGTTTATTTCCGGCCAGATTTTTAATACTTTCTCTTTCATCTGATTTCCTTATGAAAAGTATGTTAAGTACTTGTGTCTATTTTTAATTCTTAAAATTGCTAAACTGTTAAATTGCTTGAGGAACAATTTAGCATTTAAGCAATTTGAAAATTTTTTAAACGGTTTCTTTAATTAATTCTTTCCCATTAGTTAAAACTCCATACGCTTTTATTCCAAGCATCACAGCAAGTGTGAAAAGTAAAATCGAAATGACTGCTAAAGTATAATTTGTTGCGATGAAGTTTGTATAAATCAACATACCCAAAGCGGTTAGTGTAACTGCAAACATGAAAATCATTGGAATCAAAACAAATAAAAATCCTTTCTTAAGATTTGCGACCCATACGGTTAATGCCAGCAGAGCAAGTGCAGCAAGTAATTGATTTGCACTTCCAAAGACTGGCCAGATTGACATTGTTTGTCCGCTGAAAGTTAATGCTGCACCAAACGCAACGGTAATAGCAGTAGATACATAACGATTGGTAACTAATGATTTTTCATTTTTTTCTTTATCTTCAAAATATTCCTGAAACATAAATCTTGCTAAGCGTGTTGCTGTATCAAGAGAAGTGAGTGCAAAAGCAGATACTGCAAGAGCAGTAAATGTTTGAGCCAAAGGAACAGAAATATTAATTACCGGAATCGCATTTATGAATCTTGCAACACCAAGTGAGAAAGCCGGAACTGGTCCTTTTGTTGTAAGAATATTTATGAACTCTTCATTCACCATTGATGCAACGGCAATCAAAGAAAGTACGGCTAACATTCCTTCAATCAACATTCCGCCGTAACCGACTATGTGTCCGTCAGTTTCTTTATCAAGCTGTTTGGCTGTTGTTCCGCTGCCAACGATTGAATGGAAGCCACTGATAGCTCCGCAGGCAACTGTTACAAACAAAGCAGGGAACAGGTATCCAACTTTATCTAATGAAAAAGAATTGAATGCAGGAATATTAATTGTTGGTGCTGCAAAGAATACTCCAACTAATCCACCAATCATTAATGCATAAAGGAAAAATGAATTGAGGTAATCTCTTGGTTGCAGTAAAATCCAAACAGGAACCGTTGAAGCAAGAAATATGTAGCCGAATAGTATTAATTGCCAGGTTAAAGCATCAAGCTGTAAGGGAAATAAATTACCAGCCGGAATTGATAGAAAAAGTAAAATCACTCCAACTATCGTTGCAATCCATAATGGGGCTTTCAATCTGTAAATAGCAATTCCAAAAAACACAGCAAGAATCATAAATAAAATTGAAGAAGTTCCTGCGCTTGGAATGTGTGTGAAGGTATCGGCAACGATAATTGTAAAGACAGCAATAACAAGAATCAAAGTTGCCCAGGCAAAAATCAAAAATAATTTTTTCCCGCTGATTCCAATGTATTGTTGGATAATAAATCCGATTGATTTGCTTTGATGACGAACTGATGCAACGATACTTGAATAATCGTGAACACCACCGATAAATATTGCACCAAATACTACCCACAAATAAACGGGAATCCAACCAAATCCTGCTGCTATTACCGGACCAACAATCGGACCTGCGCCTGCAATAGATGCAAAATGATGTCCGAGTAAAACCGGAGATTTAGCGGGACAGTAATCAACACCATCATACATCGTATGAGATGGAGTTTCTCTGCTGTTGTTAACTTCAAGTCGTTTGGAAATAAATCCGCCATACAACCTGTAAGCAGCAACATACATTACAAGTGCGATGACTATTAATTCTATGCCGTTCATTTTATAGAGATTGATTTATTGTTGTATTGTTATATTGCTAATGGCTTAACTTACTTTCAGTATAGTTTATCAGATGATGAATTGCTTTTGGGAGTTTT
>JACAFA010000208.1 GCA_013388525.1 Ignavibacteriaceae bacterium | reverse complement strand
ACAATAAAGTATGATCTTCCAAACACGAGTGATGTATCACTTATAATCTACGATATACTCGGAAGAAAAGTAAAAGAGTTGGTAAACACAAAACAGCAAGCAGGAAGATATGAAATACAATTCAACGCTTCGAACCTTGCGAGTGGTGTTTATATTTACCAGTTAGTCGCTGAGAAATATATAATTTCGAAGAAGATGATACTGCTGAAGTGAGAAAAACACAACCAATTCAAAATCCCCTCCGTAAAAAGAGGGGATTTTTGTTATAATTAGCCTAGGATATTAATTGATTGTATGTATTAAAATGCTATTTAAAACAAGTTAATTATTTCAAGTTCAGAATAATTTCAGCCGCTACTCTTCCACTTTTTACAGCACTTTCTATTGTTGAAGGTAAACCTGTATCTACCCAGTCTCCCGCTAAAATTAAATTTTTAATTTGAGTTTTTTGATTTGGTCTTTTGTCAATAATATCATTCGAAGGAATAAAAGTAGCTCGCTTCTCTTTTATGATTTTATAATCAGATATAAATCCTGAATCCAGTAAGAAGAATTTTTTCAGTTCACCTTTGACCATCTCAATTAATTCCTCATCCGGTTTGTTAACAAGCTCATTAGCATTGCTGATAACAATATTCAAATGAGTGCCTTTGTTGAACACCCAATGCAACGGTGAATTGATAAGTCCAAAAAAACCTTCCGGCAATTTATTTTCTTTCAGCCAAAGATGAATATTCAGAATTGATGAATAACTGAAATCAGGCAACTTAATTTTACTTTCCTGTCCAATAATTCTTGCAAGTGCAAAAGAAGGTACCGCTGAAATAACAAAATCGAAATCGAGAAATACTTTTTTTGAAGAATGAACCTCGGTTATCCTGTCCTCTGAAGTTATAAAATTTTCAACAGGCTCCGATAAAATTATCTCTCCCCCATTATTAACAATACACTCTTCAGCATTCTTACAATATGATTCACTCAATCCATACTTTGGTAAAACGATTGTGGCAGCTTTATTCCCTTTAAGGAATATCAGTTTTAGAATATCAATAAAAATTTTGGCGGATGCTTTTTCGATGCTTGTGTTTAAAGCACCAACAGCAAGTATTTTCCAGAATGCATCCTGAACATTTTGTGATTGGTTTTCATTCTCCAACCATTCCCTGATATTCATTTTTGAAAATTTATCAGAACATAAGAAAGTAAGTTTGAAAAATGCTTTCAATAAACTCAGACGTTCTGCAAAACTAATAGCTTCAAACCTGAGAAGTCCAATTAATAAATTAATCGGATAAACAAAAGGAAAACCTTTTAGCTGAAATACTTGAAATTCTTCTTTTACAAAATTTACTTCTAGTCGTTTTTGAAAATAAAAATTTTCTTTTGCACCGATGAGTGAAATGAAATTCAATGTTTCAAAATAACAGCCCATAAGAATGTGCTGACCATTATCAATAATAGTATTGGAATTTTTATCAAGAAAAGAATAAGCTCTGCCGCCTAATTTTGGCGAGGCTTCAAGAAGTGTAACTTTATATTTTTTACTTGTCAGATAAGATGCTGCGGAAAGTCCTGCAAATCCTCCGCCGATAACAATGACTTTTTTTTGCATCTGATAAAATTCAGAAAAGATCAGTATACCAATCTGTATTTAGCCCAGACTCCGACCGAAATTCCAAGTTTCTTTGCAGTTGAAATTTTTATTTTTTTGTTATAAACATCGTAATCAGCTTCAACAATTTTATTAAGCATTCTGTAATAAATATGCTGCATTGCTCTCGCAGCAAACATAGCTCTTTTATCTTCTTTATTCAGACAGGCAGTTGCAGTGTTGAAATATTCTCTTGCACGTTCGACCTGGTATTTCATCATCTTCTGAAAATTTTCATTGTAGGTATTATTAAAAATATCTGTTTCATTGTAATTGAATTTTTCAAGGTCTTCCTTTGGAAGATATATCCTTCCTCTTTCAGCATCTTTTTTAACATCACGAAGAATATTAGTAAGCTGAAGTGCGATACCAAGATTAACTGCAAAATCTTTTGCTGATGGATGTCTGTAACCAAAAATTTCAATGCACATCAAGCCGACAGTTGATGCAACACGATAGCAATAAGTCTGCAAATCATTAAATGTTACATATCGTTTCTGCTGAAGATCCATTTCCATTCCCTTGAGAAGATCAAAAAATGGTTCGAGCGGAATATTGAAACGTTGAATTGTACGGGATAGTTTGTTGATCAATGGATAATCTGAATGTCCACGCAAGGACTTCTCTAATTCTATTCTCCACTTTCTGAGTTTATCAAATTTGATGTCATCAGTGATTGTTCCTTCATCTACGATATCATCAGTCTCACGGCAAAACGCATAAACAGTATTCATCGCATCGCGCTGTTCAGCCGGCAATAAATTAAAAGCATAATAGAAACTGCTTTTACTTTTCTTTGCTATTTCTTTTGCGATATCGTTCATCAATTTAACAGCGACTTAAAAAATAATCTTAAATAATCCGACTTTGATAAAAATGGTCGTTTACTGAAAACATCAAAATCAGCACCACGAACTTTTTTAAGAATTTCTTCTCCTCCTTGGATGGTCCAGTTAATTTCATACTTAAATTTACCGGAAAGAAATTCTAGCAAACCTTTGCCTTCATCAAACAAAGCCTGTGTTCTGACCACAATGAATTCAATTAACTGCTTTAAGTTAGGACTAATTTCTTTCATCTCAAACAATTTTTCAGTTACACTAAATTTTTCCATTTCATCGAGCGGATAATATATTCTTCCCTTTTCAAAATCGATTTTAGTATCCTGAATAAAGTTTGTTAGCTGAAGTGCTGTGCAGATTCTATCAGAGTAAAAAAAAGCTTTTTCATTTCTTACTTCGAAAAGTTCCAACAATAATCTTCCAACAGGATTAGCTGAGTTAGAACAGTAGTCAAGTAATTCATTAAAATTCTGATATCGGGTTTTAGCAACATCTTGTTTAAATGCTTTTATCAGTTTAAAAAAATATTCCGGATTTAATTTTCTTACAATAATTGTGTTCTTGAGTGCAGCTTCCAAATTTGATAATGGCTCATCGCTCAGCAAAGAGCGCAATCTATTTTCAAAATGTGTAAGTTTTTCAAGCCTTTCAGATTTACGAATATTTCCTTCATCTGAATAATCATCTGCTGTTCGTGCAAACCAATAAATAATTGCAATATCATTTTTCAGCTTTCCGGGAATCAGAGAAGAAACTACGGGGAAGTTTTCGTAATGTGACTTCGCAAGAGTAACAGCTTCTGCATATCCTATTTCATAGTTTGGTTTACTGATCTTATTCACGACAATAAAAATTTTATAATGTATTCTCATTCTAAAAATAAGCTTAACTGTCGAACCGACAAAAATGTCCATAAACAGGGTACTTTTAATTGATTCATAAATATCATTCTGAGTCAAAAAAAATGTTTATCAGTAACGATAATGAATAATTTCAAATTATTAGAGTGGAATAAAAGTTGGCTGTTCCGGATACAAATAACAGTAGATTAACAAAGTTAAATCAGTAACAGAGGGAATTATGGAAGACTTTGAACAAAAAGTATATGAAGATGTAGTCATTGAAATCGTACATCTGACAAGAGCTACCTGGAAAGAAGCTGCTCAGTTTAAATTAATTCTTCAGGCAGATATCGAAAAGAAATTTAAGAAGTTAGTTGTTGATATAAGCAGAGTTGAGTTTATGGATTCAACTTTTCTGGGTACGCTGGTACTGGCAAAAAGAAACATAACACAGATAGGCGGCGATCTAAAACTGATTGAACCTGTATCTGTTTTCAAAGCTTTGATGGAAAAGACCTCAACACTAAATATTTTTGAATCATATAAAACAATAAAAGACGCAGTAAAGAGTTTTAAAGGTGTTTTAACTGATGCTTCATCAGTTCAGCTTCATGTGTAATTAAAAATATTTGTAGGGAAGCATACTCCGGGAAAAGCCACGCTGTTTTCAGTGTGGCTTTTTAGTTTAACTTATTTTCTGAAAAAATTTTTGTCCGAAACAGGACTTGAATCTAATTGTTGGCAGACAGGCTCGCACTAAATAATTTGTGCCCGAAGGGGGACTTGAACCCCCACCCACTTGCGTGGACTAGCTCCTGAAGCTAGCGTGTATACCAATTTCACCATCCGGGCGAGACAATTAAAAATTAACAAGTAAAAATTAAAAATTGATAAGTTAAAAGTAAATTCTTTTTCTTGAGTTCATTGAGCAAAATATTTCATTTATAATTTTTAATTTTTAATTGCTACTCTACCAGCCTGTTTCTCCTGTTCGTTCTTCTTTGATGATTACATTTTTATCTGTGTGGATTTCACAAGTCATCGGCAGATGTTTTGAATTAATAATATCATAAACAACTTCCGGGCAATAATTATTTGCGATTCTGGGATCACCCAAATCCATTGTCTTTTTGCAAAATCCAACAGTATCAATACCATCTGAAAATTGAAAATACCCAACTGGTATTTTAATTTCTTTATATGCATTTTCCATAAACATTGCCCAAACAGGAAGTGCTGCTCTTGCACCCTGACCATACCAGTCAGTAAATTTAACTCTATGATCATCAAAACCAACCCAGCAGCCGGCGACAAGTTCAGGAGTATAGCCAATAAACCATGCATCAGAAAAATTTTGTGTTGTTCCGGTTTTTCCTGCGGCAGGATACTGATAATATCTTCTTACACCAGCACCTGTTCCGTAATTAACTACATCCATCATCATACTTTCCATTATGGATGCAGTTTGTGGTGTTATTGCCTGAACATATTCAGGAATAAACTGGTCCACTAAGATTCCGTTTTTATCTTCAATCTTCAGAATAGAAATAGGTTCAACATGAATACCTTTATTTACAAATGTTCCGAAAGCAGAAGTCATCTCAAGTGGAGTAACTTCGGAAGTACCAAGTGCAATTGCAGGATAAGGTTCAAGCTTTGATTTAATTCCCATTCTCTGTGCGATTTTTACTACTTGCTTTGGTGGAGCTATTTCACTAATTGTCATCCTTCCGGTAACGACATTAAGTGATTTTGCAAGTGCATATCTCATTGTTTCATATCCGGAGTAATCATTATCAGAATTTGAAGGACTCCAGCCATTATAATCAAATTTCTGATTCAGAATTGTGTATGAAGGATAATATCCGTTTTCAATTGCTGTTGCATAAATAATTGGTTTGAATGAAGAACCAGGTTGTCTCTGTATTCCGGAAACATGATTCAGACCTCTGCCAAATTCCTGATTTGTTCCTCCGACCATTGCTTTTATTTCACCTGTAAACGGGTCAATCACAACAAATCCAACTTCAATTCTTGTAGCTGCAAATTTAACTGAATCAATAAATGCTTCATCTTTTTTCAGACGATTGTAAATGGCAGCTTTGTTCTCTTTTGAATCCTCACTACGATATATACGGGATTTTTTAATTGCTTCATCTACCAGAGTAGCAAGCAGATCTTTGTTATTATTCCAATTCCAGTTTTTCTCAAATAGTTTTTGATATTCCTGAATATGTTTAGCTGAAAATTCGTTTGCAATTTTCTGCATTCTTGAATCAATAGAAGTATAAATATTCAAACCATCACGATATAAATCGTAACCATATTTATCAGCCATCTCTGACATTTGAAGACGAACATATTCCATAAAGTGAGGAGCGATTGTTCTCATAACGCTTGGTTTTTCCGAAGCAAGAACTATGGGTTCTGATTTAAGTTTTTCATATTCATTCCTGTCAAGAAATCCTGTTGATACCATGTTATACATTACCAGGTTTCTTCGCTTTAAAGCATTATCATAATTATTAACAGGATCAAAATCTCTTGGTGATTTAAGTAAAGCAACAAACAATGCTGATTCAGGAAGAGTTAATTCACCGGCACTTTTACCAAAATAAACACGGCTTGCTGATTCAATTCCATAAGCGCTTCTTCCGAAGTATGATACATTTAAATAGAGTTCTATTATTTCATTTTTAGTAAAATTCTTTTCGATCTGAATTGAAGTAATCCATTCCCTGATTTTTCTAATGGCTTTATCAAACTGTGATTCTTTAGTTACTTTAAGCTCATAAAGATTTCTTGCAAGCTGCTGGGTTAAAGTACTTGCGCCTTCCTTTAGTGAAAGAGAAAAAAGATTTTTCACCATTGCTTTTATGAACCTTGTAACATCAACTCCCCAGTGATCATAAAATTTTCTGTCTTCTGTAGCTATCAATGCTTTTATCAGATGATCCGGAAGTTTGTTGAGCTGAGTTTCAATTCTGTTTTCAATAAAGTACTGACCTAACAATTCACCATCTGCTGAAAAAACTTTACTGGCGAGTTGTGGTTTAGGATTTTCTAATTCTTCGAGAGAAGGTAAACCGCTGTAAATGACAGCAATAAATATCCCGAGCAAAACAACCGCAACTGTTCCGCTTATTACCCAGAATTTACTTGTTTTTTTCTTCTTCTTCATTTTTTTATTTCTGTAAGACGGATCGTTAAAATACCTGTCGTAATCTTTATCAGTCATTTATCGGTTAGGTTATAATTCAACTATTTCAAATTTATTTTCTTTAAATACTCCGTAGCAGGGTTTATCAAGCCAGGAACCTAAGTTGATATAATTCCCCTGTTTATATGTTTGCCAGATTCGTTTATGCAAATGGCCAAAAAGTACATAATCAAATCCTTCTTCAATTTTTTTCTTCGCTGCTTCAAATAATCCATCAACTTCGCCATAATCTTTTTTATCAGTATAAACACGACTGGACTTACTTGTTTTACTGGCTATTGCAATTCCAAGATCAGGGTGCAATAATGAATAAAGTGATTGGAAGAATTTATTTCGCAATATCCATTTCAGAATATTATAGCCTGTATCATTGCTAACCAGACCATCACCATGAGCTATAAAAAATTTTTTGCCATTCAACTCAACCGAAAGCCCGTCTTCATAAATAATTGCACCGAATTCTTTCGCAAAAAAATCACGGTGAAGAAAGTCGTGGTTGCCAATAAAATAATGTAATTTAATATTTCCTTCGCTAATGTCTTTCAGAGCAGCAAGTGTTCGGTAAAAGCCTTTTTGATAAACTCTTCTGTATTCAAACCAGTAATCAAAAAGATCGCCGACAATGAATAATTCATCACAGTTTGTTCCGGCGAATTTGAGAAAACTGACCAGTTTTTTTTCTTTAGCTTCTTCCTGAACTTTTTCCTGTAATCCTAAATGAATATCTGAAATAAAAAAATATACTTTTTCCACTAATCAACTGTTTTAATTTAGTATTGGCAAAACTAACTATATGATGAAGGAAAAAAAATATTTTTATTCTTCCTTTTGATTGAATGATGCAAGCAGCCATCTGTCAGGATCAAGTTCAACACTATCCGGAAATTCGCTTGTTAAAATTTCCAGCACAGTATCGCGTGATGCAATATCATAACGGAATCTTTTTCCCATATTATCATTAAATAATAATCTCACTTCCAGAGGAAAATGAAATTCTTCATACTCATCCTGAGTTTGCTGTAAATGAATTGAAACAAGAATTCCTTCTGATGATTCTTTTGTTTCCGTTTTATAATCAAGTTGAATCTGACCTTTGTTAAAAATCCATTGCTCAAAAAATTTATCAAGGTTTTTTCCTGAAACTTTTTCGCAGATATTCTTAAAATCACTTATTGAAGCATTAGAATATTTAAAAGTTTCATAATACACTCTCAGAGTATTAAAAAAAGCTGAATCACCAATTTCCCAGCGAAGCATATGAAGAACCCACGCCCCTTTATCATAAACTGTTCTTGTAAAAAGATATGGTCCCGGTTCACCTAATGAACCGGAAAAATCACTGCTGTATTTACTCAACATTGTTGATTGAAGCGCCTCACGACCTGAGATTGCTTCATAGTAAAGTGCTTCTGAATAAGTTGAAAATCCTTCATTAAGCCAGATGTCTTTCCAGGATTTAGGACCAATAGCATTTCCCCACCATTGATGAGCAAGCTCGTGGACGTAAGTATCTTCAAAAAAATTTTTTCCGCTAATCATGTTTGATGAGACGCCGGTAATGGTTTGATGTTCCATAGCGCCGGGAAACCATAAAAATTCTGCGACACCATATTTTTCTTTGATGAAAGGATATTCTCCGAACATTTCAGAAAAAACTTCTAGCATCTTAACATGATTCGAAAAATCTTCTCTGGCATTTTCAAGTTTATCCGGAAGAACATAATATTCTATTTTCATTGTATCAGTTCTATCACGTGAAATATATTCATCAGAAAATGATTGATATTCAGCCGAGTAAATTGCAATCAGATATGTGGAGATTGGATATTCTGTCCGCCAGTGATATGTTCTTCTGTCACCTTTAGTAGTAACATCAATTAAAACACCATTTGAAACAGAAACAGAATTTGAATCATTTGTAATTTTTATATCAAGTACTGTTTTGTCAAAAGGAATATCATTACAAGGAAACCAGGATGAAGCATAATTTGGTTCACTGAGATTATAGATTAATGATTTGCCGTTTCTTTTACCGAAAACAAATCCTTCCAGCCCGGCTTTTTTCGGTGTACCTTCATATTGAATTTCTATTTTAAATTCTCTTCCTGATGAAGCATTAAAAGGAATTGATAACCTTGTTTTTTCATTCTCATAATCTGCCAATTGATCATTAAGAGTAAGCTTTTCAATTTTAAAATTATCGTAAAAATTAAGATCGATTGATTGAATGTTCTCATCTAAAACTTTTCCTGTTAAAACTGCCCGTGCAATAAACATTTTCTTTTCAGGATAAAGATCAAAGGAGAGATCATATTTAATAATATCTATCTTCTTCTGATTGGAAGTGATATAATTTTCATCGGCTGTTTTAAAGTACGTGTGAATATAAGTCAGTCGGTATAATTGGATTTTGTAATAAACAGCACCTGGCAAAATTATTATAAGTACTGCTAAAAAAATCAGCAGGAGTATTTTTTTCTTCTTCATTTGGCTCGGGTAAAGAAATTTATTTTAAATAAAATATCCAATTCTTAACTTAAAGTTACAATTTTTAGGAGTTAATCATTTCTTAAATTGCCATTCAGAGCATAATTATATATTTTTGAAATGAAATTAAAGGAGAGAAAATGTCCATTCAAGGTTCATCAATATTAAGAGATACAGTCACAATGCTTCTTGCCGGCGGTCAGGGAGAAAGACTTTATCCATTAACAAAAGTCCGAAGTAAACCAGCAGTACCATTTGGTGGTAAATACAGGATAATAGACTTTGCGCTTTCAAATTGCCTGAACTCGGAACTAAGAAGAATTTATGTGCTTACTCAATACAAATCTGATTCATTGAACCAGCACATATTCGAAGCGTGGAGCATTTTCAATCCTGAACTTGGTGAATTTATTTACACCGTTCCACCCCAGAGAAAACTCAATAATGACTGGTATCTTGGTACTGCAAACGCAATCTACCAGAATATGAATCTGTTTTCTCCGGAAAGAAAAGCCAAGATAGTTTTGATTCTTAGCGGTGATCATATTTATAAAATGGACTACCTGAAATTGCTGCAATATCATATTCACAAGAAAGCACATCTATCTCTATCCTGTATTGAAGTTCCAGTTGAAGAGGCAACACGATTTGGGATTGTTAGTGTTGATGCCAATTATAAAATTGATTCATTTATTGAAAAGCCAAAAGATCCTCCACGGATTCCGGATAATCCACAATATTCTTTTGTTAATATGGGAATATATGTTTTTGATGCTAATGCTTTAAGAGAAGTTTTTAAGGAAATGGAAGCAAAGAAAATTCCTGCAAATGATTTCGGGCAGGATGTAATTCCGTATATGGTGAATTCCGGCAGAGATGTTTATGCGTATAAGTTTGTTGATGAAAATAAAAAATCACAACCATATTGGAAAGATATCGGAACAATCGACAGCTACTATTCTGCAAGTATGAATCTGTTGAGTGTTTCACCTGACTTTAATATGTATGATGCTGAATGGTATATAAGAGGTTACCGCTATCAGTTTCCGCCGGCAAAAACTGTTTCTCACGAAGGTGAAAGAGTCGGACGAAGTCTTAATTCATTAATTTGTGACGGATGTATAATTTCCGGTGGTCTTGTTGAACGTTCAATACTTGGACCAAACGTTAGAGTGAATAGTTATTCTTATGTTACAGACTCAATACTTATGGATAATTGTAATGTAGGAAGACACGCCAGAATCAGAAGAACTATAATTGATAAAAACGTTAACATTCCTGAAGGATATGAAATTGGTTTTGACCTTGAAGGTGATAAGAAAAAATTTACAGTAACTGAAAGCGGAATTGTAGTTATCGGAAAGAATGAAACTTTGCCAAAGTAATATCAACCAGGACGAGGATAATAAACTAAATTAAATTTTTCAATTGATTTAATCCCAAAATTTCCAAAGATTCATCAGGTGAAAATTAAAATATAATCAGTTGATGAATCCTGAACTTCAAAATAAATTAGCAAATCTTCCTTCCAAACCTGGAGTTTACCAATTCTTTAACGATAAGAATAAAGTAATCTACGTCGGCAAAGCAAACAACCTAAGAAGCAGAGTAAAAAGTTACTTCCACTCTAAAAACCCCAATGCGAAAACTGAAGCGCTCGTAAGTAAAATTGCTGACCTCGAATT
>JACAFA010000087.1 GCA_013388525.1 Ignavibacteriaceae bacterium | reverse complement strand
TAAAATTATTATTCCAATTATTATCAAAGTTCGTTGCATAATATTAATTACTTGCAATAGTCACTTTAAATTTACATCAGATTATGACAGAAATTAAGAAAAGCGGAAAGATGATATCTTTTATAAAATACAGCTTTTCATTATTGCAAAATTATAATATTATCTGAAACCGATTCATGTCCTGAAGATGTCATCTTTATCAGGACGAAAGCCATCCGCTAATTTCTTATTTTTGAATCAGCGAAAATATTTTGCTATGTTTTAATTGTTTCGATCAAACTTGCTTCACTGATGAATAAAACTGTAAGGAGAATAGTTGTAATACTTATCATTCTGATTCTGCTTCCTGCGGCATTCCTTACAATTAATGAAATGATTTCACTTAACCAGAACGAAGAGGTTATCGGAAGGATTTATTCTAATCAACTTGATGCAATTCTTTATTCCGTTAATCAATATTCTGAAGATGTTGTTAGTAGTTGGGCAAGCAGGATTGATGAGTTCCATGATGATCTTAGTAATTTTGATGATGTGAAAATTTCTTCAGCTATTGATAGTTTTTACAACCAGTTTCCTTCCTTGTATATAATCTTTGTAGCAGACAGTGTTAACAGTGAAGTAAAACTCATTGTGAAAAACGAGAAGAATAATAACTTCTTCGATAAATTAGGTGAGTTAAAAAAATCGGTTAAAAATATTTTATCCGAAAACCAGCCAATTGTAAAAAGACTTTTAACTTATAAAACAGCAGGCTACCGAAAGCTTGAACCTGTTAGCCCGGATACAACTACTGATTTTTCTATGCTTCTGTTTATAGAAGAAACTCCGGAAGGTTTGAAAAGGATAACCGGGATGATGATTGATCCAAAAGAGTTTGTTTACAGAATACTCTCACCTAAAATTCAGGAAATTGCTCAGAGAGAATTTGTGATTTCAGTTTTCAATCGTGCTGAGAATTTTCAGTTCAATTCATCAAGGGATTTTAAGGTTGGAGAAGTACAGCAATCAAAATCATTGTGGATTTTTCCAAATTATCAAATTGGAATTTCTCTTGTGGGACAAACAATCGAAGATCTTGTTCAGCAGAGAGCACTCACAAATATTTTGCTTATCGGTTTGCTTACAATTGTTTTGATCCTCGGAGTTTGGATTGTTTACCGGAATATTAAAAAGGAAGTCGAGCTTGCACAGATAAAATCTGATTTTGTATCAAATGTTTCTCACGAGCTGAGAACACCGCTTTCACTCATTAGCATGTTTTCTGAAACACTTGAAATGGACAGAGTCAAAACCGAAGAGAAGAAAAAAGAATATTATTCAATCATCAGCCAGGAAGCTAACAGGCTTGGGAAAATTGTTAATTCAATTCTTAACTTTTCAAAGATGGAAGCAGGGAAGAGGCAGTATAATTTTGTGGAAAGTTATCTAAATGATGTGGCAGAGAATGTTTATAGATCATACAAATTTCATCTTGAGCAGAAGGGATTTACTTTTAGCATTATCAAAGATGAAAC
>JACAFA010000082.1 GCA_013388525.1 Ignavibacteriaceae bacterium | reverse complement strand
TTTCTTGTCGGAAATCTTTTTAATGCTTTCTCTTTAATATCTTCAAAAAGTAATCTGCCAAAAAATATTCTCAGACAGACAACTCAGTCGGCGCTCAATAATGTTTTCAAATTATCGCCTGCAAAAGCACTTTCAGGACCAATTGACAGAGGTGATATTTACACAATAAAAAAACATTTGGAAGCATTAGATGATGAAATAAAAAAATCAAAAAATAATCGCATAAAACTTTTAAAAAAGAATTATATAATTCAATCGCTGCTTTTACTCGATGTTGTAAGGGAAAAATATGGAATATTAAAGCGTCAGCATCTGCAAATAAAAAAAATATTACTCAAAGAACTTAATTCTTAAAGTCATAATATTCTTACCGTCAGCAAACCATTTTTTACTATATTTGCATTCAAAAAAAGATTAAAGGAATACTATCATAGCACAAAACAATAAAAACGACACATTAGAAAAAATCGTTTCTCTTTCTAAACGAAGAGGATTTGTTTTCCAATCAAGTGAAATTTATGGTGGTCTCAATGGCTGCTGGGATTACGGACCGCTTGGAGTTGAACTGCTCAACAATATTAAAAGCGAGTGGTGGAAAACGATGACTTATCGCGAAGATGTTGAAGGCATTGATGCATCTATTTTAATGCACCCACGAGTCTGGGAAGCTTCGGGACACGTTGAGAATTTTACAGACCCGATGATTGACTGTAAACAATGTAAAGCAAGATTTCGGCTTGATGTGCTTGGTGATTCTTATGCTGATAAGAAAAAAGAAAAAGCAGTTCAGGAATTAAAAGAAAGTTTGAAGACTGATGAAAATCTGATTAAAAAGATAGATGATAAAATTCAAAATGCCGGTGTCGAAAATCCTTTCACACTTTTGCTTGAAGATGCAGAAATATCAAAACTACTCCTTGCACAATTGAATTGTCCTCAGTGCGGAAATAAAGGAACATTTACCGATGCGCGAAAATTTAACCTGATGTTCAAAACATTTATCGGTCCGATGGAGGACAGTTCCGCAGTTGTTTACCTGAGACCTGAAACTGCTCAAGGAATCTTCGTTAACTTTTTAAATGTGCAAGGTTCTTCACGACAAAAACTTCCATTCGGAATTGCACAAATTGGAAAAGCATTCCGCAATGAAATCAATACGAAAAACTTTCTTTTCAGAACACGTGAGTTTGAACAGATGGAAATGCAGTTCTTTGTAAATCCTGATGCTGATAAAAAATGGTATGACTACTGGAAAGCTGAAAG
>JACAFA010000098.1 GCA_013388525.1 Ignavibacteriaceae bacterium | reverse complement strand
TTTAACACCTGACCGAGTTGCTATGCAGGATGCAACTGCTCAAATGGCGCTTCTTCAATTTATGTCCTCAGGAAAAAAGACTACAGCAGTTCCATCAACAGTTCACTGTGATCACTTAATTCAGGCACAAGTCGGTGCAGAAGATGATTTACTCAGAGCAAATGAAGAGAACAAAGAAGTTTATGATTTTCTTGAAAGCATTTCTCGTAAATACGGTATTGGTTTCTGGAAACCAGGTGCCGGAATTATTCATCAGGTTGTTTTAGAAAATTATGCTTTCCCGGGCGGAATGATGATTGGAACGGATTCTCACACTCCAAATGCAGGCGGACTTGGTATGATCGCAATTGGGGTTGGCGGCGCAGATGCTGTTGATGTTATGGCAGGAATGCCGTGGGAATTAAAATGGCCAAAAATAATCGGAGTGAAATTAACAGGTAAGATGAATGGCTGGACATCGGCAAAAGATGTAATATTAAAACTTGCAGGAATATTAACTGTAAAAGGCGGCACTGGAGCAATCGTAGAATATTTTGGTGATGGAACTTCATCAATTTCTTGTACAGGTAAAGGAACGATTTGTAATATGGGTGCTGAGATTGGTGCAACAACTTCCATTTTCCCCTTTGATGAAAAGATGTCATCTTATTTAAGGATTACAAAAAGAGTTGATGTTGCTGCTCTTGCAGAAAGTCTTTCCGATGAATTATGTGCAGATAAAGAAGTCTTTCAGAATCCTGAAAAATATTTCGATCAGGTGATTGAAATTAATTTAAGTGAACTTGAACCACATCTCAATGGTCCATTTACACCGGATAAAGCTTGGCCGATATCTCAAATGAAAGAAGCAGTGAAGAAGGAAAATTATCCTGATAAAATCTCTGTTGCACTTATCGGAAGCTGCACAAATTCGAGTTATGAAGATATTGATCGTTCAGCAAGTATTGCAAAACAAGCGATAGCAAAAGGACTAAAAGCAAAATCGCAATTCACAATTACTCCCGGTTCCGAGCAGGTTAGAGCAACAATTGAAAGAGATGGACAATTAAAATCATTAACTGACATTGGTGGATTAATTCTTGCTAATGCCTGCGGTCCCTGTATTGGAATGTGGAAGCGAATGGATATTAAAACAGGTGAGAAGAATACAATCGTTACTGCATTCAACAGGAATTTTGCAAAGAGAAACGATGGCAATCCGGAAACACTTGCATTTGTTGCTTCTCCGGAAATTACAACTGCACTTGCAATTGCCGGAAGCCTTTCATTCAATCCATTGACTGATGAACTTGTAAATGAAAAAGGAGAAAAAGTAAAACTAAATCCACCAAGCGGAGAAGAACTTCCTCCAAAAGGATTCGACGAAGGAAGCAGCGGATTCATTCCACCTGCAAAAGATGGATCTTCTGTGGAAGTGAAAGTTGATCCCAAAAGTGAAAGACTTCAGTTACTTGAACCATTTAAAAAATGGGATGGAAAAGATTTTGTTTATTTGCCTGTTCTTCTGAAGGCAAAAGGAAAGTGTACTACGGATCATATATCAATGGCTGGTCCGTGGCTGAGATTCCGGGGACATCTTGATAATATTTCCAACAATATGTTCATTGGTGCAACAAACGCCTATAGCGGAGATACAGGAAAAGTTAAAAATATTTTTACCGGCGAAATCAAATCTGTTCCTGAAGTGGCAAGAGAATACAAAGCAAAAGGAATCGGATGGGTTGTTATCGGCGATGAAAATTATGGTGAAGGTTCTTCGCGAGAACACGCAGCAATGGAACCAAGATTTCTTGGTGGAAGAGCAATTATCGTAAAAAGTTTTGCACGCATTCACGAAACTAATTTGAAGAAACAGGGAATGCTTCCTTTGACATTTGCTGATCCGAAAGATTATGACAAAATAAAAGAGGATGACAAAGTTGATTTACTCGTAACTCAGCTTGCACCAGGCAAACAGTTGAAAATGATCGTCAAGCATTCAGATGGAAGTAAAGATGAAATTATGCTCAACCACACGATGAATGAAACACAGATTGGCTGGTTCAAAGCCGGAAGTGCGCTGAATTTGATTGCAGAGAAGAGTAAAAACTAAT